>NZ_JAILXP010000199.1 GCF_020740895.1 Streptomyces sp. UNOB3_S3 | reverse complement strand
CGCCGCCCCCGTCACGCTTCCGGGGAACGCCCCCTCGCCCGGTGGCACACCGTCCCCCGACGCCCTGCTGATCCGCCGCACACTGGCCGAGATCGAGCCCGTCGCCGACAAGGTCACCTCGTACTTCTACGCCCTGCTCTTCGTCCGCGAGCCGGAGCTGCGCGCCCTCTTCCCCGCCGCCATGGACACCCAGCGCGACCGGCTGTTCAAGGCGCTGCTCACCGCCGCGCGCCACGCCGACGACACCGCGACCCTCACCACCTACCTCTCCCAACTGGGCCGGGGACACCGGAAGTACGGCACCGCCCCCACCCACTACCCCGCCGTGGGGGAGTGCCTGATCGACGCGCTCGCCCGCCATGCCTCCGGGACCTGGGACGACGCCGCGCAGGCCGCGTGGGTGCGGGTCTACACCGCCATCTCCCAGATCATGATCGACGCGGCCGCCGAGGACGAGCGGAGCTCCCCGCCCTGGTGGCAGGCCGAGATCGTCGCCCATGAGCCGCGCACGCCGGACGTCGCCATCATGACCGTGCGGCCCGACCAGCCCTATCCCTTTCTCGCCGGCCAGTACGCGAGCGTGGAGACGCCCTGGTGGCCGCGCGTATGGCGGCACTACTCGTTCTCCTGTGCCCCGCGCGAGGACGGCCTGCTCTCCTTCCACATCAAGGCCGTGCCGGCCGGCTGGGTCTCCGGCGCCCTGGTCCACCGCGCCCGCCCGGGTGACGTCATCCGGCTCGGCCCCCCGGCCGGCTCGATGACCGTCGACCACGGCAGCGACAACGGGCTGCTGTGTCTGGGCGGCGGTACCGGAATCGCCCCGATCAAGGCACTGGTCGAAGATGTCGCGCGGCACGGTCGCAGTCGCCCCGTCGAGGTCTTCTACGGTGCCCGTCATGATGATGACCTCTACGACATCGACACCATGCTGCGACTGCAGAAGTCGTACCGATGGCTCTCCGTGCGTCCAGTGATCTCAGACGGCCCCACGCTCGGCCTGAGCGGGCAACTCCCCCAGGTCGTCCGCAAGTACGGCCCCTGGACCGCCTACGACGCCTATCTCTCCGGGCCGCCCGGAATGGTCCGCAGCGGGGTGGACACCCTGGTCGGCATAGGGATCCCGGCGCACCGGATCCGCCATGACTCGATCGACGAGCTGATGGCCTCGGCGACGAGCTGATGGCCTCGAGACCGCTGAGGCGTGGGCAGCCGGGGCGTCGTCAGGCCAGGTCGTGCGCGAGCAGGGCCCGCACTCCCTCGATGTTCGCCCGCAGGAACACCCGGAGGGACGGCGGTACGACCTCCACCGAGTCGATGCCCGCCCGGGTGAAGGGGACGCGCACCACCTCGTACGTCCCGCACGGCTCGTCGACCTCGGGGCCGTGCCGCCGGGACAGGTCCATCGAGGCCAGCCGGCAGACGAAGAAGTGCTGCACCTTCACCCCGTGGGCGGCGTGGTGGAGGGAGTGGGAGACGGTGTCGACGAAGGCGGGGACCACGTCGACGACCTTCGCGCCGAGCTCCTCGTCCACCTCGCGGTGGAGGGCGGCGACGACGGTGCTGTCCTCGGGCTCGACCCCGCCGCCGGGGGTGATCCAGTACGGCGCCTGGCCGGGCTTGGTGCGTTTGATCAGGACGAGCCGGAGCGCCTCGGAGCCGGGTTCGCCGTCGAGCAGGATGGCACGGGCGGTGCGTTTGACCACGGGCCGTTCGGTCATAGGGGACATCTGCCGCGCGAGCCCCGTGGTGAAACCCTTTCTCACCAGGAAACGGCGGCGCGCAGCAGCCACTCGTGCGCCCGCGCGAGATGGGGATGCGCCAGCGTGCCGGCCCGGACGACCAGGAAATAGGTGCGCAGCGGTGGCACTGGCGGATCCAGGAGCGCCACGATCTCACCGGTGTCCAGGGCCTCTCCGCACAGATAGCGCGGCAGCACGCCGATGCCGGCCCCGGCGGCGACGCAGGAGAGCACCGCGCGCAGGTCGGGGACGATGACGGTGCCGACGGCCAGCGGCTTGGAGTCGAAGACGGCCGACCAGTAGCGGGAGACGAAGGGCAGGCTCTCGTGGACCTCGACCACGGGCAAGTGCTCCAGGGCCTGGAGACCCTTGTCGCGGACGACGGCCGGGCCGCCGAGCCGGGCCGCCCAGCGTGGGGCGGCGACGAGGACGTGCTCCTCGTCGCAGAGCGGTGTGGCGGCCAGCAGCCGGCCGCGCGGCCGGGAGGTGGCGATGGCGAGGTCGTGGTGCCCGTCGGACAGGCCCTCGAAGAGCTCCTCGGCCATGCCGTGGGCGGCGCGTACGGTCAGGCCCCGGCCGATCAGGGGGACGAGCGCGGGCAGGGCGCGCAGGGCGGTGAACTCGGGAGGGCCCGCGAGGCGCAGGGTGCGGCTGGCCCACTGGTCGTCGAGGTCGGCCTCGGCGATCGCCAGCAGCGCGTCCACATGCGGGGCGATCTTGTGGGCGAGCTCGTCGCCGATGGCGGTGGGACGGACCCCGCGCGCCTGGCGGAGGAAGAGCGGCCGGCCCAGCTGTCGCTCCAGGGTCCTGATCTGGCTGGTGACGGCGGGCTGGGAGAGGCCGAGGAGTGCCGCGGCCCGGGTGAAGGAACCGGCCCTGTGCACCGTGACGAATGTGCGCAAAAGGGCCAGATCCATGTCGTCTCCCTATGGTGCCGCCACCGATCGTGAAGGAACTATAAATAAGTCGATAGGGCTGTGCCGCTAGGGTGATTGGACACTGACGCAGAGTCAACTAGCCTGGGTCGCGCGGTTCTTCGCGCGTGGAGCCGTGGCGGCTCGAGCCAAGAGGGGGGAGGCTCGAGCCGTCCTCCTGTCGTGGCCCCGACGGGTCGGGCGAGGCGCCGGCGCGAGGCCGGGCGCCGCCGGATTCCCGCGGTTCAGTCGTTGTCGTCCGGCAGGATCACATGCATCGCCCAGGCCACGATCGAGATGATCACGCCGCCGACCAGCGCGGACCAGAAGCCGTCCACATGGAAGGCCAGATCCAGCTTGTCCGCCAGCCAGGAGGTCAGCAGCAGCATCAAGGCGTTGATCACCAGGGTGATCAGGCCGAGGGTCAGGATGAAGAGCGGGAACGACAGCAGCTTCACGACCGGCTTGACGATGAAGTTGACCGCGCCGAAGACGAGCGCGACGAGGAAGAGCGTGAGCACCTTGCGAGCGGTGTTCTCGCCGGACAGCGTGATCCCCTTGAGCAGCCAGATGGCCACCGCCAGGGCCGCCGCGTTGGCGATCGTCTTGACTACGAAATTCTTCATGGTGAGATCGTTGCAGACGGGCGCGGCCGACGGGGATGCGCGCGAGGACCACGACCGGCCCGGCCGGGCCGAGCGGCGAGGAATGGACGACGGATGAAGGCGTTCCGGCTGGACGAGCTGGAAGTGGAGCGCGTCGCCAACGACGGCGCGTATTTGCAGTTCCTGCGGGAGCGGAACATGTCCGTGGGGCTCTACGCGCTGGACGCCGGCGCCGCCGACCCCCAGGGGCCGCACGCCCAGGACGAGGTCTATCTGGTGGTGAGCGGCCGGGCGTCGATCACGGTGGGCACGGAGACCACCGGTGTCGGGCGCGGCAGCGTGGTCTACGTACCGGCCGGGACGCCCCACAAGTTCCACCACATCAGTGAGGATCTCCGGGTTCTCGTCGTCTTCTCTCCACCGGAGAGCTGAGCCCCGCCCCCGGAATCCCGTAGGGGGCCGTTCAGGGGTCTACGGGGGCTGTCGGGCCCCCGTCGGGCCGCTCCCCGGGCCTAGCATCGAGAACAGGCCGGGGTATTCCGCTCCGGACGGCCGGTGAATCACGGCGGGGCATTCATTCCCGTCCGCGCGGCGGCCATGACGTGACAAGAGCGTGTGAATCCACACGTGAAGCGGAGATCAGGAGTCGAGATGGCTGAGAAGGGGATATTCGCAGGACTGCCGTGGTGGGTGACCTGGGTCGCGGTGCCGGTTCTCGTGCTGGTGGTGTTCGGCAGCCTGATCATGAGCCTGCTCGGCTTTGTCATCGGCCTGCTCTTCAAGGCACTGCTGCTGGTGGCGCTGGTCGCCGGCCTGATCTTCGTCGTCAAGAAGTTCACGTCGTCCTCCTCGTCGAAGAGCGACTGGTAGGAACCGGCCGTCCCGGGCGAGGGGGACGCCCGGGCAGCGCCCACCGGTCGGGCGACGTCGCCCACGCCACCGTCCGGTGCCCGCTGTCAACTCAACGAAGCGGAAGGCGAGGAGTTATCTCTCCCGTCAACATTCCTCCGTCAACGTGAACGCCGGGGGTGCCGCCCCTGCGGTAATCCGTGCGCCCTCGGGCTGGTTTGGCCAGTTCTCGGCCGGTCCGGGCCAGCAAATCCCCCGTTACGACTCCACCCCGTAGTCGAGTCGCTACGCTCCAGAGTCGGAGAGCTCGTATGCTCACCCTCGGTCTCCATGAGTATCTGGAAAATCACTCCTTGTGATCCACCAGGCGTTCTTGTCAGACTATGGCGTCATTGGGGCCATCAGGCTTCAATCCCTGCCAAACCGACGAAGACGGGGCATTGGGCGATGCGCGACACAGTTCAGGCAGAAGTGGTCATGACCTTCCTCGTCTCCGAGGAGCTGTCCTTCCGGATCCCGGTGGAGCTGGGCTACGACAGCAGCGACCCGTACGCGGTGAAGTTCACCTTCCATCTCCCCGGCGACGCACCCGTGACATGGGCCTTCGCCAGGGAGCTGCTCCTCGACGGGCTGAGCCAGCCCTCCGGCGAGGGCGATGTGCACATCGCCCCCGCCTCCTCCCAGCACCTCTCGGACGTCTTCATCCGGCTGCAAGTGGGCGGCGAAGGCGCCCTGTTCCGGGCCGGGGCGGCGCCGCTGGTGGCCTTCCTGGACCGGACCGACCGCGTCGCCCCGCTCGGCGAGGAGCACACTGTCGCCGACTTCGACTACGAACTCGCCGCGGCGCTCGACAGCATCCTCGCCGGCAACCCCGAGGGGCAGAACGCGGGTTAGCCGGCCCCGGGAGCCGGTGCGCCGCCGCCCGTCACGGGCTCACCGCCGTCCTCCTCGATCGGCACCCGCTCGGCGCGCGGTGCCGCCCCCCGACCCTGCGGGGCGAATGCCGGGACCCGCGCCCGCGGCCCCGTGCCGCCGTCCGCCGCCGTGTCAGCGGCCACGCCGGCCGTACCGCCGTGCGCGTCCGCACCAGCGACCGTTCCCCCGACCGCTCCACCGGCGCCCCCCGTACCACCGGACGTCCCGGCGCCACCGAACAGGCCACCGTTCCCCACCGTGCCCGCGCTCGTGCCCGAGCCCGCTCCGTCGGCCGTGCCCATGGCCGAGAGCAGCTGCCGGGCCAGCCCCAGACCCGTACCTCCCATCGTCAGCGCCTTCGCGAACAGGTCGGACATGCCGTCCGCCCCGTTCAGCAGCACCATGTGATCCACGCTTCCGAACGCCTGAGCGCCCGCCTGGACGATCTCGGGCCACTTCTCGGCGAGTTGCTGCGCGACCACCGCGTCCTGGTTCTCCGCGAGGGCCGCCGCCCGGGCCTTGAGGGCCTCGGCCTCGGCGAGCCCCTGTGCCCTGGCCGCCTCGGCCGCCGCCAGGCCCTTGGCCTGCGCGGCAGCGGCCTCGGCCTCACCGGTGGCACGGGTCGCCGCGGCGGCGGCGTCACCGCGCGTCCTGGTGGCCTCGGCCTCGGCTCCCGCCGCCGTCTTCACGCGCGTAGCCTCGGCCGCCGCGGCGAGCTCCGTCTCCTTGGCCTTCGCCTCGGCCGCCGAGATCCGGGCGTCGCGCTCGGCCTCCGCCAGCGTCCGCTTCTCGTACGCCGACGCGTCCGCGGGCTTGCGGACATCGGCCTGGAGCTGCTGCTCCCGGCGCATGGCGTCCAGCTCCGCGACCCGAGTCTCCTGGACGACGACCTCCTGGCGCGCCGCGGCCTCCGCCAGCGGGCCCGCCTGCCGTGCCTTCGCGGCGGCGCTGTCCCGCTCGGCCTGGTAGCCGGCCTGAAGGATCTCGCTGTCCCGCTGGGCCTCCGACATCCGCGCCGCGGCCTGCTGCTCCGCCTCGGTGGCCAGCCGGTCCGCCTCCGCCTGGGCTATCCGGGCGTCCCGGCGCACCGCGGCGGCGTGCGGTGCGGAGAGGTTCTTGATGTAGCCCGTGGGGTCCTGGATCTCATGGATCTGGAGCGAGTCGATGATCAGGCCGAGCTTCTCCATCTCCGTGCCCGAGGCGGCCCGGGTCTCACCCGTCAGCCGCTCCCGGTCGCGGATCATGTCCTCCACGGTCAACCCGCCCACGATCGAGCGCAGATGCCCGGCGAAGACGTTGTGCACCCGCTCGGGCATGTGTTTCTGCTGGTCGAGAAAGCGGCGGGCGGCGTTGGCGATCGAGACGAAGTCATCGCCCACCTTGAAGATCACCACGCCGTGCACCTTCAGTGGAATGCCCTGCTTGGTGACGCAATCCACATTGAGGTCCGCCTCGTTGAGATCGAGGGACAACTTGCGCACCGCCTGTACCCCCGGCAGCACGAACGTCCCCCGCCCCGTGACTATCCGGAATCCCAGCCCGTCCCCCAAGCCCTCCGTGCGGTGCTTGGAGCCGGAGATGATCAGGGCCTCATTGGGCTCCGCGACCCGCCACATGAGCTTGAACAGCGCGACCAGGATGATGACCGCGGCGAGGACCGCCCCCGCCACGACGCCAACGACCATGCGTATCTCCCCCCTTACGGCCCGCCGTGGGGCCGTTCGTTCACGAAGTGCGCGGCCCGACAGGGCCAGGTGAAGACGCTGATACCCCGCCCGCGACTTGGGAATCAGGTGTAGGCGGACGTCACATAGACGGTGCGCGGCGGTTGATATTCCGTGACGATGACGACGGTCCCGCGCTCGATGCGCTCGCCCGGCTCGGCGGCGTAGGCGAGGAAGGCCTCGGCGCCGCCCCGGACCCGTACCATCACCTCGCCGACCAGCCCGGGACCGATCGTCCCCGTCACTCTGCCCAGCTCACCGACCACCGGAAGCCCCCCCGTCTCCCCGTTACTTCGCGCGGCGGCGTCTGCCGCCCCGGGCCTTCGCCCTCCCCTTGCCCCCATCATGCCGGTCGGCACTGACAACGAGCGCGGCGAGCAGGGTCGTCACCGGCACCGAGGCCACCAGGCCGATGCTGCCCACCAGCGTCCGGACGATCTCCTCCGCGACGATCTCGCTGGTCGCCACCGTGCCCACGCCGCTGTCCGCGATCGAGAACAGCAGCAGCAGCGGCAGGGACGCGCCCGCGTACGCCATGACCAGCGTATTCACCACCGAGGCGATATGGTCCCGGCCGATGCGCATCGCGGAACCGTAGAGTTTCCGCCAATTCGCCGACGGGTTGGCGTCCTTCAGCTCCCACACCGCCGAGGTCTGGGTGACCGTGACGTCGTCGAGCACGCCCAGCGAGCCGATGATGATCCCGGCGAGCAGCAGACCCCGGATCTCGATCTGCGGATAGAGGCCGTGCACCAGGCCCGTCTGGTCGTCCGTATTGCCCGTCAGGTGGGCCCAGTCGATGAACACCGACCCGAGCAGCCCGATGACCAGCAGGGACGTCAGCGTGCCCAGCACCGCCACGGAGGTCCGCGCGTTGAGACCGTGACACATGTAGAGCGCGATCAGCATGATCGCGCTGCCGCCGATGACGGCGACCAGCAGGGGATTCGAGCCCTGGAGGATCGCCGGGAGGATGAACATCGTCAGCACCCCGAAGCTGATCACCAGGGCCACCAGCGCGAAGACCCCGCGCAGCCGGCCCACGACCACGACCGCGAGCGCGAACACCCCCGCGAGCAGGGCCATCGGGAAGTCGCGGTCCACGTCCGTGACCGAATAACGCAGATTCTCCGGGGCCTTCGGCGCGTAGGCGAGGACGACCTTCTGGCCCACGTCGTAGCGGCGCGACGCGCTCGGCTGGACGATCTCGGTGAAGGACTTGCCCTTGTCCGGGCCCTCGATCACCTCGATGGTGGCCTTCTCGCAGGTCCCCTGGGCGGGGGCCGGGGGAGGCGACGGGCTCTGCTGGGGCCCGGACGGCAGCCCGCCGGACTTCGGGCAGTCGAACTTCTCGATCTTCGTCACCTGGCCCGACCGCAGCTGCTGGTCGAGGCCGACACCGGTGTGCTGGTGCGGTGGTGCGCCGCCCGGCCAGAGGACTATCAGGCCGGCCAGCACCGCCACCGTGAAGGGGACGAGCACCGCCGCGATCACCTTGCGGAGATGCGACGAGACGGGCGTCGCGGGCCCGTGACCGTGGGAGTGGCCATGGGAATGGCCGTGCGTGTGTCCGGGCGTATGTCCGGGCGTATGTCCGTGTGTGGGGGGGTGGGGGACGTGGGGTGTGGGATCGGTGGGGCTCACCGCGGCATCATCGCAAGCCCCACTGGCCCTCCGGCTCGGGGAGGCGCTAGCGTGGTGCCACCTTTGCAATCGCGGGAGCTCGGAGCACCGGGCTGAGAGGGCGCTGACCTTCGTACGGGAGCACGTACGAACGCCGCTGCGTCGACCGCCGAACCTGTTACCGGGTAATGCCGGCGTAGGGAGACACGGTCTGATGACCACGCAGGATGCACGCACGTCCGCGACCGGCCGGGAGATCGGCTGGCACAAGGACTACGTGACCGGCTCGCGGCCGGACCTCAGGGTTCCGGTGCGGCGGGTCCACCTCACCAACGGGCAGGACGTGCGGCTGTACGACACCTCCGGCCCGTACACCGACCCGGCCGTCGAGACGGACGTCCGGCGCGGTCTCACCCCGCTGCGGGAGAACTGGATCATCGCCCGCGGCGACACCGAGGAGTACGCGGGGCGCCCCATGCGCCCGGAGGACGACGGCATCAAGCACACGTCCCCCCGAGGGGGCCTGAAGAACCTCGACGCGGTCTTCCCCGGCCGCCCCCGCCAGCCCCGCCGGGGCCGCGGCGGCGCGGCGGTGACCCAGCTCGCGTACGCGCGCCGGGGCGAGATCACCGCGGAGATGGAGTACGTCGCCCTCCGCGAGAACGTCTCCCCCGAGACGGTCCGCGAGGAGATCGCGGCGGGCCGGGCCGTCCTCCCGGCGAATGTGAACCACCCGGAGATCGAGCCGATGATCATCGGCAAGAAGTTCCTGGTCAAGGTGAACGCCAACATCGGCAACTCCGCCGTCACCTCCTCCATCGAGGAGGAGGTGGAGAAGATGACCTGGGCGACCCGCTGGGGCGCCGACACGGTCATGGACCTCTCCACCGGCCGCAACATCCACACCACCCGTGAGTGGGTGCTGCGCAACTCCCCCGTGCCCATCGGCACCGTGCCGCTCTACCAGGCCCTGGAGAAGGTCGACGGCAAGGCCGAGGAGCTGACCTGGGAGATCTACAAGGACACGGTCATCGAGCAGGCCGAGCAGGGCGTCGACTACATGACCGTCCACGCCGGCGTGCTGCTGCGCTACGTCCCGCTGACCGCCCGCCGCAAGACCGGGATCGTCTCGCGCGGCGGCTCGATCATGGCCGCGTGGTGCCTGGCGCACCACAAGGAGTCGTTCCTCTACGAGAACTTCGAGGAGCTCTGCGAGATCCTCGCCGCGTACGACGTCACCTACTCGCTCGGTGACGGGCTGCGCCCCGGTTCGATCGCGGATGCGAATGACGAGGCGCAGTTCGCCGAGCTGAAGACCCTCGGCGAGCTCAACCGGATCGCCAAGCGGCACAACGTCCAGACGATGATCGAGGGCCCGGGCCATGTCCCGATGCACAAGATCAAGGAGAACATCGACCTCCAGCAGGAGATCTGCGAGGAGGCCCCGTTCTATACGCTCGGCCCCCTGACCACGGATGTCGCGCCCGCGTACGACCACATCACCTCGGGGATCGGCGCGGCGATGATCGCCTGGTGGGGCACGGCGATGCTCTGCTACGTCACGCCCAAGGAGCACCTGGGCCTGCCGGACCGCGACGACGTCAAGACCGGAGTGATCACCTACAAGATCGCCGCGCATGCGGCGGATCTGGCCAAGGGTCACCCGGGTGCCCAGGAGTGGGACGACGCGCTCTCCGACGCCCGTTTCGAATTCCGCTGGGAGGACCAGTTCAATCTGGCCCTCGACCCGGACACCGCCCGCGCCTTCCACGACGAGACGCTTCCGGCGGAGCCGGCGAAGACCGCGCACTTCTGCTCGATGTGCGGTCCGAAGTTCTGTTCGATGAAGATCTCCCAGGACATTCGCCGGGAGCACGGCGGAGACCTCGGCGGGGATCCCGTCCGGGATCCCGGAGTGGACCCCGAGGCCGGAATGGCCCAGAAGTCCCGCGAATTCGCCGCCGCCGGCAACCGGGTGTATCTCCCGATCGCCGAGTAGCCGTCGCCGACCAGTCGGCGGAACCGCCTCCGGAGGCCCTCCGGAGGCGGTTTCACGGTGGTGCGCGACGCCCGCCGCGCACCACCGCGGTCAGTCCTTCCGGGGGCCCGGGCCGCCCAGCTCGGGGCCGGTGTAGTCCGGGCTGGTGAAGCCCGCGCGGCCGGCGGAGGACCGGCCGTCGTCGGGGCTCGAGAAGCCGGGCCGGGAATAGCCGAGCTGGGGGGTGCGGCCGGGCCCGGTGTGGTTTCTGGGGGAGGGCGGGCGGCGTTGTACGGCCGGGGTGTTGGCCAGCGACTCCCGGAGGAAGGGCAGGATGCCCCGGTCCAGCAGCGCCTGCCGCCAGGCCTCACGGGCCCGCTCGGTCTCCTGCGAGAGCTGGTCGTAGCCGTCGGAGAGGCCGTCGTGCCGCGGCGTCTCCTCGGTCTGCCTGCCGTTGCGCACGGCCGTGACCAGCATGCCGGAGCTGGCGATGAGCACCGCGGCGACGGTGAGGCCGCCGAACCACCAGCCGATCTTGATGATCGGATCGGCGACGGCCCCGTTCGACCCGACCGTCCGCAGGACGTAGCCGATGAGCAGGAAGAGGAATGCGGCGATCCCCGCCAGGACGGGGGCGAGCACGACGACGACCGCGCCGGCGCCCGCTCCCTGGTCCTCGGGGACGTCCGCGGGGGACAGGGGCGGGGACGGCGCGCCCGTACGGCCGTCGTCCTCGCCCGCCGGGGGCCTGGCGGTGGCCGACCAGGCGCGCTGCTCCTCCCGTGCCCTGACGAAGTCCTGATATTCCGTCATGGCGCAGGCGGAGATGGCCGTCATGGCGCTGAGGGCCATACTGCGCAACTGTTCGGTATTGAGGCGCTGTCCTATCGCGGCGGCCAGGGCACTGATCTGTGGGTCATGGTTCGCGGTACGCAACGCCTGGTCGAGAACTCGCTCGAATTCCGGGCGGTCCTCGGTCAGCAGGTGCGGAGCGCTGTTCATGTGCATCCCCCGATGCTCCGTAGGGCCCTCTTGCCGGCCGGTGCCGACGGTGGGCGGAAACGGAGGAGAGCCTGCTACGGATAAGCCGATGGTAGAGCCGCAACGGCGCGTGGTGACAGTCGGTTTCCCGAATTACCCCGCGTCGGTGGAACTCCTCACCTGCCCGTGCGGCGACCCGCTGAACCCTCAGCCCGCCAGGGGGAGTTGTACGACCAGCAGCTTTCCGGCCATGGTGACGCCGCCGTCCATGGCGAGCGCGAGCCCGTCGGCGTACAGATGCGGGCCGTCCACGCGGGGGGCGCCGCCCTCCTCGCCGTCCGCGTCCTCGGTACCGACCTCGCCCAGGAGGTAGGGGATGGGGCTGTGGCCGTGGACGATACGGCTGCCGCCGTAGGTGTGCAGCAGCTCCCGTACGGCCATCGGGCCCGCTTCCTCGTCGCGGAAGGCGAAGCGCTTGGTGAATTTGCGGAAGAGATCCCAGCACTCGTCGGGGTCGTTCCGCTGGAGGGCCTCGGTGATCGCGTCGTTGACGGCCTCGATCGAGTCGCCGTACTCCAGATAGGCGGTCGTGTCGGAGTGGACGAGCAGGTGCCCGTCCTCCTCGGCGATCGCGTCCAGGCGCGCCATCCACTGGAGGTGGTGGTCCTCCAGGCGCTCCATGTCGGAGCGCTGGCCGCCGTTGAGCAGCCAGGCGGCCTGGAAGGAGGCGGTGCCGGCGCCGGAGTTCACCGGGGTGTCGGCGAATCGCTTGGCGCCGATCAGCAGCAGCTCGTGGTTGCCCATGAGGGCCTTGCAGTAGCCGCCGGCGGCGGCCGCCTCGGCGGACAGCCGCATGACCAGGTCGATCACGCCGACGCCGTCCGGCCCCCGGTCGGTGAAGTCGCCGAGGAACCACAGCCGGGCGTTGCCTGCGGCCCAGTGGCCGTGCTCGTCGATGAGGCCCTGCTCGAAGAGCGCCTGGTGGAGCTCGTCGAGATAGCCGTGCACGTCGCCGACGACGTACAGCGGGCCGGGCCCGGAGGGCAGGGGCTGCTGCGGCTGCGGGGCGGAGAGCGGGGTCAGCTCCACGGTGGGCACGTCCTGGGGCGCGGCGGGCCCGCCGATGACCGGCAGGTCACGGGCGGTCGGGGTGTAGCCCTCGGGGTACTCCGGGTACTCGTGGGCGGGCTGTACGGGCGGGGGCGCGGCATGGGCGTAGCCGGGCGCGGGCGTGGCGTACCCGGGGAAGGGCGGCATCGCCGCCGTGGTCCGTGCCGCTCCCTGACCGGCCCCCTGAGTCATCGACCCCTCCACCATCGCGCCGCCGTGCACCTTGTGGACCTTGCCTGGTCGACGGCGGTCCGTGGTGTCGTGCGCCCATCATAGGAATGACCGTCGCGCCTTGTGACGCACCAGGGGCCGTGAATCGGGGCGGGAGGCCGGGATCGCCGGTCATTTCTCCCCAAATGAGCCGTTAAATGTGCCGTAAGCGCCGGTCAGGCGGCCCCCGGGCGGCTCCCCGGGGCGGATGACCCACGGCCCGTGCGCCGGACACGGGGTCCACTTCCGGTTGACGCGCGTCGGGCGGGGTGCGGAGGGTCAGGGG
>NZ_JAILXP010000198.1 GCF_020740895.1 Streptomyces sp. UNOB3_S3 | reverse complement strand
CCCTCCCCCGGCTACCGCTGGGAGGTGCCCCCAGCCCTGCGGAACGTTTGCCCACCAACCACTGACTAACTGTCGAAGCCCAGCCCCACCTTGTCCATGGCCCGCAGCCAGAGGTTGCGGTGGCCGCCGTTGGTGTCGGCCCGCGTCATCGCCCACTGCGTGATGCCGATGCCCACCGACCGGACCGGCTCCGGCGGGAACGGGAGGGGCTTGCTGCGGACCATCTCCAGCTCCGTGCGCTCGGTGCGCGCGCCGGAGAGCAGGTCCAGCATGACGTCCGCGCCGAAGCGGGCCGCGCCGACGCCGAGCCCCGTGAAACCCAGCGCGTAGGCGACGCGGCCGCCGTGGGCGGTGCCGAAGAAGGCGGAGAAACGGGAGCAGGTGTCGATGGCACCGCCCCACGTGTGCGAGAAGCGCACCCCCTCCAGCTGCGGGAAGCAGCGGAAGAAGTGCTCGGCGAGGCGCTGGTAGGTGGCCGGGTGGTGGTCGTACTCGGCCCGTACGCCGCCGCCGTAGCGGTAGACGATGTCGTAGCCGCCCCACAGCACACGGTTGTCCGCCGTCAGCCGGAAGTAGTGGAAGTGGTTGGCGCTGTCGCTCAGCCCCTGGCGGCGGCGCCAGCCGACGGAGGCCAGTTGCTCCTCGGTGAGCGGCTCGGTCATCAGCGCGTAGTCGTAGACGGGGGCGATGTACGGGCGGAGCCGCCGGACCAGGGAGGGGAAGGCGTTGGTGCCGAGTGCGGCGTGGCGGGCGAAGACCCTGCCGTAGGGGGTGCGGACGGCGACGCCGGCGCGGCGGGAGGAGAGCTCGGTGCCGGGGGTGTGCTCGTAGATCCGCACACCGAGATCGAGGCAGGCTCGCCGCAGGCCCCAGGCGAGCCTGGCGGGGTGGAGCATGGCGACGCCGGTGCGGTTCCACAGGCCGGCGAGGAAGGTCGGGGAGTCGGCCTCGGCGCGCATGGCGTCGCGGTCGAGGAAGGTGTGGCCGGTGACGCCGAGGGCCGCGGCCTGCTCGGCGGCCTCGCGGAGCTCCTGGACCTGGTGGGGGGCGGTGGCCACGTCGATCTCGCCGGTGCGTTCGAAGTCGCAGTCGATGCCGTGGCGGGCGAGGGTGGCCTCGATGCCGTCGAGGTTGCGGTGGCCGAGCTCCTCCAGCGTGCGGAGCTCGGCGGGCCAGCGGGCGTGGCCGTTGGCCCAGCCGTGGGTGAGGGAGGCGGCGCAGAAGCCGCCGTTGCGGCCGGAGGCGGCCCAGCCGGTCCGGCGGGCCTCGATGAGGACGACGTCCCGGCCGGGGTGGCGCTCCTTGGCCAGGAGCGCGGTCCACAGTCCGGAGTAGCCGCCGCCGACGACGAGCAGGTCGCAGTGCTCGTCGCCGGCGAGCGCGGGGAGCGCCTCCGGCCGGGAGGGGTCGTCGAGCCAGTAGGGGCGGGGAGTTGCGGCGGCGAGTGCTTTTACGGCGGGGGTCCGGGGGTGTCCCCCGGGATTTCGCGGTGCGGCACCGACGGCCATGGTTCTCAGCTCCTTCTCGGGCGTCTCCCGACGAGCTGGCCGACGAGGACGCACAGCACGGCGATGGCGAACATCGCCGTTCCGATGACATTGATTTGCACGGGAGTGCCCCGTTGTGCGGATCCCCAGACGTACATGGGGAAGGTCACGGTCGAGCCGGCGTTGAAGTTGGTGATGATGAAGTCGTCGAACGAGAGCGCGAAGGAGAGCAGTGCTCCGGCGACGATGCCGGGGGCGGCGATGGGCAGGGTGACCTTGCGGAAGGTCTGCCACGGGGTGGCGTAGAGGTCCTGGGCGGCCTGTTCGAGGCGCGGGTCCATGCTCATCACACGGGCCTTGACGGCGGTGACCACAAAGCTCAGGCAGAACGTGATGTGGGCGATGAGGATGGTCCAGAAGCCGAAGCTGACGCCCATGTTGAGGAAGAGGGTCGCCAGGGAGGCGGCCATGACGACCTCGGGCATGGCCATCGGCAGGAAGACCAGAGTGCCGGCGGAGGTGCGGGCCCGGAAGCGGTAACGGGCGAGCGCGAAGGCGATCGCGGTGCCCAGGAGGGTGGCGCCGACGGTCGCCCACAGGGCGATCCACAGGCTCAGCGAGAGCGAGCCGCACAGGTCGGCGACGCCGCAGGGGTGGGTCCAGGCGTCGGTGGAGAAGCGCTGCCACTCGTAGTTGAAGCGGCCGTTGGGCTTGTTGAACGAGAAGACCGTCACCACGACGTTGGGCAGGATCAGGAAGGCGAGGGTGGCCAGCCCGGCGATGACGACCAGGTTCCGGCGCAGTCCGCGCGCGAGGCGGGTCAGCGGTGCCATCAGACCAGTTCCTCCGTCCCGGACTTGCGGATGTAGACGGTGACCATGGCGAGGATCGCGGCCATGAGGAGGAACGACAGGGCGGCCGCCGTCGGGTAGTCGAGGACTCGCAGGAACTGGGACTGAATGACGTTGCCGATCATCTTCTGGTCGGTGGAGCCCAGCAGTTCGGCGTTGATGTAGTCGCCCGTGGCCGGGATGAAGGTCAGCAGGGTGCCGGCGACGACGCCCGGCATGGACAGCGGGAAGGTCACCTTGCGGAAGGTGGTCAGCGGCCGGGCGTAGAGGTCGCCGGCGGCCTCGTGGAGGCGGCTGTCGATGCGTTCGAGCGAGGCGTAGAGCGGCAGGATCATGAAGGGGAGGAAGTTGTAGGTCAGCCCGCAGACCACGGCGAGCGGGGTGGCGAGCACGCGGTGGCCCTCGGTGACGCCCAGCGCGTCGGTGACGGCGAGGACGTGGAGCGCGTCGAGGGCGCGGACGACGGGGCCGCCGTCGGAGAGGATCGTCTTCCAGGCGAGGGTGCGGATCAGGAAGCTGGTGAAGAACGGCGCGATGACGAGCACCATCAGGACGTGGCGCCAGCGGCCCGCGCGGAAGGCGATCAGGTAGGCGAGCGGGTAGCCCAGCAGGAGGCAGAGCGCGGTGGCGGTCGCGGAGTAGGCGACGGAGCGCAGGAACTGCGGGTAGTACTCGGTCAGGGCGTCCCAGTAGGTGGCGAAGTGCCAGGTGACCTTGAAGCCCTCTTCGAGGGAACCGGTCTGTACGGACGTCGAGGCCTGGTAGACCAGGGGGGCCACGAAGAAGACGAGCAGCCAGAGGGCGCCGGGAAGCAGCAGCCAGTAGGGGACGCGCTTCCTGCGGAGGACGGCCTTGTGGAGGGCGCCGTCGGCGGGGGGTGCGGGAGGGTGGTCGGCGGTGGTGGTCGTCATCGTCACGTAGCCGCCTCTCGCGCGTCGGTGCCCGCCTCGACGAGGTCCGTGCCCGCCTCGACGAGGTCCGTGCCCGCCTCGACGAGGTCCGTGCCGGCCTCGTCCGGCGTTCCGGCGGTCACGGCCTGGGCCGCGTCCAGGCCGAAGCCGTGGCCGGGGTTCCAGTGCAGGACCACGTCGGCGCCGGGGACCAGGCGCGGGTCGCGCTCGATGTTCTGCTCGTAGACGGACAGGCCGGACGCGGCCGGGCTGTCGATCAGGTACTGGGTGGAGACGCCGATGAAGCTGGACTGGGCGATGCGCCCGGCGAGGCGGTTACGGCCGTCGGGAATGGCGCCGGCGTCGTCGGCGTGGGTGAGCGTGATCTTCTCCGGCCGTATCCCGACCAGAAGCTTCTCGCCCACGCGGGCGGTGGCTGTACATCGTGTCCCGGGAAGGGTGAGTTTGGTATCGGAGACCCGCAGAAGGACGTCGTCGCCGGAGGTGCCCACCACGTCGGCGGTGATGAGGTTGGAGGTGCCGAGGAAGTTGGCGACGAAGGTGGTGCGCGGCGTCTCGTAGAGGTCGGCGGGGGCGCCCATCTGCTCGACGCGTCCGGCGTTCATGACCGCGACCGTGTCGGCCATGGTCATGGCCTCCTCCTGGTCGTGGGTGACGTGGATGAAGGTGATGCCGACCTCGGTCTGGATGCGCTTGAGCTCCAGCTGCATCTGGCGGCGCAGCTTGAGGTCGAGGGCGCCGAGGGGCTCGTCGAGGAGGAGGACGTCCGGGTGGTTGATCAGCGCGCGGGCGACGGCGACGCGCTGCTGCTGGCCGCCGGAGAGCTGCTGGGGCTTGCGACGCGCGTAGTCGCCGAGCTGGACGAGGTCGAGCATCTCGTCGACCTGCTTGCGGACGGACTTGACGCCGCGCCGGCGCAGGCCGAAGGCGACGTTCTCGTAGATGTCCAGGTGGGGGAAGAGCGCGTAGCTCTGGAAGACGGTGTTGACGGGCCGCTTGTACGGAGGCAGGGAGGTGACGTCGCGGCCGCCGAGCTCGACGGTCCCGGTGGTGGGCTCCTCCAGGCCGGCGATCATGCGCAGCGTGGTGGTCTTGCCGCAGCCGGAGGCTCCGAGCAGGGCGAAGAAGGAGCCCGCGGGCACGGAGAGGTCGAGCGGGTGCACGGCGGTGACGTCGCCGTACGCCTTGCTGATGCCGGTGAGGCGGACGTCGGTGCCGGTGCTGCCTGTCGTGGCGAAAGCCGTCATGGTCGTGGGTCCAGTGGGTTCGTGGGGAGGACGCAGAACACGTAACAGTGACACACGATGGGGTGTGGTCTCATACGGGCCATGCCGCGCTCGGGTCCCGGGCGGCCGCTCGCGGTGCCGGATCGTCGGTCCATCGCGCACTCCTCACCGGGCCCGGGCGTCGGGGCGGGTGTGGTTCCCACGGGATTGGTTGCCGATCCTGGCAGAGCAATCGGCTTGCGACAAGGGATTCCGTCGCCATCATTTAACGGGACGACGGATTCGGTGCGGCTCCCTCGACGGCCACCCGGCCCCGGGCGGGGCGGTTGTCAGTGGTCGTCGCCACACTGGTCCAGGGAAGGAACGGGGGAGGAGACAACATGATCACGTCAGGTGCGGGTGTCGCCGACGGGCCGCGCTCGGTCGAGGAACTGACCGCGGCCGCGGCCCGCGGTGAGCGGCTGAAGTATGTGTACTTCTGGGGGCACCGGCCGCGCCGGGACGGCTCCGTGGGGCCCGGCTGCTTCAGCCAGTGGTGGCCGTCGCCGTTCACGGTGGACGGCACGGTCTACGCGACGGCCGAGCACTGGATGATGGCCGGGAAGGCGCGGCTGTTCGGCGACGCCGAGGCCGAGGCCCGGGCGCTCGCGGCGGGCCATCCCAAGCAGGCCAAGGACGCGGGCCGCGCGGTGCGCGGCTTCGACGAGGAGGTGTGGCGCCGCCACCGCTTCGCCCTGGTCGTCGAGGGCAGCGCGCACAAGTTCGGGCAGCATCCGGAGCTGAGGGAGTATCTGCTGGGCACCGGGGGCCGGGTGCTGGTGGAGGCGAGCCCGCTCGACCGGGTGTGGGGCATCGGCCTGGCCGTCGACGACGAGCGGGCCGGGGATCCGGCCCGCTGGAACGGGCTCAATCTGCTGGGCTTCGCCCTGATGGAGGCGCGTCAGCGGCTGGCGGCGGGCACCAGCGGCCCGGGGCCGGGCGGCACGGCCATATAGGCGCCGTAGGTGGCGTCGTCGGGGTTGTCGTCGCCGGCCGGGCCGGTGCTCTCGCGCGCCCCCAGCGTGATGAAGACGACGAGCATCGCGGCCGTCAGCAGCAGCGCCACCCCGCCCAGGATCAGCCCGGCCAGCGCCTGGCCGCCGTTGGTCGCCTCACCGGTGTTGGCCTTGCTCCGGCCGATCGCGCCGAAGACGATCGCCATCACCCCGATGACGACGCCGAAGACGACCGTCCAGCACGCCAGCACGCCGATGATCCCCAGCACGAGGGAGGCCACGCCGAGGCCGTTGTTGGGCACTCGCCCCGCGTGCGGCCAGCCCTGCCCGTAGCCCGGGGCGCCCCAGCCGTAGTGGCCGGTGCCGTAGGCGGTCTGCCCGTAGGGGCTCTGGGCGTAGGGGCCCTGGGCGTACGGTCCGGCCGCGCCCGGTACGCCGTAGGGCGCCCCCGGCTGCGGCGGGAGCCCCGCCTGCGGGTAGCCGTACGGGCCGGGCGGGTACGCGCCGGGGGTGCCCGGCCCGGTGGGCGCGAGGGGCACGGGAGGCACGGCGCCCGGCTCTGGGGCGGGCGGCGCGGCGGGAAGACCGGCGGCAGGCCCGTCAGCAGACAGTCCGGGAGCGGACGGTCCGGGCACGGCCGGTCCAAGGGCGGCCTGACCGGAGACGGACGGTCCGGGAACGGGCCCCGCGGGCGGCGGCACCGGCGGGGTGCCGGGCTTGTCGAGCGGCACACGCCGCTCCGGCGGAGCCCAGGGATCACCGTCCCGGCGCTCCTGCTGCACGTACGCGTCGTCCTTCTCGGACATGGCCCTCCCCACTCGATACCCCGTCATGCTAAGGCCTGAGCACGGCTGCGGCGGCATCCGCGCATACGATGATCGGCACGCCGTTGACCCGGACGGACCGAACGACCCGAGCAGCCCTGGAGGCCAGCATGTCCGCACTCGACTCGTTCATCGCGGGGCTCCCCAAAGCGGAGTTGCACGTCCACCACGTGGGGTCGGCGTCCCCGCGCATCGTCGCCGAGCTGGCGGCCCGGCACCCCGACTCCCCCGTGCCCACGGACCCCGAGGCGCTCGCCGACTTCTTCACCTTCCGTGACTTCGCGCACTTCATCCAGGTCTACCTCTCCGTCGTCGACCTGATCCGTGACGCCGAGGACATCCGGCTGCTGACCTTCGAGGTCGCCCGTGACATGGCCCGGCAGAACATCCGCTACGCCGAGCTGACCGTCACCCCCTACAGCTCCACCAAGCGCGGCATCCCGGACGTCGCCTTCCTGGAGGCCATCGAGGACGCCCGCAAGGCCGCGGAGTCGGAGCTGGGCGTGGTGCTGCGCTGGTGCTTCGACATCCCCGGCGAGGCGGGCCTGGAGGCGGCCGAGGAGACGGCCCGGATCGCCTGCGACCTGGGGGCCGACGGCCTGGTCTCCTTCGGGCTCGGCGGGCCCGAGATCGGCGTGCCCCGCCCCCAGTTCAAGCCCTACTTCGACCGGGCGATCGCCGCCGGCCTGCACAGCGTGCCCCACGCCGGCGAGACCACCGGCCCGCAGACCATCTGGGACGCGCTCACCGAGCTGCGCGCCGAGCGCATCGGCCACGGCACCAGCGCCCCCCAGGACCCGAGGCTGCTGGCCCACCTCGCCGAGCACCGCATCCCGCTGGAGGTCTGCCCCACCTCCAACCTGGCCACCCGCGCGGTGACCGACCTGGAGCTCCACCCCATCAAGGAGATGGTCGCCGCCGGTGTGCTGGTGACCGTCAACAGCGACGACCCGCCCATGTTCGGCACGGACCTCAACACCGAGTACGCGGTCGCCGCCCGGCTGCTGGACCTGGACGCGCGGGGCGTCGCGGTGCTCGCCAGGAACGCCGTCGAGGCGTCGTTCCTGGACCCGGCGGGCAAGGCCGCGCTGGCCGCCGAGATCGACGCGTACACCGCCGCCTGGCGCGGCTGACGCCCGCGTGCCCGTCACAATGAGGCCCATGGTCTCCACGGACTCCGTCGCCCCGCGCACCCCGGCCGCCTGCGTCGCCGTCGCCCACCGCGGCGATCCGTACGTCCACCGCGAGAACACCCTGCCCTCGGTCCGCTCCGCGCTGCGGGCGGGCGCGGGCGCGGTGGAGATCGACGTCCGGCTGACCGCCGACGGGGTGCCCGTCCTGCTGCACGACGCGACGCTGGGGCGGCTGTGGGGCCACGAGCGGGCCCTCTCGGCCCTGTCGGCGGCCGAGCTGCGGGGGCTGACCGGGGGCGGGGTGCCGACGCTGGCCGAGACGCTCGACGCCACGGCGGAGGACCACGGGGCGCGGCTGTTCGTCGACCTGCCGGACCCGTCGGCGGCGGGCGCGGCCGTCGCCGAGGTGCGGTCCGCCGGCGCCGGGGACCGGGTCTACTACTGCGGCTCCCCCGCCGCCATGCTCGCCGTCCGGCGGGCCGACCCGGACGCCGAGATCGCGCTGACGTGGACCACGCTCGCCCCGCCGCGCCCGGCGCTGCTCGCCGGGGTGCGCCCGCACTGGCTCAACTACCGCTTCGGGCTGGTGAGCGAGGAGCTCGTCGCCCGTGACCACGCGGCGGGCTATCTCGTCTCGGCCTGGACCGCCGACACCCGGTGGACCATGCGCCGGCTGCTGCGCGCGGGCGTGGACTCGATCACCACCAACCGCGTGGGCGCCCTGCGCTCACTGCTCCCGCCCCGGGACTGAGGCGGCCGGGGCTCAGAGCCCGACGATCTCGTTCCACTCCTTGGTGAAGGCGGGGCGCTCCTTGGCCGACATGTCACGGGCGGTCGAGAGCCGCTTCCTCATGTCCTCGGTGGGGAAGACCAGCGGGTTCTCGGCGAGCTCGGCGAGCTCCTTCTCCTTGGAGGAGGCGAGGACCTCGCGCGCGGCCGGCACCGGGCAGACGTAGTTGACGGCGGCGGCCAGCCGGGCGGCGACCTCGGGCCGGTAGTAGTAGTCGATGAGCCGTTCCGCGTTGCGCTTGTGGGCGGCGAGGTTGGGGATCATCAGGCTCTCGGCCCACAGCTCGGCGCCCTCCTGCGGGACGACGAACTCGATGTCGGGGTTGTCGGCCTGGAGCTGGATGATGTCGCCGGAGTAGGCCTGGCAGGCCAGGACGTCCCCGGAGGAGAGGTCCTTGATGTAGTCGTTGCCGGTGAAGCGGCGGATGTGGCGCTTGCGGACCAGGGTGCGCAGCTGGTCCGTCATCCGGTGGAAGTCGTCGGCGGTCCAGCGGGTGACGTCGGCGCCGTTGCCCAGCATCAGCAGCGCGAACGCCTCGTCCATGCCGGCGAGCAGGGTGACCTTGCCGCGCAGGTCGCCGGCCCACAGGTCGGAGGTGTGGCGGATCTCGCGGCCGAGCTTCTTGCGGTTGTAGGCGATGCCGGTGATCCCGGACTGCCAGGGCACGGTGTGCAGCCGGCCGGGGTCGAAGGAGGCCCCGCGCAGCAGCGGGTCGAGCTCGCGGGCGACGTGGGGCTGGGCGGCGCGGTCCATCTCCTGGACCCAGCCCAGGCGGACGTAGCGGGAGGCCATCCAGTCGCTGACGACGATGATGTCCCGGCCGGTCCGCTGATGGTTCATCAGGGCCGGGCTGATCTTGCCGAAGAACTCGTCGTTGTCGTTGATCTCCTCGGTGTACTTCACCGAGATCCCGGTGCTCTTCTCGAAGTCGTCGAGGGTGGGCCGCCGCTCCGGGTGCTTCTCGTCGGTGTCGATGTAGAGCGGCCAGTTGGCGAAGGCGAGCCGGTGGTCGCGCTCGGAGCGGTCCGGGGCGGACCGGTCGCGCGGGGCGACGTAGGCGGCGGGGACCCCGCATCCGGCGAGCGCTGCGGCCCCGGCGCCGGCGCCCAGCGCGCGCAGCAGGGAACGGCGGGACAGGGGCTTCACGGGCGTCTCGCATTCGGGGGACGTGCGGGGCGGGGGGTGCGGGCCGGTCGGCCGGGCGTCGATGATACGCGCACACGCGTACGGAACGTACGCGTGTGCGCGAGCCCGCCCCGCGCGCGGGCTCAGCCCAGCGACGTCATGACGTGCTTGATGCGGGTGTAGTCCTCGAAGCCGTAGGCGGAGAGGTCCTTGCCGTAGCCGGACTTCTTGAAGCCGCCGTGGGGCATCTCGGCGACCAGCGGGATGTGGGTGTTGATCCACACGCAGCCGAAGTCGAGGGCCTTGGACATCCGCATGGCCCGGCCGTGGTCCTTGGTCCACACCGAGGAGGCGAGCGCGTACTCGACGCCGTTGGCGTAGGCGACGGCCTGCTCCTCGTCCGTGAAGGACTGGACGGTGATCACGGGGCCGAAGACCTCGTGCTGGATGATCTCGTCGTCCTGCTTGAGGCCGGAGACGACGGTCGGGGCGTAGAAGTAGCCCTTCTCGCCGACGCGGTGGCCGCCGGCCTCGACCTTGGCGTGGGCGGGGAGCCGCTCGATGAAGCCGGTCACCTGCTTCAGCTGGTTGGCGTTGTTGAGCGGGCCGTAGAGGACGTCCTCGTCGTCGGGCTGACCGGTCTTCGTGTCGGCGGCGGCCTTGGCGAGGGCGGTGACGAACTCGTCGTGGATCGACTCGTGGACGAGGACGCGGGTGGCGGCCGTACAGTCCTGGCCGGCGTTGAAGTAGCCGGCGACGGCGATGTCCTCGACGGCCTTGGCGATGTCGGCGTCCTCGAAGACCACGACGGGGGCCTTGCCGCCGAGCTCCAGGTGGACGCGCTTGAGGTCGCGGGAGGCGGACTCGGCGACCGACATGCCGGCGCGCACGGAGCCGGTGATGGAGGCCATGGCGGGCACCTTGTGCTCGACCATCAGGCGGCCGGTGTCGCGGTCGCCGCAGATGACGTTGAAGACGCCCTTGGGGTGGCCCAGCTCCTCCAGGACCCCGCCGATGATCTCGGCGAGCAGGACGGTGGAGGCGGGGGTGGTGTCGGAGGGCTTGAGGACGACGGTGTTGCCCGCGGCGAGCGCCGGGGCGAACTTCCACACGGCCATCATCATCGGGTAGTTCCACGGCGCGACCTGCGCGCAGACGCCGATGGGCTCACGGCGGATGATGGAGGTCATTCCCTCCATGTACTCACCGGCGGAGCGGCCCTCCAGCATCCGGGCGGCGCCGGCGAAGAACCGGATCTGGTCGACCATCGGGGGGAGCTCTTCGCTGCGGGTGAGCGCGAGCGGCTTGCCGGTGTTCTCCGACTCGGCGGCGATCAGGTCCTCGGCGCGCGCCTCGATGGCGTCGGCGATCTTGAGCAGGACCTTCTGGCGCTCCCCGGGCACCAGGTCGCGCCAGGCGGGGAAGGCCGCCTCGGCGGCGGCCATGGCGGCGTCGACGTCGGCCGCGCCGGACAGCGGGGCGGTGGCGTAGGCCTCTCCCGTGGCCGGATTGACGACCTCGGTGGTCCGCCCGTCGGCGGCGTCACGGAACTCGCCGGCGATGTAGTTGCGCAGGCGGCGCGGCTCGGTGGTCACGATGTGCCACCCCTTCTGTCGGATGTACCAGTCGCTGAGACGCCCAGCCTAGTCACTGAGGTGACGCTTTCGGCAGACCCATCACACAGGAACGACGGAATCAGTGTTTCCGGCGGCCTTCAACAACGGATTTCATCGCTCAGGGGTTGCCACGCCACCGAGTCCTCATGCACAGTGGGGATGTGGCCACTCGTAACCCCGAAGCGAAGAGCGTGGCCGGCGCGCAGCCGGTCGACGCCGTCTCCCTGGCGATCATCGAGCAGCTCCAGGAGGACGGCCGCCGCCCCTACGCGGCGATCGGCAAGGCGGTGGGACTGTCCGAGGCGGCGGTCCGCCAGCGCGTGCAGAAGCTGCTCGACCAGGGCGTGATGCAGATCGTCGCCGTCACCGACCCCCTCACCGTGGGACTCCGGCGCCAGGCCATGATCGGCATCAATGTCGAGGGAGACCTCGACCCGGTCGCGGACGCCCTGACCGCGATGGACGAAGTGGAGTACGTGGTCGTGACCGCGGGCTCCTTCGACCTCCTCATCGAGATCGTCTGCGAGGACGACGACCATCTCCTCGAAACGATCAACAAGCGGGTCCGGACCCTGCCCGGGGTCCGCTCCACGGAGAGCTTCGTCTATCTCAAGCTCCGCAAACAGACCTACACATGGGGAACCCGATAGCCGTGAGCAAGGACCTCAGCAGGACGGCGTACGACCACCTGTGGATGCACTTCACCCGCATGTCGTCGTACGAGAACGCCCCCGTGCCCACCATCGTGCGCGGCGAGGGCACCTACATCTACGACGACAAGGGCAAGCGCTACCTCGACGGTCTCGCCGGCCTGTTCGTGGTCCAGGCCGGCCACGGCCGCGCCGAGCTCGCCGAGGCGGCGAGCAAGCAGGCGCAGGAGCTGGCCTTCTTCCCGGTGTGGAGCTACGCCCACCCCAAGGCGATCGAGCTCGCCGAGCGGCTGGCGCACCACGCCCCCGGGGACCTCAACAAGGTCTTCTTCACCACCGGCGGCGGCGAGGCCGTGGAGACCGCGTGGAAGCTGGCGAAGCAGTACCACAAGCTCACGGGCAACCACGGCAAGTACAAGGTGATATCGCGGAACGTCGCCTACCACGGCACCCCGCAGGGCGCCCTGTCCATCACCGGGCTGCCGGCCCTGAAGGCGCCCTTCGAGCCGCTGGTGCCCGGCGCGCACAAGGTGCCCAACACCAACATCTACCGGGCGCCCGTCCACGGTGACGACCCGGAGGCCTTCGGCCGCTGGGCCGCCGACCAGATCGAGCAGCAGATCCTCTTCGAGGGCCCGGACACCGTCGCCGCCGTCTTCCTGGAGCCCGTGCAGAACGCGGGCGGCTGCTTCCCGCCCCCGCCCGGCTACTTCCAGCGGGTCCGCGAGATCTGCGACATCTACGACGTGCTGCTCGTCTCCGACGAGGTCATCTGCGCCTTCGGCCGGCTGGGCACCATGTTCGGCTGCGAGAAGTTCGGCTATGTGCCGGACATCATCACCTGCGCCAAGGGCATGACGTCGGGCTACTCCCCCATCGGCGCGGCGATCGTCTCCGACCGGATCGCGGAGCCGTTCTTCAAGGGCTCCAACACCTTCCTCCACGGCTACACCTTCGGCGGCCACCCGGTCTCCGCGGCCGTGGCGCTCGCCAACCTCGACATCTTCGAGCGCGAGGGCCTCAACCGGCACGTGCTGGAAAACGAGGCCGCCTTCCACGCGACCCTGTCGAAGCTCCACGACCTGCCGATCGTCGGCGACGTGCGCGGCAACGGCTTCTTCTACGGCATCGAGCTGGTGAAGGACAAGGCCACCAAGGAGACCTTCAGCGGCGAGGAGTGCGAGCGTCTGCTCTACGGCTTCGTGTCGAAGAAGCTCTTCGAGAACGGCCTGTACTGCCGGGCCGACGACCGCGGCGACCCGGTCGTCCAGCTGGCCCCGCCGCTGATCTCCGGCCAGTCGACGTTCGACGAGATCGAGCAGATCCTGCGGGACGTCCTCGCGGAGGCCTGGACGAAGATCTGACCACCCCCACCCCCCACCCCCCTGTCA
>NZ_JAILXP010000197.1 GCF_020740895.1 Streptomyces sp. UNOB3_S3 | reverse complement strand
GCCCCGAATGCCCCACGGAAAGACGTCGTACGTCTGCCTCCCCTGCCGCGCCTCGTACAAACAGCCGTACCCCGGCTACCACGACCACGAGCGCGTCTGCCCCCGCTGTACCGAGCCCCTCATCCACGCCGGCTCCGCCTTCGCGACCCCCCGCCGCCGCGACAAGGCCGCGTGGCGCACCCTCTCCGTACTCCTGAACGCCGGCATCCGCTTCCACAAATCCTGCTGCGGCGGCCCCGGCTACCGCCCCCGCACGCTGAGCGAGGTCCGCGAGCGCATGACGTACGCCCGCCGCACGGGCGAACCGTTCGCGCGGGCGCTGGTGCGGCGGGAAGTGCCGTAGCCCCCCCGGGGGCACGCGTGCACGACCGCGAGCGCGACCCGTGCCGACTCCGCTACCGTGGCGCCGGGAGCCGCCGATGCCTGGAGGAACCAGTGACCACCGACCAGCCGTGGACGATCGACAGCATCGCCCACGCCCTGCCGCACCCCGAGCTCCGCGCCACGTTCATGCGTGAGGTCTCGTTCACCGACGTCAACGAACTCCCCGACATCCTCGGCCGCTGGGTGGACTTCATCCGGAAGTTCGAAGCCGAACGGCCCCGCCTCGACCGGCTCCGCACCCTCGTGCAGGAGAACGGCCGACTCCCCGCGACCTACACGGCCGGCCTCGTCGACGTGACCGAGGAAGAGCTCCGCGCCGCTGCCGACCAGGGTTGCCGGGGGGCCGCGTGACCTACAGGCTCCGCATCGACCCAAGCCTCCACGCCACCTACAAGGGCCTCCCCGACGGGGCACGCCGCGACCTCGCCGTCTGCCTTCTCGACGCGCTCGGCGATCCCCTCGCCCATTCCACGCCCTACGGCGTCGACGACGGCATCTTCCGCACCATCGCCCACGGTCACACGGCAGGCGTCATCCTCATCGGCGAAGACACCATCACCCTCGTGCAGATCACCCACCTCGGCTGAACCGGCCACCCGGTACACACCGGCGCTGGTGCGGTGGGAGGTGCCGTAGGCCGGACTCCCAGGCATACACGCTCTGCGTCTCTTGCGGCAGCGGAAATCACAACCCGCAGCTACCGAAGGGAGAGGTTCGCGCTGCGGCTACACCCGGCCCTTCGGCTGTTGCTCGGTGACGAACGTCCCCTTCGCGGGCAGAGTGATCAGCAGCCCGCGATCCCGCAGCTCCTGAACGGCGCGGCGGGCCGTGCCGATGGCCACGCCGTACTCTTCGGCCAGATCGCGCTCCCCCGGCAGCCGGGCTCCGAGGCGCAGCTCACCCGCCGCCACCCGAGCGGCTATGTGGTCCGCCACCTGCATATAGACGTACGCCGCTCGTGACGGGTCCACAGGCGAAGTGCCGTGCGCATCTGCCATGCCGGCCACGATAGGGCACTGGGCGGCACCCTCTGCCGAACGCGCGCGAGCGCATCGGTCGGCAAGAGGATGCCCTGTTCACAGCTTCCCGTCGGCGAGTTCCAGGAAGGTCACCTCGACCTTGTCGACGTACTTCTCGCGCTCGGCGAGGAAGTGCCGAACATGCGGCTGCCGTTCGTGCGCGTCGAAAGCGGCACGGCTCTCGTACAGCTCGTAGAAGATCCGCAAGCGCGGCTCATCCGGCACACGGTGGTTGATGTAAACGACCGTACCGGCCTCGTGCCGCCTGATCTCCTCCAGAGTCTGCGACACCAGCTCGTCGAAGCCGACCGCAGCGGCCGCATCGCGAAGCGTGAAGCGAACGACCAGTCCGAAGCCCGGAGTCACGGGCGCTCCCCTCCTCAGTCGAATACGAAATCTCTCAGATTCCGGCCCGACGAGGAGGGCTTTCGCTGACACTACGCGTCGAACTCGTACTCCAGTACGTACGAAGCGGAGTCCAGCGTCATGTCGTTGACCTCGACGGCCCTGCCGCCATCGGCGAATGCCGTGCGGCAGATGTGCACGACGGGCGTGCCCGACGAGAGGCCGAGCAGTTCGGCCTCCTCGGCCGAGGGCATCCGGGTCCGGATCTCCTCACGGAAGCGGACGGGCTTGTGGCCGAGCTCCGTGAGACGCGCGTACGTGCCACCCGGGCCGCTGTCCTCGCGCGTGATCGCAGACCCTGCGACGAGCTCGGCAGGCAGGTACGAGACGGAGAGCTGGACCGGCTTGCCGTCGAGGACGAAGCGCCGGCTCCTGACGCAGACGGCCGCGTCCCGCTCCAGCCCCAGGACTTCGGCCACACCGTCGGGCGCCACCCGCTCGCCGACCTCCACCCGGTCGACGACCAGGACGCGGTCCTCGATGTCCGTCGACCAGATCGAACGACCGGAACCCCATGCTTCTGCGGCCAGCCGCTGGATTCCGCGCCGCCGGAGCGGCCGGAAGGACCGTACGAATACTCCGGCACCCTTACGGGCCTCGGTGATGCCCTCGCTCTGCAGCAGGCCCAGCGCCTGGCGGGCCGTCATACGGGCGACGTTGTACGCGGCCATCAACTCGTTCTCGCCGGGCACCCGGTCGCCCGGGCCGTACTCGCCCGCCTTGATCGCGGCCCGCAGATCGGCGGCGATGCGCTGGTACTTGGGCTGGCGGCCGGAGCCCTGGTTGGCCATCGGGTGATCACCTCTCCTCTCTTGACAGCGTACGGGCGATGCTCCGCCGCCAGGCAGTGGGGGCGCTCACAGGTCATCAGCCGGATTTCCAGAAGCGATTGACGTCTCTAGAGAAGAGCTGATTCACTTTTCTCATCTCTAGAGATGCCTCTAAAGAGGCATCTCCTCGTGCAACGCCCCGTCCCTTTCACCGGATGTGGAGTCCAGATGTACGACGAACCCCCATCGACCGCCCTGCCCGCGCCGTGCGCCCAGTGCAGGGAGATCAAGCACAAGCGCTACGAAGCCGTCCGCCAAGGCGACCGGCGACGTGCCGAGGCCATGGCCACCGCCATGGGGCGGCATCAGCGGGCGGCTCACTGATGGCCGCCACCCTGACCGCCACCGAAACCCCCGCCCGGCACTGCCCGCACCCCGCGGGCAGTTGGACGGCCGCAGGCGGCCTCGCCACCTGTGGCCGGTGCGGCACCCGCCGGATGCTCGACTTCCGGCCGCTCGGGACGGCGTTGGAGCTGCCCGAGCGGGTGGCGCTGTACGCACCGACGGCGTCCGGGCGCGGGCGGGCCCACGCACTCGTGCCGTATCGCCGCCGTGAGCTCCTGCGCCGGCTGCGCGAGGCCAATCGCCGGAGCAGTACGGGCCGGCCGTGGCCCTAGCGCGCCCCCGCACGCGCCGCCCGCGCGCCCCCGCGCTTCCAGGACACGCCCCAGCGCGGTTGCCAATCCGCGCGCCCCGCACTGGAATGCGGAGCCGACGGGGGTATCAGGCGTGCGTCGCGAGAGGAGTCCGATCGTGATCCACATGACCGAGACCCTGGCCGTCCAGACCGTCGAGGGGTTTCTGACCCCCGACGAGACCGAGCGGCTCACCAAGCTTCTCGACGAGCACCTCGCCGCCACCGGCTGGCGGCCCGCCCGGCCCAGTGACGGGCTGGTGGTGCCCGGCGAGGTCCAGGAGATCCTGGCGGCCGGTGTCGAGCGGGCGCTGCCCGCCGTCCGGCGCGTCTTCCCGTCCGTGGCGACCGCCACCCCATGGGATTACCACGACCTCGGCCCCGGCGACAGCATCGAGCCGCATCTGCACGGCATCGGCGAGCCCGACAAGCGACCGCAGCGGGTCGCGCGGGTGGCCTTCCATCTCCAGGAGGCCGACCAGGGCGGGGCGTTCTACGTCGAGACCGCCTCCTCCGAAGCACTGTGGACCGACCGGACCGCCGGTTCCGGCAGCGCTTTCCCGCCCGGTACGCGCTTCGCGAGGGAGATTTCGCACCACGGAGGACCCGAGGCCGGGGCCGCCGTCGCGCTCGCCCGCGTCCCGCGCACCCGCTGGACGAGCGCCCCGCCCGCCCGGACCGCCGTGGTCTACGGCGCCCAGCTCGTGCACGGCGTGGAGACCGTCCGGGCGGGGCGGCTGCGGAAGCTGATCACCAACCTGCTGAGCGACGGCTGACGCGATGGGCCGGCGCGATGGGCTGACGCGTCAGCCCATCGCCGCCTCGTACAGGCTGAAGCCCGCCAGCGCCAGCATCACCAGCGCCGCGATCTTGGTGATCAGCGCCAGCGGGACGTACCGCATCAGCGTCTTGCCGCCCACGATGCCGAGCCCCGCCACGGCCCACAGGCCGAGGGTCGCGCCGACGCCGACCGAGACCGGGTCGTCGTAGCGGGCGGCGAGGTTGGCGGTCATGATCTGGGTGAGGTCGCCGAACTCCGCGACGAGGATCAGCATGAAGCCCGCGCCGGAGACCTTCCAGAAGGACTGGTCGGCGGGCTTCTTGATCTCCTCCTCGTCGTCGTCCTTCTTCAGCAGCAGCATCGCCGCGCCCGCGAGGAAGAGGACGCCGACGATGGCCTGGAGGAGGCGGTGCGGGAGGAGGGTGAGGAGGCTGCCGGCCGCGATGGCCAGGGCGACGTGGACCAGAAAGGCCGCCGCGACGCCCGCGAAGACGTACGAGGCGCGGTAGCGGGTGCCGAGCATCAGGGAGGCCAGGGCCGTCTTGTCGGGGAGCTCGGCGAGGAAGATGACGCCGAAGACCAGGGCGGCGACGGTGAAGCTGAACACAGGGACGGGTTTCCTCTGTCATCGGTGGGAGCGACGCGTCCGCACCGAGAGAAGCACCTGCGTCGAGGAAGTCCAGGAATCAGGGGTCGCTTCGGCACGGCAGCGTCATGGACACTGCGGCCGAAGGTCTCGCTGGCGCGTCCCGTAAAGAGACGGCCTCCGGGCGCCGGCCGGGCGCGAGGCCCAGCAGTATGTCGACGGTCCGGCGAAGAGCTACTCCCCTTCTGCTCCCCCCAGGGTACGTGATCGGCTGAGCAGCCCGCGCGCGACGAGTTCCAGGACGACCGCCACCGCGACCGCCTGCACCGCCATCAGCGCGACCAGCACGAACAGCTGCACCACGCCCGCGAGCAGCGGGGACGCACCGCCCAGCAGCATTCCCACAAACGCGCCGGGCAGGGTGACCAGGCCCACAGTGCGGGTCTGGTCCAGGCCCGGGAGAAGGGCGTCGGAGGCGGCCGGGCGGGCGATCTCCAGGCGGGCGTCGCGGGGGAGGAAGCCCAGGGCCATGGCCGCCTCGGCCTCGCCGTGCCGGGTGCGCAGCTCGTCCAGGGCGCGCCGGCCGGCGAGGACGGTGGCGGTGAGGGCGCCGCCGATGAGGATGCCGGTGACAGGGATGAGGGCGACGCCCTTGGCGGGTACGAGCCCGGTCAGCAGCAGCGCGAGGACGACCGGCAGCACGCCCGCGGCGATCGGCACGGCCGCCCACCACCAGGTGCTGTTGTCGGTGATCCGGCGCCCGGCGGTGCGGACGGCGACGGCGAACATCAGCAGCAGGAAGCCCGCGAGCAGCGGAGCGGCCCGGACCACCCAGCCGATCAGCGCCGAGACGGCGGCCAGCTGGAGGGCCGCGCGCAGCCCGGCGAGGGCGATGGCGCGCGCGTAGCCGCGCTCGCGGCCGTCGGCGAGACGGGCGAGCGCCGCGACGGTGACGGCGACCACGAGGAGGGCGGCCAGCACCGCCCCGAGAGTGGCGTTGACGGGCAGCAGAACGGCGGCGGCGAGCACGCGGCCACCCTACGGTCCGGCAATCCCCGTACGGTCCCGGGCAGCTGGCGGCGTGTCAGAGATGTCGCCGCACAAGGCCCTCACGTCCCACGGAATGGAAGATTCCCCGTCAAGTCCCTTCCATAAAGCCTTGCTTTGACATGCGCGCGTCGCCATCCTGACATCTGGCGACCACCCCCCGTACGTCCGCCACCAGCAAGCTGGCCGCGCTCCAGCGGCCCGTACCCCCTCCACCATCAAGGGAGTTCCCATGCCCAGCGTCTACGCGCGTCGCTCCGCCATAGCGGCAGGGCTCGCCGCCCTGGTCGGCACGCTCGTCCTGAACGGACCGGCGGCCCAGGCCGCCCCGCCCGCCCCGGTCGACGCCGCCACCGCCCGCGCCTACCTGGGCAAGCTGACGGTCGCGGCCGAGGGGCCGATGACCGGCTACAGCCGCGCCAAGTTCCCGCACTGGATCGTCCAGCACGGCGAGTGCAACACCCGCGAGGTCGTCCTCCAGCGCGACGGCAAGGACGTCGAGCAGAACGACAGCTGTGCTGCCGTCTCGGGCACCTGGGTCTCCCCGTACGACGGCGCGACCTGGGACGACGCCTCGGACATCGACATCGACCACCTCGTGCCGCTCGCCGAGGCGTGGCGCTCGGGCGCGAGCGACTGGACCACCGCGCAGCGCAAGGCGTTCGCCAACGACCTGACCCACTCGCAGCTCGTCGCCGTGACCAACAGCGTCAACCGCGAGAAGGGCGACAAGGACCCGGCGAAGTGGATGCCGCCGCTGAAGTCCTACGCCTGCACGTACGCGCGGATGTGGGTCGACGTGAAGTACACGTACAAGCTGTCCGTCGACTCCGCGGAGAAGAACGCGCTGACGGGCATCCTCGGCAGCTGCTGACGGACGCGGCCGCTGATCGGCCCATCGACGACGGGGGCGGGCACGGTGACCTGGGTCACCGCGCCCGCCCCTCCCGTTTCCTATTCCCGGATGAAGGAAATGTGACATCATCCAAAACTCAATTATTGAACTTGCAAGTACTGATTAGGCCCACCTAACCTGAAGTCCTCGTCGTTCCCGTCCCCGATACGACCCGATACGAGGAGCCCTTCCATGCCCCCCACGCCCACCGCCGCGTCCCCGACGGCAGGCGCACCCACCTCCGGCGCGACCGAGGCCACGCTCTCCGCGCGCCTCGACGCCGCCCGCCCGTACGCCCTGTCGCTCTTCCGCGTCGTCGTCGGCCTGCTCTTCGCCTGCCACGGCGCCGCGTCGCTCTTCGGCATCCTCGGCGGTGCCGCGGGCAGCAACGGCGGCACGATCCCGGCCGGCACCTGGCCGGGCTGGTACGCCGCGGTGATCCAGCTGGTGGCGGGCGTGCTCGTGCTGCTGGGCGCCGGCACCCGCAGCGCGGCCTTCATCGCCTCGGGCTCGATGGCGTACGCGTACTTCGACGTCCACCAGAGCATGGCCCTGTGGCCGATCCAGAACGGCGGCGAGGCTTCCGCGATGTTCGCCTGGGCCTTCCTGCTGCTGGTCTTCACCGGCCCGGGCGCCCTGTCGGTGGACCGTTTCTTCGGCCGCGGCAAGCGGTAGGACCGACAGAACCGGCCGCCGGAACCGGCAGGACCGACCGGGTCCATACCGGACCGGACTCGTCCGGATATGTCCGTGGGGTGCGTGATGCGAACAACATCACGTACCCCACGCTCATTTCCCGGCCACTTCAGGCGTACGCTGTACGGTTGTCAAGGCCGCCCCTGCCGCTCCCCTGCGACGTCGCGGCGGGGGACCGTACCGGGAGATCAGGACGTGCTGGAGCAGTTGGGGGCCTTGGCCGGAACCCCGTGGATATACGTGATCGTCGGCTTGTCCGTCCTCCTGGACGTCTTCCTCCCCGTGCTGCCCAGCGGGGTGCTGGTGATCGCCGCCGCGACCGCCGCGGCGGGTTCGGCCGCGGGCGCGGTGGGTGACGCCGCCGTCCAGGGCCACCCGGGCTTCTCCGACATGCTCCCGTTGGTGCTGTGCGCCGCCACGGCCTCGGTGATGGGCGACATGGTCGCCTACCGCCTCGCCTGGCGCGGCGGCGACCGCTTCGGCCGCGCGATCGCCCGCTCCCGCCGCCTCACCGCCGCCCAGGCCAAGCTGGGCACGGCCCTGCTGCGCGGCGGCGGCCCGCTCGTCGTCCTCGCCCGCTTCGCGCCCGCGGGCCGATCCGTGGTCAGCCTGGGCGCGGGCGTGATGCACCGCCGGGTGGCCGAATTCCTCCCCTGGTCCGCGCTGGCGGGCCTGACCTGGGCCGCGTACAGCGTGAGCCTGGGCTACTTCGGCGGCCAGTGGCTGGGCGCGAGCTGGCTCAGCACGGCGGTGTCGGTGTTCGCGCTCTTCGCGGCGGGGTCCGGGGCGGTGTACCTCATGCGCCGGCCGGAGGAGCCGGAGGCGCAGACTCCGTAGCGCCCCCCGTAGGTGTCCACGTACGCCGCACGGCCCGGCTCCGGGAAGGAGCCGGGCCGCGTCCGTTCTACGGCTCTGCCGCTCTGACGGCGAAGCGGGTCAGCGGACGATCTTGGTGAGGCCCTTGTCGATCGCGCCGGCCTTCAGGCCGTTCGCCCAGAGCTGGTTGACCCGGCCGCGCTCGGCGGTGTTCGGGTACGGGTTGGTGCAGGACGGGCCGGGGCCGCCGCCGGACATCAGCTCGCTGCACGGGCCGGAGTAGTGGTCCGGCAGACCGAGGACGTGGCCGGTCTCGTGCGCGGTGACGCGGGTGGAGTCGTACTGCTCGTTCTGCTGGTAGTCGAGGAAGATGTAGCCACGACCGTGCCCGTCGGTGCTGGCGTACGAACCGCGGGAGTCGTTGCCCTCGTAGTATCTGAAGTCGGCGTTGGAGCCGGCGCGCAGCTGGACGTTCCGGACGGAGCTGTTCCATATCTGGGCGCTGTTGGCTATCTCCTGTGCGAAGCTCGGCGCGCTGCTCGGGTCGTAGGTGACCGTGACGACCTGCAGCTGCGGGTTGGCGGCCCGCTTGGCCTGCGCGGACTTCATGACGGCGTCGAAGAAGGCCTTGTTGTTGGACTCCTCGGCCGCCGAGCCGATGTAGGCGGACCGCGACGCGACCGTGCTGGCCTGCGAGGAGCTGTGATCGGCCGCCACCGCCGGGCCGGCGGTCATCGTGGCGGCGAGGCCGAGGCCGAGCGCGGCCGACAGCACCATCGTGGAGCGATTCATGTGGGGGACTCCATTCATGCCGAGAACCCGCTTCGGCCGTCGCGAGGTGGGACGCGACGACAGGGGTTCACCGGGTGAACTCTTGTTCCCCTTGAGTCTCTGACGAGTTATCAATGGTGCGGATGATGCCAGTTGGCCATAGCGCCATCCAATCGCCTATCCTCCGCCACCTCTCCCGCCCCACCCCGTTCAACTGCCCATATGCGTCCGGGATGTGTCTGGTGTGACGTACGGGGCGCGGATATGCTCCCTCTCGTGGAGCTTGAGGTCAGGCACCTCCGTGCACTTTGCGCCATCGCGGACACCGGGAGCGTACGGAAGGCCGCGTTGCAGCTGGGCATGACCCAGCCCTCGCTCACCACCCAGCTCCGCCGCATCGAGGGCACCATCGGCGGGCTGCTGTTCACCCGGGGACAGACCGGAAGTCGCCCCACGCCGCTCGGCCATTCCGTCCTCTCCCGGGCCCGGCCGATCATCGCGGAAATGTCGGCGCTCGTCACCGCGGCGCGAGAGGCCGCCTGTGGCGTCGGGGGCCTGCGGCTGCGCATCGGCAGCATCGGCAGCCGGGCGGTGACGGGCTGGCTGCACCGGATCCACCAGCGGCTGCCGGACACCGATACGACCATCCATATAGAGGTGTCCTCGAACACCCTGCTCCAGCTCCTCGCGACCAACCAGCTGGACGTCGCGTTCGTCCACGAGGCCGCGGGCTTCCCCCTGCACGTACCGGCGGGGGTGGAACGGCGCGTGCTGATCGCCGGCGAGCCGCGCTTCGTCTCCCTGTCCACCGCGCACCCGGCGGCGTCCCGGCCGCTGGTCCGGCTCGCCGAGCTCGCCCACGACGCGTGGATCGTCGACCCGACGGCGGACGAGGAGGCCGCGGCGCTGCGCCGGGTGTTCACGGCCACCGGCCTGGACCCCCGCCTCGTCCACGTCCGCGACAACACCACGGCCGCCGACCTCGTCGCCTCCGGCGAGGCCGTACGCCCCTGCCAGCCCACCGCTGACCCGGCCCCCGGTACGGTGATCCGCCCCCTGACCGGCGACCCCTTCACCGCCCAGCTCTCCCTGGCCTCCCGCCACGGCTCCTTACCCCTGCGGGAACTGGACGCGCTCTACGGCGACTTGATGGACGCGTACGTGGCCGTGGCCGGGGCCAACCCCACCTACCGCGCCTGGCTGGACCGCAACGGCAGCCCCTTGCTGCCGTCGGTGGGCAGCCACTGAGGGGCGTCCCGCCTCACCCGCTCGCCGTCCTCACCCGCCCGCCGTCGCCGGCCCGCCCGGTCCCCCCAGAGCTCCTGGGCCTCACCCTGCCCGCCATACCGGCCTCCTCGACCATGATCATCGGTTCTCGTCGTGCCACCGGGTTCGGGCCCGACCGACGGCACCCCCGACCGCATGACAGCGCCACCCCCCACGCTCTCCGGCACCGCGGCGAGACTTCCGCCGAGAAGCCGATCCCGGCGGCGGCTCTGGCATCCTCCACCGCATGCCGCACGACACCACGCCCCACCTCGCCCGGATATCCGACCCCCACGACATCGCCCCCGGGCTCCGGCAGGAGCTCATCGGCTGCTGGATCGCGGTCACCAACGCCGGCGGCGCCGCGAGGTTCCCGTTCCCGCCGGTCGGGCAGGACGACGTAGCTCCCGTCATGGACGGGCGGCTCGGCTGGCGCGAGACCGGCCGCTGGCCCGACGCCCTCCGGTTCGCGCCCCACGACACCCGCGACGAGATCCTCATGATCCTCGCCCCGCTCTGACGACAGGGACGTCCGGGAACGCCGAAGGCCCCCAGCCGTGATCGGCTGGGGGCCTTCGTAAGGGTGGGCACAGACGGATTTGAACCGCCGACATCCGCTTTGTAAGAGCGGCGCTCTACCGCTGAGCTATGCGCCCTGGAACGAAATGACAGCCTACCTTGCCCCACCCCGGTCCCCGCAAACCCGTGGCGTACGGGGGTTAACCCCACCCCCGATCCGGTAGGAAGTGGGATCCCGGAGCCGCCGGAGCCGCACATACGATCAAGGAAGCAGTGAGCAGAGCCCCCCACCCACCCTGGAGACAGCCCATGAATGCCCGCGTCCGCCGCGCCGTCCGTGCATCAGCCCTCGTCGGCGGGGCCCTCGTCGCCGCGACGGTCCTCACCGGGTGCGGTACGGCCAACGCGGAGGACGCCACGCCCGAGGACCGGACGTTCTCGATCAGTGGGAAGCAGCTCACGGTCGACTCCGACAACTCCGCGATCGAGCTCGTGCCGGTCGCCAAGGACGGCAAGGACATCAAGGTCACCCGGTGGTTCGACGGGTGGACGCTGGGCGGGTCGGCCGGGGTGTCGTGGGAGATGCGGGGGGACACGCTGAAGCTGCGGCTGAAGTGCTCCGGCATCAGCGTGGGCTGCGAGGCCAAGCACCGGATCGAGGTGCCGCGCGGCGTCTCCGTGAAGGTGGACGACGCCAACGGGGAGATCAAGGCCCGCGGCTTCGAGACCCCGCTGACGATCAGGACCGACAACGGCGGCATCGACGTCCGCGACTCCAACGGCGCCCTGGAGCTGGAGACTTCCAACGGCGAGATCACCGCCGAGGGCGTCGGCGCGCCGAGGGTCAAGGCCAGGTCCTCCAACGGGCGGATAGCGATCGGCGCGACGAAGGCCCCCGAGAGCGTCGACGCCGAGACCGACAACGGCGACGTTCGCGTCACCCTCCCCCTCACCGGCTACAAGGTCGACGCCCGCAGCGACTCCGGCGGCGTCAAGGTCGGCGTCCCCCGCGACGACGCCTCCGGGCACTCGGTCCGCGCGCGCAGCCACAACGGCGAGGTGAGCGTCCGCGCCGCCGGCTGACCGGCCCGTGTGCTCGCCGCGGCCGGGTGGGAGAATGACACCCGGGCCTGGGGCGATCCATCGGGAGAGGGCAAGTGACGGCGACGTTCTCACGTACGGTGACGGCTGCGGCCCGGGACGCCCTCGCGCTGGCGCTGCTCCCCCTCCCCCTGATCGCCGCCGCCGTGGCCCTCGCGCCCGCCGCCTTCACCGGCGGTGGCACCCGCCGCTGGGGCTGGGGGCGCGGCGAGGGCCGCCGCGAGGAGGCGCAGGCCGCGAAGGACGCGGCGGCCGCCGCCTTCTACGAGCTGGACACCGCCCAGCGCGAGCTGCGGATCACCATCGAGACGATCACGGCCGTCGACTCCTCCCCCGCCGCCCGCAAGGCGGCCGCCGACTTCGAGGAGTTCGGCCGGCGCATCGACGAGGTCTCGGCCGCCTATATCGCCACCGTCGACTCCCACGATCTCGATCGCGACGATCTGGAAGGCTCAGCCGCCGCCCGCGCCCAGGGCGAGCTGAACCGCGCCAAGGACGAGCTCGTCCGCGTCAAGGGCGACCTGGAGCGGTTCGGGGAGAGCCTCGCCTCCCTGCTGACCAGGGCCGAGAGCCAGCTCGCACAGGTCGCGCCCGCCGTGGAGCGGGCCCGGCAGGGGCTGCGCGCCGCGAGCGGGGCGCTGGACGGGGCCCGGGCGGCGGGCCTGCGCGCCGACGACCTGGCCGCCCGGCTGGCCGCGCTCGGCCCCGAGCTGACCAAGCTCAACGAGGGCGCCGGACGGCACGGCGTCCAGGGGACCGTCCAGCGCGCCGAGGACGTGCTGCGGGAGGCCGACGCCATCCGCGACGAGGCCGAACGGCTGCCGCAGCGGGCCGCCGACCTCGACAAACGACTCGTCTCCCTGCGCACCCGCGCCCAGGCGCTGACCACCCGGGCGGAGGCCGTCGGCCCGGTCCTCAGCGAGCTGCGCCGCCGCTACAGCGCGGCCTGCTGGCAGGACCTCCAGCGGGTGCCCGACGAGGCGCGGCAGGCCGTCGCCGCCGCCGAGGCGAAGCTCGCGGACGCCCGTACCGCCCGGGACGAGCAGCGCTGGGCGGACGCCACCGCGCTCCTGGCCACCGTGCGCGCGCTGCTGGGCACCACCGACGAGGGGATCGCCGCCGCCGGCGACCGGCTGCGGCGGCTGGACGAGGTGGCCTTCGACCACGGCAAGGAGGTCGAGCGCACCCGCTTCGCCCTCCGGGACGCCCAGCGGCTGGCGATGGACGGCCGCAGCACCCCCGACCCCCGGCACGCCC
>NZ_JAILXP010000196.1 GCF_020740895.1 Streptomyces sp. UNOB3_S3 | reverse complement strand
GGACGTAGGGGGCGGGTGTGTCCGGCTCCGGGGTTCCGGGGAGCGCGTACCGGGCCAGGACCTCGCCGTCGCCGACCTCCAGGCCGGTGAGGACGGTGAAGGCCGGACCATAGGCGATGCCCGCGGCGGCGGCCCCGGCGTGGGTGTCCATCGCGGAGACGGTCTTCGGCAGGCGGGCGCGCAGCTCCTGGATGTCCTCCGGCGCCGGTTGTCCGCGCAGCAGGCGGCGTACGACGGCTCGGGCGTGCGGGCGCCAGGGCCCGGTGCCGTCGCGGCTGGAGATGCGCACGGTGCCGTCGCCCGGGTCGAGCGAGGTCTGGAGGCGGACGTCCATGGCGGGGTCGTCGAAGGGCAGGGTCAGGGCGCGTTCGACGGCCAGGTCCTGGAGCTGGACGGGGCCTTGGTGGTGGAGGCGGCCGGCGCCGAGGGCCGCTTCGGCGAAGGCGGCGGCGGGGACGACGACCGCGCCGGTGACGACGTGGTCGGCGAGCCACCGGTGGTGGGTGGGGTCGACGCGCAGTTGCCAGAGGGGTTCGGCGTGGTTGGCACGCTCGCCGAGGAGGGGGTGGTGACTCCGGCCGTCGCCGCAGCCCTTGCCGAACCAGCGGGCGGAACCGTGCCAGTGGTGTTCCCGCTGCCAGGGGTAGGCGGGCAGGTCCCGCACCCGGCCCGGTACGGGGAAGAGTCCGCTGACGTCGGTGCGGGCTCCGGCGGCGAGCAGGGCGGCGACGGTCCGTTCCAGGGCTTCGGGCCCGTCCTGGCTCCGCGAGAGCGTGGGAAGGACGGTGGTGGGCCCGGTGTCGTCCGGGCCGAGGACGCGACGCAGGTAGTGGGAGAGGACGGGGTGCGGGCCGATCTCCACGAAGGCGTCGCAGCCCGTTCCCGCCAGCGCCTGGACGGCGTCCGGCAGCCGCACGGGCCGGCGGACGTTGTGCCACCAGTACGGCCCGGTCAGGGATTCGCCCTGCTGGAGGGTACCGGTGACGGTCGAGGCGAACGGCAGCTTCCCCGCCTGCGGACGCAGCGTGGCCAGGGCGGTGTGCAGCTCCGCCTCGATGGGGTCCATGTGGGCGGTGTGGAAGGCGTGGTCGAGGTCGAGCGTCCGGAAGAAGACGCCCTGTCCGGCCAGCTTCCCGGCCAGCTCGTCGAGGGCGCTCTCGTCACCGGCGACCGTCACGTCGCGAGGGCTGTTGACGGCGGCCAGTTCCAGCAGCCCCTTGAAGGGCGTCAGTTCCTCCAGCGCCCTCTCCGGAGGCAGCCCCACGGCGGCCATCCTCCCCGTGCCGGCGGTATGGGCCTGGGCGCGGCTGCGGTGGGTGATGACCTGGGCGGCGGAGACGAGGTCGAGCGCGCCGCAGGCGTGGGCGGCGGCGACCTCGCCGACGCTGTGCCCGGCGACGCCGGCCGGGCGCACTCCATACGCCGCCAGCGCGGCGGTGAGCGCCACCTGCACGGTGAACAGCAGCGGCTGGGCGATCTCCGTCCGCGCCTGCCGGGCCGCGTCCCCGCCACGGGCCAGCTCTTCCCGTACCGACCAGCCGAGCAGGGGCGACAGGACCGCGTCGGCCTCGGCGACGGCGTCCCGGAACGCCGACGTCCCGGGACCGCGCCCGGCGGCGGTCAGCAACCGGCGGCCCATTCCCGTCCATTGGGCGCCGTTGCCGCTGTAGACGAAGGCGATGGCACCATGCCCGAGCACGGGCGCGGGCGGGGCGTCGGCGCCGGCACGCAGGTGGGCGGCGGCGGTGCGGGCGTCGGTGGCCAGGACGACGGAACGGCAGGGGTGTCTGCCGCGCCGGGTGAAGGTGGTGTGGGCGATGTCGTAGAACGTGCCGGGGTCCGCGCCCGCGGTGTCGAGGTGGTCGGCGAGCCCGGTGGCGGCCGAGGCGAGGGCCTCGGGAGTGCGCGCGGAGACCAGCACGGGGCGTGGCCCCTCGGGCGGGTCCGGCCGGGCGGCGGGTACGGGGGCGGGCGCGAGGACCGCGTGGGCGTTGGAGCCGCCGAACCCGAAGGAGTTGACGCCCACCAGCCCGCCGGAGGCCGTCGCCAGCGGGGTGGCGGCGCTCACGGGGGTCAGGCCCAGGCGGGGGAAGTCGATGGCCGGGTTGGCCGGCAGGCCGTGGAGGGAGGGCGGGATGACGCGGTGGCGCAGGACGAGGAGGGCTTTGAGCAGCCCGGCCAGCCCCGAAGCGGACTCCAGGTGCCCGAGGTTGGTCTTGACCGATCCGATGGGCAGCGGCGGCCCCGCGGAGCACCGGCCGGCCAGGGCCGTCGCGATGGCCTCGCACTCCAGGGGGTCGCCCACGGGCGTGCCGGTGCCGTGCGCCTCCATGTAGACCAGCTCGCGGGCGTCCGGCCCCGACGGGCCGTACACCTGGCGGAGCAGGGCGGCCTGTGCCCGGGCGCTGGGCTGGGCCAGGCCGGGGGTGCGGCCGTCGCTGTTGGTCCCGGTGGCCACGATCACGGCGTGGACGCGGTCGCCGTCGGCGAGGGCCCGGTCGAGGGGCTTGAGGACGAGGAGCACGCCGCCCTCGGCCCGTACGAACCCGTCGGCGGCGGCGGAGAAGGCGCGGCAGCGGCCGGTGGGCGAGAGCATCGAGGCCTTGGCGAAGCCGACGAACTCGTGGGGCCCGACGAGGATGTTGACCCCGGCGGCCAGCGCCAGCTCCCCGCCGGAGCCGAGGAACCCGCACGCCTGGTGGAGGGCGACCAGGCTCGACGAGCAGGCGGTGTCCACGGCCAGGCCGGGGCCGCGCAGGTCGAAGGCGTGGGAGAGGCGGCCCGCGGTGTTGCCGCTCGCGAGCCCGGTCATGGTGTGCCGGTCGACGGTCTCCAGCCGGCTCAACTGGAGGTTGCCGTAGGCGTGGTTGGACACGCCGACGAAGACGCCGGTGGCGGAGCCGGCCAGGCGGGCCGGGTCGATACCGGCGTCGTCCACTCCCTCGGCGGCCAGCTCCAGCAGGATCCGCTGCTGCGGGTCCATGCGGTCGGCCTCGCGCGGGGAGAGGGAGAAGTAGTCCGCGTCGAAGCCCGCGATGTCGTCGAGCACCCCGGCCGCCGCCGTGTAGCTGCGCCCGGGCCGGCGCGGATCGGCGTCGGTGAACTCCCGCGCGTCGAACCGTTCGGCGGGCATCCGTGTGACCAGGTCCCGGCCGTCGAGGAGCGCGGACCACAACGTGTCCAGGCTGTTGAGACCGCCGGGGAGACGCAACGCGACCCCGACGACCGCCACGTTACCCGTGCCGCGGGCCTCCCCCGCACGACTGTCGGCGCGACTGTCGGCTGCGCGATCCATATCCGCCCCCCACGGCAGAACACACTCGACCGGACATTCGGACACCTGCCCATGCCGCAGGGCACGAAAAAGAGGGGATCCGGTTGTTCCTACGAAAGAGTGATAGAGATGAAGGGGAAGAGGTGGCGGAGGGGGGAACGTTCCGACCGTGAGAGCACTCGGTGACGGACTGCTGTGGGAACTGGCGCCCGAGCGGGGATGGAGCGGCGGCCCGGAGGCCGCCGTGCTGCTCCTGCCCGGGGTGGGGGGCGGCGCCGCGGACTTCGCGCACTGGATCCGCCACCTCACCCCCGGATTCCGGATCCTGTCCGCCCGCTACCCGGGGCGGCGGACCGGTGGAGCGGCGCCCGACCCCGGCCCCGGCCCGGCGACCGGCCTCGTGGAACCCACCGTCCCCGTGGAACCCACCGACCTCGCGGAACCCGCCGGACTCGTAGAACCAGCCGGACTCGCGGGCCTCGCCGCCCGGCTGGCCGACCGGCTGACGCAGCACGTCACGGAACCCCTGCTGATCTTCGGGCACAGCATGGGAGCGGCCCTCGGCTACGAGACCGCGTGGCAGCTCGCCCGCCGGCGTCAGCCGGCCCTCGCCCTCCACGCCTGCGCGGCCTTCTCACCACCCGAGTACGCGGGCTTCGACCTGGACAGCCGGTCCATGGACGACGGCGCGCTGATCGGCCTCATCACCGCCCTGGCCATTCCCCTGCCCCGGGGCGAGCCCGCACGGCGACGCCAGGAGGCGCTCCGGGCGGTGCGTGCCGACCTCGCCCTGATCGACGCCTACGACTACGGGCCGCGCCCCAGACCGCTGGAGTACCCGATCACCGTATGGAGCGCCCGGGACGACACCGTCATCCCCGCCGCCTCGGCACGGCTCTGGCAGCCGATGACCCGTCACCCCCTCGCGCACCACACCCTTCCCGTGGCTCACCACTGCCTCAGCTCCCTCCGGGCCATCGAACCGATCGCCCGCGCCCTGCGCGGTGAGGGCCAGTGAACCGGCGACAGCGGCGCGTCAGCCCGCCCAGCGGGCCGCCTAGGTCGCCCAGTAGGTGAGGATGATCCGCGCTCCGGCCCGGTGGACGGCGGTGAGGGTCTCGGCGACGGCCCGTTCGCGGTCGGAAGTCCACGACGCCCCCGGAACCGGCACCCAAGGCCGCCTGGCACGTCTGACGTCCCTCCTCCACGCCAAGGGGTTCACCGTCCGTACCGAGCAGCACGCCCTTCTCAGCGGCACCGACCGCCACATGCTCTACGCACGACGCCCGGACCGCGCCGCGGCTCCGTCCGTACCGTCCGCACCGACACTGCTGCACGGCGCCGAGTTGCGCTCGTGGCTGGCCCGAAGGTCGACGGGACAGCGCTGACCACCACCAGCAGGGCCCGGCCGTCGGGGAGTACCGCTGCCGCGTCTGCCTCGTCCGGAGCTTCCGGCTCCTCCGGCTGGATCGAGGCCGTCCTCGGCGACGCGTGGAAGGAAGTCCTCGGCCTGACCGACATCGACGCCGACGAGGACTTCCACGCCCTCGGCGACGACTCCCTCAGCGCCATCGCCCTGCTGACCCGCCGCAGCCCGGAGGAGCCTCGAACTCACCCTCCCCGACGTCCTCGCCCACCCCACGATCAGCGCTCTGGCCGCCCATCTGCCGGCCGCGAACTGATGCGACAGCCCGTGACCAGATCGAGGCTGATGCTGACCGTGTGAGTCATGTCGCCGCCGATCCACGGTTCGAGCGCGTCCTGATAGCGCTGCTGAAGGTCCGGATCCCTTACGAGGCGGGCCTCGCCCGTCACCACCACGCTCCACCCGACGCGCCGCTCGGTGTCGAACTCGTCGGCTTCGTACGCCACCACCGCCCCGTCGCGCGCCGGGCCGAGCAGCGCGGCGCCGGTGTGGGTGCGGATGATGACGCGGTCGTCGAGCAGGACGTGGTTGACGGGACGGACGGCGGGCAGTGCCTGATGGCTGAAGACCAGTCGGCCGATCTTCGCGCCCTTCAGCAGCCTGAGCGCCTCGTACCGGGGAAGCGGTTGTGTGATACGGGCCATGTCCTCAGTAGACATACCCGCCGCGCCGGTTCCTAGGGCTGAACGGTCCCCGGCCGGGGCCCCTCGGGGTGTGCCGCCGGGCGGCCGCTCCGCCGGTGGTGGGCGGCCCGGAGAGCCGGCGGCCCGGCGGCCCGAGCGCGCCGGTGGGCACCGGCGGGCACCGGCCGCGCGCCGCCGAGGGACTGAAGGGCCCCGTCCCCGGGGCCGGTGGGGCCGCGCACGTCGGGGCCCACGGCCCCTGTCCGCCGCCCGGCGGGCGAGCCGATCATGATCCCGTCATTGACCGGAAATCGTGTGGAGTTGGTGGTCCGTGGACGGTATGGGCATGGGAGCGGACGAGAGGACCGAGGAACGGCGCGCGCCGGTGGTGGCCGGCGCGGACTCCGCCCGGAGTCCCCGGGCCTCGGTGGTGAACTGGCTGACCACCACGGACCACAAGAGGATCGGGACGCTCTATCTGGTGTCGGCGTTCGCCTTCTTCATCATCGGCGGCCTGATGGCCCTGCTGATGCGTGCCGAGCTGGCCCGGCCGGGAACGCAGCTCCTGTCGAACGAGCAGTTCAACCAGGCGTTCACGATGCACGGCTCGGTCATGCTGCTGCTGTTCGCGATGCCGTTGTTCACGGGCTTCGCCAACTGGCTGATGCCCCTGCAGATCGGCGCGCCGGACGTGGCGTTCCCGCGGCTGAACATGCTCGCCTTCTGGCTCTTCCTCTTCGGCTCGCTGATAGCGGCGGCCGGTCTTCTCACGCCGCAGGGGGCGGCGGACTTCGGCTGGTTCGCCTACGCGCCGCTGTCGGACGCGACCCACTCCCCCGGTGTCGGCGCCGATATGTGGATCATGGGTGTGGCACTGTCGGGATTCGGCAGCATTCTGGGCGCGGTCAATTTCATCACCACCATCGTGGGCATGCGCGCGCCCGGCATGACGATGTTCCGCATGCCGATCTTCACATGGAACGTGCTGCTGACCGCCGTGCTCATCCTGCTCGTGTTCCCCGTGCTGGCCGCGGCCCTGCTCGCCCTGGAGATGGACCGCAAGTTCGGCTCGCACGTCTTCGACTCCGCCAACGGCGGCGCGCTGCTCTGGCAGCACCTGTTCTGGTTCTTCGGCCACCCCGAGGTGTACGTACTGGCCCTGCCGTTCTTCGGCATCGTCTCCGAGGTCGTCCCGGTGTTCTCCCGGAAGCCGATGTTCGGTTACTGGGGCCTGATCGCGGCGACGATTTCCATCGCCGGTCTTTCGGTCACCGTGTGGGCGCACCACATGTATGTCACCGGTGGTGTGCTCCTGCCGTTCTTCTCCTTCATGACCTTCCTGATCGCGGTCCCGACCGGTGTGAAGTTCTTCAACTGGATCGGCACCATGTGGAAGGGATCGCTGTCCTTCGAGACCCCGATGCTGTGGGTCACCGGATTCCTTCTCACATTCGTCTTCGGCGGGCTGACGGGCGTGATCCTCGCGGCGCCGCCGCTCGACTTCCACGTTTCCGACTCGTATTTCGTCGTGGCCCACTTCCACTACACGCTCTTCGGCACCGTGGTGTACGCCATGTTCGCCGGATTCCACTTCTGGTGGCCCAAGTTCACCGGCAAGATGCTCGACGAACGGCTCGGCAAGATCACCTTCTGGACACTCACCGTGGGCTTCCACACCACGTTCCTGGTGCAGCACTGGCTGGGCGCGGAGGGCATGCCGCGTCGTTACGCGGACTACCTCGCCTCCGACGGCTTCACGGCGCTGAACACCGTCTCGTCCATCGGCTCGTTCCTGCTGGGCCTGTCGATCCTGCCGTTCTTCTACAACGTCTGGAAGACCGCCAAGTACGGCAAGAAGGTCGAGGTCGACGACCCGTGGGGCTACGGCCGCTCGCTGGAGTGGGCGACCTCCTGCCCGCCGCCGCGGCACAACTTCCTCACGCTGCCGCGGATCCGCTCCGAATCCCCGGCGTTCGACCTCCACCACCCGGACGTCGCCACCCACGTCTGACCGCCGTCGCGCCCCGAGGGGGAGAGACCCGAGAGAGGAAGAGAGATGTCGAACCTGGTCCTGGCCCTGGCCGCGGCGGCACTCACCGTCGCCGGGACCGTCTGGTACCTGCCGGCCGTGGCGGAGCTGCGGGCCGGCGCCGACCGGCCGTTCTTCCGCCGCGTCTCGGCGGCCGGGTGCCTCACCGGATGGAGCACCTGCGCGGGCACCGTCCCGCTGTTCCTGACCGGGGTTCCGGGGCCCGCCACGGGCGGCGCCGTGGCGGCGGGCGGCGCGGCCGCCGGCTGTCTGTACGCGGTGGGCGGCGCGCTGCGGCGGCGCGAGCTGAGGACCGCCGCCCTCGACTGGACCGAGCTGGCCGGCCCCGCGCCCGTCGCGGTGCCGGGACCCGGCGTCAGGGGCCGCGCGGCACGCCTGGCCGTCGTCTGGTGCCTGTCCGCGGTGGTACTCGCGTCCGCCGGCACGGCCCTGCTGCTGATGTCCGCGTACGGCCGCGCCTGACGCGCGTGGTCATCGCGCCGACGGGGCCGGCGCGATGATCAACGGGCAGTAGGTGCCGTGGATCAGGGTGCGGCCGGTCGAGCCGAGCAGCGCCGTCCTGAGTCCGCCCCTCCCGTGCGCGCCGATCACCAGGCAGCGCGCGTCGCGGGAGGCCAGGGCGAGCATCGCCGCGGGATCGCCGACGACGACGTCCTGCCGGACCTCGACGCCCGGGTACCGCTCCCGGTGCCCCGCCAGCGACTCCGAGAGGTCCACCCGGGTCTCCTCCAGGACCTCGGCCCTCCCCGCGTCCCGGGGCCCGCGGACCAGCACCGCGACCAGGCCGACCCCGCGCAGGAACGCCTCCTCGAAGGCCAGGTCGACTGCGGCCCTCGCCGGGGGCGGGCCGTCCGCCCCGACCACGACGGGCGCGTCGTCCGGCACGCCGGAGGGCGGCTCCCGCACGAGGGCGACCGGGCAGGGCAGGTGCCCGGCCAGGGCGTCGGCCTCGTCCCGGGGCGCGAAGAACGAGTCCGCCCCGGCGTGGCGCGGTGCGGCCAGGACGAGGAGGCTCGCGGACGCCGCGGCTTCGCGCAGGACCCGTGCGGGCCGCCCGGAGGCCGGCTCGGTGGTGACCTCCAGCTCCGGGTGCTCGTGCAGCGCCTGGTCGCGCGCTTCGCGCAGCAGCGTTTCCCCACGGGCGTGGAGGTGTGTCGCCCAGGAGTGGGCCCGGCTTCCGGGCTCCGTGTCCGGCGGGGTGCTCGCCGGACCGGTCCGGACGTGCAGCAGCCTCAAGGGGAGGCGGCGGAGGGCCGCCTCGTCCGCCGCCCAGCGCACGGCGTGCCCGCTCAGGGGCCGGTCGGTGACCTCCGTGAGCACGGCGTCGCGTTTCCCGTCCATCCGGAGACACCCTCCCGTCCTTCCCGGGCCGCTCTCTGTCTCCAGCGTGCGGCCATCGCCGACACCACGCCACGGGGGTATGGGAGGGGTGTAGGGAAGCGGCGCCCCTGGGCATGCCTATGGCGGCACCCCGGCCCTGTCACGGCGGGCTCGTGCCGGGGTCCGGTATCGCTGTCGGCATCGCCTGGAGTTCGATGGACACGCTCAGGACCGGGACGCTCGGGGTGCCGGGCGCGCGGCTGTACTACGAGGTACGGGGTGCGGGGCCGCCCCTGTTGCTCATCACCGGGGGCAACAGCGACGCGGCCGTCTTCGAGGACCTGGCCGCTGTGCTGGCCGCGCGCTTCCGCGTCGTCGGCTACGACCTGCGCGGCAACTCCCGCAGCGTGCTCTCGGGACCGCCGGTGGACCAGCGGATCGAGGCGCACGCGGACGACGCGTCCCGGCTGCTCGCGCATCTGTTCCCGACGGGTGAGCCGGTCCATGTGTTCGGCAGCTGCCTGGGCGCGCTCGTGGGCCTGGAGCTCACGTCGCGTCATCCGGACCGGGTGCGGGCGGTGGTGGCGCACGAGCCGCCCGCCGTGGCCCTGCTGCCGGACGCCGAGGAACACCTCGCGCTCGTCGACGACGTCGTCCGGACGTTCCACCGGGAGGGCGTGGTACCGGCGCTGCGCCGGCTCAGCGCGCTCTTCGACGGCCGTCCCGCGCCGGCGCTGCCCGAGGAGCGTGACAACTCCGCGTTCTTCCTGGCGCATGTCCTGCGTCCCTCCATGCGGTTCGTTCCCGACCTCGCCGCGCTCGCGGCGGTGGCGGACCGGGTCACGATGGCGGGCGGCCACGATTCGCGCGCGTATGTCGTCCACCGGCCGGCGGTGGCCCTGGCGCGGCGGCTGGGACACCGGCCCGTGCTGTTCCCGGGCGGCCACGTGGGATACGCCGGGGCGCCCGGGGCGTTCGCGGAGCGCCTCGTCGAGGTCTTCGCCACACGGCCGGCGGGCGGCGCGGACCCAGGCGGGACCGGCGGGACCAGCGGGGCCGGCGGGACCGGCGGTCCGGGGGCGCGGGCATGCGCGTCGTGATGGGGGCGCAGAACTGCGGCTTCGGCCCGGTCGCCGAACTCGCCGCGGTCTCGCGGCTGCTCGCCTGCCACGAGCGGGTGTTCGTGGGTGACGGTGTGGCGGCGGCCTTCGCCCGGGCCAACCCGGACGCCTTCGACGACATCCGGCCGGTGTCCGGGGCCGTCGACGCCCTCCTGGAGTCCAGCGATCACGTGGTGTCGGCGATGGACGCGGACCTGGCCCTGCGGGCCGTGGTGGCGCGGCGGCCCGTGGTCATGGTGGACAGCCTGTTCGGCTTCTGGCGGCTCGAACGGCCGCTGGCCCGGATCCACGGCCTGTGCGAGAGCCTGCCGCGCACCGGGTTCGCGGCCGCCGACGCCCATCTGCGCGAACTCTCTCCGCACGAGCGGATCGTGGCGGCGCATCTGCTGGCCACCGACAGCGTGGTGCAGAACTTCCCGGGCGCCGACGTGCGCATCGCCGCGTTCACCGCGCTCGGCTCCGGGCCCGCCGTCCACCCGACCGGCCCGATCATCGATCACTCGGTCATCGATCGCACCGGCCTGCCGGGCGCGTCAGGGGAAGCGCCCCCGGAGTACGACCTGCTGGTCAATGTCGGCGGTTTCAGGAACTTCCTGCTGGATTTCGAGTCGAACAACGACTATCTGTTGCTGCTGGGGCGCTGGCTGGAGGACCTGCCGCGCGACTGGCCGCGGTTCCGGCGCGTACTGGTCTGCGGCGGCCCCTTCGCCGGACACCGGGAGCGGACCGTCTCGTCCGCCGGGCGGGAGACCGCCTTTCGCTGCCTGCCCCAGCGCGAGGTGCTGCGGCAGGTGGCGAACACCCCCGCGTACCTGCTGGCACCCGGGCTGACCGCGCTCCACGAGTCACTGACCCTGGGGCGGCTGCCGCTGGCACTGCACGAGCAGCACTACGCCCACGTCTTCACCGTGCGGCGGCTGGGCGGCACGCTCTTCGGGCGGACCGCCAACCGGTTCTCGGACGTCGTGCCGTACGACGACGTGCCGGAGGACGACTTCGCCGGCACCGCGGCCCTGGTGCGGATCGCGGGCCGGATACGGACGGACGACGGCCTCTACGCCGCGTTCCGGCGTTCCTTCAACGAACGCGTCGAGCGGTACCTCGCGCTCACGCCGGCGCAGCGGCGGGACGGCGTGCGGGAGTTGCGGGACATCCTCGGGGGCGAGCCCGTCGCCTCCGTGGTGGCCAGGATCTTCGCCCGGTGAGGAGGGGCCCGCGGGTGTGAACGCCGGGCCCGGTCGCGGCCTCAGGCGATCGTGAGCGTCGTCACCCCCGTCGCGCCCGTGAAGCCTGTGGTGAGGCACTGCAGCACGCCCGGTTGCGGCAGGGTGATGACCTCGACCGCGCCATGCCCCTTGAACCGGCCCTCGACGACCTTGCCGGTGATCGTGGTGACGACCTGCCCCGCCACCTCCGTACTGCTGCCGCTGATCTCGGCGACGCTCGTGTCGCCGGTGCTCCAGCGGAACGTTCGCCGGGCCGTGAAGCCGTCGAGAAGGTCGTCGCAGCCCGCGAACAGGCTGAACTTCTCCCCGTACGACCCGCTCCTCACCTTCCCGCCCGCGTCGAGGCACGACACGAACCGTCCGTCGGTGGTGACGTCGAACTGCCGTGCCCCGAAGGTGACTCCGGGGCTGTAGGTGACGGACTCGGTGCCCTGGCACTGCAGGAGGGCAGACCCCCGGTCGTGGCCGTGCGCCGAGGCGGACGTCATGGGCGTCGCCACCATGCCGAGGGCGGCGATCATCGCCAGGGCACGGACACAGACACGGGCACGGGCACGCGGGCGTGCTCTCTCGACGGCCATGGCGGACCTCCTCGTGGTGGACGGCACGAGGCGTGGCATCCCCCGCCCGGACACCCGCGACACGGGCGCGCGGGAGTGACCGGAGTGCGTGCCGTGTCACGGGCGGGCGCCCGCCCGTACCGCTCACTTCTCGTCGAAGAGGAGTTCCTCGGAAGGGTGGGTCATCCTCACGGTCGCCCGTAGTTGCCGGTGTAGTGGGTCTCCAGCGCGTCGATGCCTTCGAGGCATTCGAGGCCTTCGAGCCGCACATCGACGTGACCGTCCGCGGCCGGCTCCGGCTTGTGACACCCCCGGACGCTGCGGCCGCCCCGGTGCGACCGCCATCGGGGGGCGTCGTGGTTCCCACGTCGATCCGGCGGGCGTCCGGCGGGCGTCCGGCGTGGAAACGCGCTCCGGACGTGCCATGAGGACGCCGACCGGAGATGGTGGAAGGGGGCAACAGCACGGATCGCCGCCCGGCCCGAGATGCCGGGTGAGGCGGTAGGACGGCAAGGCGGTGAGGACGATGGAGCGTCCCGTGGTGGTGGGCGTCGACGGGTCGGACGGCAGCCTCGCCGCCCTGGACTGGGCCGCGGCGGAGGCGACCCGCCTCCGGCTTCCGTTGCGCGTGGTCTACGCGTCGCTGTGGGAGCGCTACGAAGGACCGGCGTCCTTGTTCACCGATCAACGATCGACGGACGAAGAAGGGGCGATCCTGCACATCGTCGACGCGGCCGAGGAACGGGCCCGGCGGCTCTCCCCGGAGCTGCGGGTGGACGCCGTGACCGTGCCGGACGACGCGGGGACGGCGCTGGTGGAGGAGTCGCGCCATGCGGCGGTCCTGGTGACCGGTTCGTCCGGGCACGGCGTCGTCAAGGGATTCCTGCTGGGCTCCGTGAGCCTCGCGGTGGCGGGACGCGCGGACTGTCCCGTCGTCGTCGTTCGCGGCGAGGAACGCGCCGTCAAGGGCACGGCCGGCCGGGTCGTCGTCGGCGTGGGCGACGAGGAAGAAGCCGCCACCGCCGTGCGATTCGCCCTGCGCGAGGCCGCGACACGCGGGTGCGAGCTTCAGGCCGTACGGGCCTGGCGCAGCCCCCAGCCGTCGGCGGACCCCTTGATCGTGCTCGATTCCACCGCCGTGGCCTACGAGGAACAGGCCGGCGCCATCCTGAACGACGCGCTGAAGGAAGCCGTGGCCGAGCACCCGGAGGTGACCGTCCGGCGCACGGTGCTGGAAGGGCCCGCGCACCGGGTGCTGCTCGATCCGGCGGCGGACGCCGATCTGCTGGTGCTCGGCGCCACCAGGCGGCAGGGCCGGTTCGGCCTGCAACTCGGCCGGGTCAGTCACACCGCCCTGCACCGGGCCGCCTGCCCCGTCGCGGTGGTCCCGCACCAGTGAAGCGGCGTACGCGCCGGGCCCGGACC
>NZ_JAILXP010000195.1 GCF_020740895.1 Streptomyces sp. UNOB3_S3 | reverse complement strand
CCGCCGGCCGCCCCGCCCTCGATCCCGGCGCCCGCGTACGGCTATCCGCAGGCCCCCGGGGACCGGCCCGCCTACGGCTACCCGCAGCAGCACCAGTCGCAGCAGTCGCCCCAGCCGTCCTACGGCTATCCGCAGCACCAGCCCGTGCCCGACCCGGCCTTCCGGCTGCCCCCGCAGGGCCCGCAGTTCCTGCCCGGCCGCTGAGAGCGGCCGGGCAGGAACTGCGGGCCCCGGATCCTCAGACCTTGCTCTTGTACCCCCGGCCCCACTGGAGGCCCCACCCGTACAGCCGGTCGAGCTCGGACTGGAAGCCGTAGACGTACTTCATCTCGCGCCGTACGAGGATCTCGCCCTTGATGTTCTCGATCAGCACCACGGCGCAGGACCGGGCCTCCGGGGCCCGCTCGTGCAGCGAGACCTCCAGCCGGGGGCCGTTGCCCGGGTAGAGGGTCACCATCGCGTGGGTGCGGTCGAACGCGGGTGTGCCGTCATAGATGTAGACAAAGACCAGCAGGCGTTTGAACTGGTCGCGGTGGTCCATGTTGATGTAGATCGTCTCGCCCGACCCGGACCCGAACCGGTCGTCGCCGCTGAGCTGAATATACGGCGGGGCGTTGATGCTGCCCAGTATGTTGCCGAGCGGCTGGACTACGCCTTTCGCCCCGTCCTGGAGCTCGTACATACAGGCGAGGTCGAGGTCGACGTTGACCATCGCCTGCCCCTGGGCCTGGACCACGTCGGGGGTGAACTTCCGCAGCGGGTGACGCAGCGAGGAGGCCAGGGAGGAGCCGCGGTCGTCGAAGTCCGAGGTCCTCATCCGCCAGGACAGGTTGACCCGCAGATTGCCGGTGACGGCACCCTGCTTGGTCAGCGAAAACGTGGGATGGCGCTTGGTCAGCTCGACCGCGCCGTTGGTGCCGCTCGCGTCGAACTGACGCGTGGCGGCATAGCCCCAGTTGCCGAAGAACTTCTCCCTGATCATTGCCGAGCACCCCCACTTTGAGCACACATGCCACGGGGCGGCCCGAGGATGATCCTCGTGACCGCCCCGGTGAGAGCGTTCCTCAAATGTGCCGCTGTCACACCCCGGAGGAGACCTCGGCCTTCGATCCGGAGCCGTCACCCGTGCCCGCCTCCCGGCGGTTGCGGATGACGGAGGACAGGAAGGACAGGCCGATCAGGAGCACGCCGATCAGGCCCGTGACGACCTCGGGGATCTCGTACTTGATGGTGGCCAGCAGGATCACGGCCAGGGCGCCGATGGCGTAGTGGGCGCCGTGCTCCAGGTACACGTAGTCGTCCAGGGTGCCCTTGCGGACGAGGAAGACCGTGAGGGAACGGATGTACATCGCGCCGATGCCCAGACCGAGGGCCATCTCGAAGATGTCGTTGGTGATGGCGAAGGCGCCGATGACACCGTCGAAGGAGAAGGAGGCGTCGATGACCTCGAGGTAGAGGAACATGAAGAAGGCGGCCTTGCCGGCCAGCCCGACGACCGAGGGGCCCTTGTCCTTCTTCGCGGGCGCGGCGTCCTGGACGCCGTCCTCGTCCTCCTCTTCCTCGTCCTCCTCCAGGCGGTCCTCGAAGAAGCCCGAGATGCCGCCGACGATCAGATACGTCACCAGGCCGCCGATACCGGCCAGCAGCACGGTGGCCGCCTTGTCGACCGTGCCCTCGCCGCCGTGCACGGGGACGGTGGTGGCGACGGTGGTCGCGGCGATCAGCAGCACGACCAGGGCGACGACGGTGGAGAGGGTCTCCAGCTTGCCGAGCCGGGCCAGCGGCTTCTCCAGCCACGCCAGCCACTTGATGTCCCGGTCCTCGAAGATGAAGTCCAGGAAGATCATCAGCAGGAAGATCCCGCCGAAGGCGGCGATGGCCGGGTGGGCGCTGGTGACCAGCTGCTCATAGCGGTCGTGGTCCTGGATGGCGACCTTGACCGCTTCGATCGGCCCCAGCTTGGCGGTGATCGCGACGATCACGACCGGGAAGACGAGCCGCATGCCGAAGACGGCGATGAGGATGCCCACGGTCAGGAAGATCCGCTGCCAGAACGGATTCATCTTCCGGAGGATTCCGGCGTTGATCACCGCGTTGTCGAACGAGAGCGAGATCTCCAGGACGGAGAGGATCGCGACGATCGCCAGCCCCTGCCATCCCCAGAGAACGCCTGCCAAGGCCAGTCCGGCCGCCGTGATGGCGAACGACCAACCAAAGGTTTTCAGGAGCACTGGCCACCCAATCCTTCGTTGTCCGGGTCTCTCCGCGCGGACGCGGCTTTACGAAACGTTGACCCCGAAGTCTAGGGCGATACCCCGGAGACCCGACGCGTACCCCTGTCCCACGGCCCGGAACTTCCACTCGCCGCCATAGCGGTAGACCTCGCCGAAGATCATCGCGGTCTCGCCGGCGGCATCCTCGCTGAGGTCGTAGCGGGCCAGTTCGGAGCCGTCGGCCTGGTTGACGACCCGGATGTAGGCGTTGCTGACCTGGCCGAAGCTCTGACCGCGCACATCGGCCTCATGGATGGAGACCGGGAAGACGATCTTGTCGCAGGTGGCCGGCACCTTGGTGAGGTCGACCAGGATGGACTCGTCGTCGCCCTCGCCCTCACCGGTGAGATTGTCACCCGTGTGTTCGACGGAGCCGTCGGGGCTCTTGAGGTTGTTGTAGAAGACGAAGTACTCGTCGCCCAGCACCCGGCCCGCCGAGCACAGCAGCGCGCTCGCGTCCAGATCGAAGGGGGCCCCCGTGGTGGAGCGCGCGTCCCAGCCGAGACCGATGGTGACGTTGGTGAGATTCGGCGCGGCCTTGGAGAGGGAGACATTGCCTCCCTTGGCGAGCGTGACACCCATGGTCTTTTCCTCCCCGAGTTGTGGTGCCGCCCGGCGGCCCGTCGCCCGCCGGCCGGAAATGGTGTCGCCGGTGCGCGTCCGGCGCCGCACCCCCGAGGAGAACGGGGCTGCGGCGCCGGACGGGCGACTCGGACGCGAAAACGTCAGACGTTGACGCCGAAGTCCTGGGCGATGCCGCGCAGACCCGAGGCGTAGCCCTGGCCGATGGCCCGGAACTTCCACTCGGCGCCGTTGCGGTAGAGCTCGCCGAAGACCATGGCGGTCTCGGTCGAGGCGTCCTCGCTGAGGTCGTAGCGGGCGAGCTCGGTGTTGTCGGCCTGGTTGATCACGCGGATGTACGCGTTGCGCACCTGGCCGAAGCTCTGCTGACGGGTCTCGGCGTCGTAGATGGAGACCGGGAAGACGATCTTGTGAACGTCCGCCGGGACACCGGCCAGGTTGACCTTGATGACCTCGTCGTCGCCCTCGCCCTCACCGGTGAGGTTGTCACCCTGGTGCTCGACGGAACCGTCGGGGCTCTTGAGGTTGTTGAAGAAGACGAAGTTCTGGTCGTTGGCGACCTTGCCCTGGTCGTTGGTGAGCAGGGCGCTGGCGTCCAGGTCGAAGTCCGTGCCGGTGGTGGTCCGGGCGTCCCAGCCGAGACCGACGACGACCGCCGTCAGGTTCGGGGCCGCCTTGGTCAGCGAGACGTTGCCGCCCTTGCTGAGACTGACTCCCACGAGTCCTCCATTGGTTCGGGGGGCCAGGCGATTCCCGCGCCCCCGGTTGTTCGATGGCACCCGATCAACGGTTTGATCCTAGTGACCGGTTCCCACCGTAAACAGGCTCTTGCGCTTCAGACGCCCGGGACACCTGTAGGGGTTGCCCCGGGCGGCTCGGAAACATGCTCGAACGGCGGTCTCAGAGCGCGGCGAGAGCCTTGGTGTACTCGTTCAGGTCACGCGCGTCGGGCAGACCGTTGACGATCGTCCAGCGGACGACGCCCTCCTTGTCGATGATGAAGGTGCCGCGCAGCGCGCAGCCCTTCTCCTCGTCGAAGACGCCGTAGGCGCGGCTGGTCTCGCCGTGCGGCCAGAAGTCGGAGAGCAGCGGGTACTCGAGGCCCTCCTGCTCGGCGAAGACGCGCAGGCTGAAGGGGGCGTCGTTGGAGACGGCCAGCAGCTGCACCTCGTCGTTGGCGAAGGAGGGCAGGTTGTCGCGCAGGGCGCACAGCTCGCCGGTGCACACACCGGTGAAGGCGAAGGGGTAGAAGAGCAGCACGACGTTCTTCTCACCGCGGAAGTCGGAGAGCCGGACGGTCTCACCGTGCTGGTTCTTCAGCGCGAAGTCGGGCGCCTTGTCGCCTGCGGCGATAGCCATGGGGGTAACACCTCTCTGGTGACGGAGCCTGTCGGCGGGCCCAGTCTTTCACTGCCCTCCCGGCCGTCACGCGCGGGGGATCCTCCTCAGGTGATCCCACCGGTTCCTGCCCGGCACGGGTTCGCCCCGCGCGAACGCGCGAGCCCCCGGCGACGGGTGTCGCCGGGGGCTCGCGGGCGTCGGACGCCGGTCCGCTCGGACTAGCGGCGGCCCGCCTTGGCACCCTTCGGGGTGACCAGACGGCTGCCGTTCCAGTCCTTGCCCACGCTGACGGGCTTGGTCTGGGACAGGCCGGCGGTCTGCACGGCCTCGGTGATGTCGCTGGCCTCGATGTAGCCGTCACGGCCCGTCTTGGGGGTCAGGAGGCAGATCATGCCGTCCTCCTCCAGGAAGCCGATGGCATCCACCAGCGCGTCTGTGAGGTCGCCGTCCTCATCGCGGAACCACAGCAGGACGGCATCGGCGACGTCGTCGTATTCCTCGTCGACGAGCTCAGTGCCGGTGTGCTCCTCGATGGCCTCACGGAGATCCTGATCGGTGTCCTCGTCGTAACCGATCTCCTGGACCACCTGTCCGGGCTGGAAACCCAGCCTCACGGCCAGGGTCCGCTCCTCCGCGTGGTCCGCGGTCGCGCTCACGGATTGCCTCCTGTCATGTTTCGAGAAATTGTCTTGTGTTCCTCGCGTAGGCGAGGCATTGGGCGTAGTCCACACGTGCCGGACCGATCGCGCAAGTACCCGGCCGCCAGGCCCGCCGAAACGTTGACGGACGCGGACGTCTCATGGCAACTCCAACCATGAGGCAACAAGCGCGAGTGATTCACGCCACAGCGTTCTGCCGGGTTTGCGAAGTTACTCCTTGCGATGACAGGGGTCGAGTCCGAACGGCCGTACGCGAGCGACCCCCATCGGGGGCGTATGGTTGCGATTTGGCCGCCCTGGGCGACCAACCCTCGACGATTCGTCTCATGTGCGGTGGTTACCGCCCAGTAGAGATGACGTTTGCGCCGCCGAGGTCCACGATGGGAGCCGGCGCGACATATAAGCAAAGACAGTGTTGACCCCGTGCGCAGCATCCCGTGCGCGCAGAGCACGACACGACCGAACAGCGAAGGAACAGCGTGGCTTCCGGATCCGATCGCAACCCGATCATCATTGGCGGTCTTCCCAGCCAGGTCCCGGACTTCGATCCCGAAGAGACCCAGGAATGGCTCGACTCGCTCGACGCTGCCGTCGACGAGCGGGGCCGGGAACGTGCCCGCTACCTCATGCTTCGCCTGATCGAGCGGGCGCGTGAGAAGCGTGTCGCCGTGCCCGAGATGCGCAGCACGGACTACGTCAACACCATCGCGACCAAGGACGAGCCGTTCTTCCCCGGCAACGAGGAGATCGAGCGCAAGGTCCTGAACGCGACCCGCTGGAACGCGGCCGTCATGGTCTCCCGCGCCCAGCGCCCGGGCATCGGCGTCGGCGGCCACATCGCCACCTTCGCTTCCTCCGCCTCGCTCTACGACGTGGGCTTCAACCACTTCTTCCGCGGCAAGGACGGCGGCGACGGCGGCGACCAGATCTTCTTCCAGGGCCACGCCTCCCCCGGTGTCTACGCCCGCGCCTTCCTGCTGGACCGACTGAGCGAGCAGCAGCTCGACGCGTTCCGCCAGGAGAAGTCGAAGGCCCCCTACGGCCTGTCGTCGTACCCCCACCCGCGTCTGATGCCGGACTTCTGGGAGTTCCCGACCGTCTCGATGGGCCTCGGCCCGCTCGGCGCGATCTACCAGGCCCGGATGAACCGCTACATGGAGGCGCGCGGCATCGCCGACACCTCCAAGTCCCACGTCTGGGCGTACCTGGGCGACGGCGAGATGGACGAGCCCGAGTCGCTCGGCCAGCTGTCCCTGGCCGCCCGTGAGGGCCTGGACAACCTGACCTTCGTCGTCAACTGCAACCTCCAGCGCCTCGACGGCCCGGTCCGCGGCAACGGCAAGATCATGCAGGAGCTGGAGTCGCAGTTCCGCGGCGCCGGCTGGAACGTGATCAAGCTGGTGTGGGACCGCTCCTGGGACCCGCTGCTCGCCCAGGACCGCGACGGCGTCCTGGTCAACAAGCTCAACAGCACCCCCGACGGCCAGTTCCAGACGTACGCCACCGAGACCGGCGCGTACATCCGTGAGCACTTCTTCGGCGACGACCAGCGTCTCCGCAAGATGGTCGAGGGCATGAGCGACGACCAGATCCTCCACCTGGGTCGCGGCGGTCACGACCACAAGAAGATCTTCGCGGCCTACGCGGCGGCCAAGGCCCACAAGGGCCAGCCGACCGTGATCCTCGCGCAGACGGTCAAGGGCTGGACGCTCGGCCCGAACTTCGAGGGCCGCAACGCGACCCACCAGATGAAGAAGCTGACGGTCGAGGACCTCAAGCGCTTCCGCGACCGCCTCCACATCCCGATCGCGGACAAGGAGCTGGAGTCCGGCCTGCCGCCGTACTACCACCCGGGCAAGGACTCGGAAGAGATCCAGTACATGCACGACCGCCGCAAGGCGCTCGGCGGGTACGTGCCCTCCCGTGTCGACCGCTCCAAGCCGCTCGTCCTGCCGGGCGACAAGGCCTACGCGCCGACGAAGAAGGGCTCCGGCCAGCAGTCGATCGCCACCACCATGGCCTTCGTCCGCCTGCTGAAGGACCTCATGCGGGACAAGGAGATCGGCAAGCGCTTCGTGCCGATCGCCCCCGACGAGTACCGCACCTTCGGCATGGACTCGCTGTTCCCCTCGGCGAAGATCTACAACCCGCTGGGCCAGCAGTACGAGGCCGTGGACCGCGAGCTGCTGCTCGCGTACAAGGAGTCCCCGACCGGCCAGATGCTCCACGACGGCATCTCCGAGGCGGGCTGCACCGCCTCGCTGATCGCCGCCGGTTCCGCCTACGCCACCCACGGCGAGCCGCTGATCCCGATCTACGTCTTCTACTCGATGTTCGGGTTCCAGCGCACGGGCGACCAGTTCTGGCAGATGGCCGACCAGCTGGCCCGCGGCTTCGTCCTCGGCGCCACCGCCGGTCGCACCACCCTGACCGGTGAGGGCCTCCAGCACGCCGACGGCCACTCGCACCTGCTCGCCTCGACCAACCCGGGCGTCGTCGCGTACGACCCGGCGTTCGGCTACGAGATCGCGCACATCGTCCAGGACGGTCTGCGGAGGATGTACGGCGAGAACGCCGAGGACATCTTCTACTACATGACCGTCTACAACGAGCCGATCCAGCACCCGGCCGAGCCGGAGAACGTGGACGCCGAGGGCATCCTCAAGGGTCTGTACCGCTACAAGGCGGGCGAGGCCGGCGCCATCCCGGCGCAGATCATGGCCTCCGGTGTGGCCGTGCCGTGGGCGATCGAGGCCCAGCGCATGCTCGCCGAGGAGTGGAACGTCAAGGCGGACGTCTGGTCGGCGACCTCCTGGAACGAGCTGCGCCGCGATGCCATCGAGGTGGAGCAGCACAACCTGCTCCACCCGGAGGAGGACCAGCGCGTCCCGTACGTGACGAGCAAGCTCACCGGCGTCGAGGGCCCGAAGGTGGCCGTGTCCGACTGGATGCGCGCCGTCCCGGACCAGATCTCGCGCTGGGTGCCCGGCACGTACACCTCGCTGGGCGCCGACGGCTTCGGCTTCGCGGACACGCGTGGCGCGGCCCGTCGCTTCTTCCACATCGACGCGCAGTCGATCGTCCTGGCGGTGCTCACCGAGCTCGCCAAGGAGGGCAAGATCGACCGCTCGGCCCTCAAGCAGGCCATCGACCGCTACGAGCTCCTGGACGTGGCCGCGGCCGACCCGGGCGCGGCCGGTGGTGACGCGTAACGCATGAAGATTTGCCCCCCGACCGGCTTCGCCGGTCGGGGGGCAAATTTCTTTAGTGCTCCCACACCTTGTACGCACGCACGACGTACGGCGACTCGGGCGTCCACGTCCCCGACGGATACGTGTCGAACTCACCCGTCTCCGCGCACGTCGCGCTCTGGTACGTCGTCACCGGGTGCCCCGTCCGGTTGGCCAGCGAAGCCCCCGTCACCCCGGCCGGCAAGGCCATGCAGCTCTCGATGTCGATGCCCGCCAGCTCACTGGCGTGGACGGCCCCCCGGTAGCCCGGCTTGGGCCATAGACACAGCTGCCCCGCCGCGCAGGCGCCCGTGGCGCCCGTGGCACCCCGCGCCTGCGCGGCGGGCGCACCCGCCAGGGCCATAACGGCGACGAGCCCGAGAACAACAGCACGCACCACAGAGATCACTCCCCCGATTCGCATCCGATCGATGCGAGGAGTCTCACGCTCCGTGATCGCCGCTGCCAAGGGCCGCCGCCCGTTCCCACCCTGATAGGGGGAAGGCTCAGAGATGCCCCGCCCCCACCGAACCCCCCGCGTTCTCCCCCCGCTTGGTGAAGGCCGCGACCAGCGCCGCGACGATCGCCACGCACCCGGCGACGCGGAATCCCACCTGCATCCCCGACACGAACGTGTCATGCGCGACGGTGGAGATTTTCTCCGCGTACTGCGGCGGTGTGCCCGCCGGTACCGGGGCCACGCCGACCGAGACCGCGCCGGTGACCTGGTCCAGCTGCTCGGGCGGGAGCGGCCGGAGGCCCGCCGCGGCCCATTTCTCCGGGAGCAGGTGCTCGACCCGGGACGCCATCACCGCGCCGAGGACGGCCGTCCCCAGCGAGCCGCCCACCTGCATGGCCGACTGCTGGAGTCCTCCGGCCACGCCCGCGTGCCGCAGGGGCGCGTTGCCGACGATCACCTCGGTCGCGCCGACCATGACCGGCGCGAGGCCCACGCCCATCAGCGCGAACCACAGCGACATGGTGAGGGTGCCGGTGCCGGCGTCCAGCGTGGCCAGCCCGAAGCAGGCCACGGCGGCGCTGATCATGCCCGCCATCAGCGGGATCCGCGGGCCGATGCGGGTGATGAGCGCGCCCGCCGCCGGCGAGCCGACGATCAGCATCCCGGTCAGCGGCAGCAGATGCGTGCCCGCTTCCACCGGGGACATCCCGTGCACGTTCTGGAGATAGAAGGTGACGAAGAACAGCCCGCCGATGAAGGCGAAGGCCATCAGCACCATCAGGACCACCCCGGCGGACAGCGGCACGGAGCGGAAGAGGCTCAGCGGGAGCAGCGGTTCGCGGCTGCGGGTCTGCCGGAGGGCGAAGAGGAGGAAGGCGGCGGCCGAGGCGCCGAGGAAGATCACGGTCCGGGCGTCGCTCCAGGACCAGGCGGGGGCCTTGATCAGCGCCCAGATCAGGCAGAACATCGCGGCGGAGAGCAGGACGATGCCCGGGATGTCGAAGGACCGGGACGCGCTCTTGCCCCGGTGGCCCGCGAGGAAGACCGCGCCGAGCGTCAGCGCGAGGGCGCCGACGGGGACGTTGATGAAGAAGACGGACTGCCAGTTGACGTGTTCGACCAGCAGGCCGCCGACGATGGGGCCGCCGGCCGTGGAGGCGCCGACGACCATGCCCCACAGGCCGATGGCCATGTTGAGCTTCTCGGCCGGGAAGGTCGCGCGGATCAGGCCGAGCGCCGTGGGCATCAGCAGCGCGCCGCACAGGCCCTGGAGCACCCGGAGGGCGACGACGAGCGACACGCTGCCCGACAGGGCGATGAGTCCGGAGGAGAGGGCGAAACCGGTGGTACCGATGAGGAAGACCTGCCGGTGACCGAAGCGGTCACCCAGCTTGCCCGCGGTGATCAGGGCGACGGCGAGGGCGAGGAGATAGGCATTGGTGATCCACTGGACGTCGGCGAGCGAGGCGCCCAGGTCCTTCTGGATGGCGGGATTGGCGATGGCGACGATCGTGCCGTCGAGCGCGACCATCATCACGCCCATCGCGACGGAGAGCAGTGTCAGCCAGGGATTGCCCCGTAAGCCGCGTAAGCCGCTGCGGGGCGTCTGGTCCGGCGTCGCCTCGGCGACGGTGGTCCGAGTCATGCCACCGAGATTATGGCAGTGACTGACACTCGACAATCGCTTTCAAGAGGCGCAGTCTGTCATCTTGGCCACAACTATCCTGAGCAGCGGAAACGCACCGAGAAGAGGCGGCGATGCACACGATCGAGAGCACCACGGGCCTGCGTGAGCGCAAGAAGCGCCGCACCCGCGAGACCCTCGTCCGGTGCGCCCAGGAGCTGTTCGCCCTCCAGGGGTACGAGGGCACGACGGTCGACGAGATCGCGGCCGCGGCGGACGTCTCGCAGCGCACCTTCTTCCGCTACTTCGCGGGCAAGGAGGACGTGGCCCTCGCCGTCCAGCAGATGATCGAGTCGCGCATCTTCGCCGCCGTGTGCGCGCGCCCGGCGGCGGAGCCGCCGCTCACCGCGCTGCGCACGGCCGTCGTCGAGTGCTGGGACGGCATCGAGGAGGCCATCGAGTCGGCCGTCCCGCTGGAGCTCTACGTCCGGACGTACCGGATGATCCAGGAGACCCCGCAGCTGCTGGCGGCCCATCTGCGCCGGCTGGCCGAGCTGGAGGACCGGCTCACCGACGAGATCGCCCGCCGGGAGGGGCTGCCGGCGGAGGACCCCCGCCCGCGCATCCTGGTCGCGGCGTTCAGCGGGGTGATGCGCGAGGTGGGCAAGCGCTGGGGTGATCTACTGGACGGGGACATGGAGGGGTTCCGGCAGCGCACGGCCGTCTATCTGGATCAAATCGGTCCCGCACTGGCGGAAAACTGGCGTTCTTGAGCGGTAGGCATACGAGTGCGCTCAATCACGGCCATTCAAACGTGAGATAGCTCACCGACTTCCCGGACGCAAGCCGATTTCTCCTAGGGTGGTCGGCGGTGACTTCCTTCCCGGAGCTCGGCTCCTCCTCCATCCCCTGGACCAACGCCTCCACGGCCTGGCGCGCACTGCTGGCACTGGCCGTGGTGTTCGTGATGCTCGCGACCACGGGCTGGACGGCGGTCAGAAGCCACAAGGGCGTGGAGGACCCCCGGGCCGCCTCGCTCAAGGCCTGGCGGCACGGCTCCGTCAACGGCCGCCCGCTGCCCTCCCCCGACGCCGAGCCCTCCGCGCTCTCCCGGTTCTTCGCCCAGCTCACCACGGGCCAGCGCGACCGGCTCGCCGACCGCTATCCGCTCGTCGTCGGCAACCTCGGCGGCGCCCCCACCGAGCTGCGCTACCGCGCCAACCGCACCGCGCTCGCCCGGGCCCGCACGGTCGAGGAGCAGCGCGCCCACGACGCCGGGCTGACCCCCGCCGGCCGTTATACGGCCGGCCGCCGGATGCACCGCTTCGAGTCGCTGCTCGGCCAGGGCCGGCAGATCCTCGCCTTCGACCCCGCCGGCGACGGCCGGGTCGCGGAGGTCTTCGGCGACCTCGACGCGGCCCGGCGGGTCTCCGTGGTGGTCCCGGGCGTCGACACCAATGTGCTGACGTTCGAGAAGACCCAGCGCGCCTACAGCGCCCCCGTCGGCATGGGCCGCTCCCTCTACGCCGCCGAGCGGAAGGCGGGCCCCGGCACCAGGACGGCCGTCATCGCCTGGGCCGACTACACCTCGCCCGCCGGCGTCGGCATGGACGCCGCCACCGGCAAGCTCGCCGCCGAGGGCGCGCTGCGGCTGCGCCGGCTCGTCCGGTCGCTGCCCGGCACCTCGAAGGTCGCGCTGTTCTGCCACAGCTACGGCTCGGTGGTGTGCGGCGTCGCCGCCCGCGAGCTCTCCCCCCGGGTCACCGACGTGGCCGTGGCCGGCAGCCCCGGCATGCGCGCCCAGCACGTCTCCGACCTGGACACCACCGCCCGGATATGGGCGATGCGCGACGCGGACGACTGGATCCAGGGCGTGCCCCACATGGAGGTCGGCGGCCTCGGCCACGGTGCCGACCCGGTCTCCGCGGGCTTCGGGGCGCGGGTGCTCTCCGCCGGCGACGCCCAGGGCCACACCGGTTACTTCGCGCCCGGCACCACCAGCCTCGCCAATTTCGCCGGGATCGGCGTCGGCGCCCCCGCCTCCGTCCGGTGCGCGCGGGACAGCGGTGACTGCGCGGACGGGCTGGGCCCGGACGCCGAGGCCGTGGCGGTTTGACGCGCGTAGCGCCACGAGGGGGGACGGGCGGGCGGGCGCCGCTTACGATGAGCGGCATGGGTGATGTGCTGGCCGGTTTCCACACCGTCTGGGAGTTCGGCACCGACTCCGTGCTCATCCGCTTCGAACGGGGGATCCGCACACCGAAGCTGCTCCAGGCGCTCGGCGAGCGACGCGTCCCCTTCGAGGCGCTCGCGGCCGTCGAGCAGGCCCCGGGGAGGCATGGGACGGTGGTGCTGCGCGCCGTGCCCAGACCCGGCGCCGATCCGCTGATGGACGTGGCCGACGGCCGGCTCAAGGAGGGCAACGACCCCTACCGGCTGGTCCTCCCGGCCGAGCGCGAGCTGCTCGCCGAGTACTACGCCGAGCGGATACGCGCGGCGCTCGGCCCCCGGGCCGGCGAGCCCGCCGAGCGCCATCTGGTGACCACGCCGGCACCCCCGCTGACCTTCAAGGCCTACGACGGCAAGGCGTCCTTCGACGGCCGGGCCGTCTCCTTCCGCTGGTTCTGGACGGGTGCCTCCTCCGCCAAGTGGAAGGCCGGCGACCAGCGCTTCCCCGTCGACGAGCTGACCGGAGTCGAGTGGCGCTCCCCCGACGCCGCCGGCGGCCATCTGCGCCTGCTGCGGGGCGACGACGGGGACCGGCGCCCCGACCCCGACCAGGACCCGGCGGCCGTGGCCTTCGGCATGGGCTACGGGCTCGTCCACGAGTCCCTGCCGTTCGCGGCGGCCGTCCTCGCCGCCGTACGGGCCAAGGTGCCCGCCACCCCCGGCGG
>NZ_JAILXP010000194.1 GCF_020740895.1 Streptomyces sp. UNOB3_S3 | reverse complement strand
GCTGGGAGGTGCCCCCAGTTTCCCGGGGCTGCGCCCCGGCCCCCAGGGGCGAGGGCGGGACGTTCTCGGGGCCGCGCCCCGGATTCCGGGCCCGGCCCGGGGGGAATCAGCCGTTGCGGGGGCCCGGGAACGCCGACGCGCGGGGCTCCTCGCGGTGGGCGCCCGGCTGGCCCGGGACCGTGCGGGCCGCCGGGACGACCGGGACCGGGGTGGGCTCCGCGGTGCGGACGGTGTCGGTCGCCTCGGCCGTGGCCTGCGCGCCCGCGCGCCGCGCGCCGTAACGGCGGTGCACCGCCTGCTTGGTGACGCCGAGCGCCGAACCCACCGCGTCCCACGAGAAGCCCAGCGAACGGTCGAAGTCCACCGCCGCCGTGACCAGCGTCTCGACGCTGTCCCGCAGCTCCTGCGCCAGCCGGACGGTGGGCGCGGGGGCGCGGCCGTAGACGACGAAGCCCGCCGACGGGCCGGTACGGCGCGGCCGGTAGACGTTGCCCAGCTGGGCGGTGAGGGTGCGCAGCGCGTCCACCTGGCGGCGGACCCTCTCGATGTCCCGGACCAGAAGATGCAGGCTGGCCCGTGCCTGGGCGTCGTGGGTTGCGTGGTCGGGCATGAACAAGCCTCTCGGACCGGCGGTTAAAGGGACGTTGGGGTAGGAGAACGGAAGCGGGCCGCGGTTGCGGCCCGTTTCGGTCAATCTCTCTTGACCCAACGCGCCACGGGCCGCTGGGTCACGGTATGGGGGCGTACATCCGCCGGAATGGGGCGCGTGTCAGCCCGCACGCCCCCTGTGCTGGGGCCGCCTCTAAACTGGAACGCCGTTCGTCCGGCGCCACGAGAGCGCTCACGAGACAAGTCACGAGAGAGGTAGTCCGCCACCCATGAGGCTCGTCTTCGCCGGTACCCCCGAGGTCGCCGTACCCGCCCTCGACGCCCTGATCGCCTCGGACCGCCACGAGGTCGTCGCCGTCGTCACCCGGCCCGACGCGCCCGCCGGGCGCGGCCGCCGGCTGGTCGCCAGCCCCGTCGCCGAGCGCGCCGAGGAGGCCGGCATCGAGGTGCTCAAGCCCGCCCGGCCGCGCGACGAGGACTTCCTCGCCCGGCTGCGGGAGATCGCCCCGGACTGCTGCCCCGTCGTCGCCTACGGCGCCCTGCTGCCCAAGGCCGCCCTGGAGATCCCGGCCCACGGGTGGGTGAATCTGCACTTCTCGCTGCTGCCCGCCTGGCGCGGCGCCGCCCCCGTGCAGCACGCGATCCTCGCCGGTGACGACATGACCGGCGCCTCCACGTTCCAGATCGAGGAGGGCCTGGACTCCGGCCCCGTCTACGGCGTCCTGACGGAGCACGTCCGCCCCACCGACACCAGTGGCGACCTGCTGACCCGCCTCGCCTTCGCCGGCTCCGGGCTGCTCGCCGCGACCATGGACGGCATCGAGGACGGCACGCTCAAGGCCGTGCCGCAGCCGGCGGACGGCATCACGCTCGCCCCGAAGATCAGCGTCGAGGACGCCCGGATCGACTGGGCCGCCCCCGCCCTGCGCGCCGACCGCGTCGTCCGCGGCTGCGCCCCGGCGCCCGGCGCCTGGACGACCTTCCGCGGCGAGCGCCTGAAGGTGATGTCCGTGGAGCTCGACCCCGCCCGCGGCGACCTCGCGCCCGGCGAGATCGCCGCCGCCAAGAACTCCGTCCACGTGGGCACCGGCTCCCACGCCGTCCGGCTCCAGTGGGTCCAGCCGCAGGGCAAGAAGCCCATGCAGGCCGCCGACTGGGCGCGCGGTGTGCGCATCGCCCCGGGCGAGAAGCTCGGCGGCGAGTGACTGAGCGAGTGACCGAGGAGTGATCCGGCGTAGGCTGGGGTTCCTCATCACCCCAGCTCCGGAGCACCTTTCGTGAACGACCAGGCCCCTCGCAAGCGCCCCGCAAAGCCCTATCGCCGGCCCAAGAAGGACCCGGTGCGGATACTCGCCTTCGAGGCGCTGCGGGCCGTCGACGAGCGGGACGCCTACGCGAACCTGGTGCTCCCGCCGCTGCTCCGCAAGGCCCGGGAGAAGGAGGGCTTCGAGGCGCGCGACGCCGCCCTCGCCACCGAGCTCGTCTACGGGACGCTGCGCCGCCAGGGCACCTACGACGCGATCATCGCCTCCTGCGTCGACCGCCCGCTGCGCGAGGTCGACCCGCCGGTGCTGGACGTCCTGAGCCTCGGCGCCCACCAGCTGCTCGGCACCCGCATCCCCACCCACGCGGCGGTCTCGGCCACCGTCGAGCTGGCCCGGGTGGTGCTCGGCGACGGGCGGGCCAAGTTCGTCAACGCCGTCCTGCGCAAGATCTCCGCCCATGACCTGGACGGCTGGCTGGAGAAGGTCGCCCCGCCCTACGACGACGACCCCGAGGAGCACCTCGCCGTCGTCCACTCCCACCCGCGCTGGATCGTCTCCGCGCTGTGGGACGCGCTCGGCGGCGGCCGGGCCGGCATCGAGGACCTGCTGGAGGCGGACAACGAGCGCCCCGAGGTCACCCTCGTCGCCCGCCCCGGCCGGGCCACGACCGAGGAGCTGATCGCGGCCGCCGGCGAGGACTCCGCCCTGCCCGGCCGCTGGTCGCCCTGCGCGGTCCGGCTCGCCGAGGGCGGCGAGCCCGGCGCGCTGGAGGCCGTCCGGGAGGGACGCGCGGGCGTCCAGGACGAGGGCAGCCAGCTGATCGCCCTCGCCCTCGCCGACGTCCCCGTGGACGGGCCGGACGAGCGCTGGCTGGACGGCTGCGCCGGACCCGGCGGCAAGGCCGCCCTCCTCGGCGCGCTCGCCGCCCAGCGGGGCGCGGCGCTGCTGGCGTCCGAGAAGCAGCCGCACCGGGCCCGTCTCGTCGCCCGCGCCCTGGCCGGCAACCCCGGCCCGTACGAGGTCATCGCCGCGGACGGTACGCGTCCGCCGTGGCGCGCGGGGTCCTTCGACCGGGCCCTGGTGGACGTGCCCTGCTCGGGTCTGGGCGCCCTGCGCCGCCGCCCCGAGGCCCGCTGGCGGCGCCGCCCCGAGGACCTGGCCGGTTTCGCGCCGCTCCAGCGCGGGCTGCTGCGCGAGGCGCTGCGCTCCGTGCGCGTCGGCGGCGTCGTCGGCTACGCCACCTGCTCGCCGCACCTGGCGGAGACCCGGGCGGTCGTCGAGGACGTGCTGCGCGGCCGCGGCGGCGAGGCCCCGCCCGCCGAGTGGATCGACGCCCGCCCCTTCATGCGGGGCGTTCCGGCACTGGGCGAGGGGCCGGACGTCCAGCTGTGGCCGCACATGCACGGCACGGACGCCATGTACCTGGCGCTGCTGCGCCGCACGGGCTGACGCCTCGCCCGGGGCGGTTCGGCACCGCCGGCCTCCCCGGCGGGGGTCACTCGCCGTCGCGGCGGGAGAGAAGCCCCGGTCCCGCCCCTTCCCGTTTCCCGGGGCTCTGCCCCGGGCCCCGGGGGGGCGGGGGCTTGCCCCCGGTCAAAGGCAGTGCCCGCGGCATGGCAGGCTTGGGGCATGGCAGTGCAGATCAACCCCAGCATCCTTTCCGCGGATTTCGCCCGGCTCGCCGACGAGGCGCAGGCCGTGCGGGGCGCCGACTGGCTCCACGTCGATGTGATGGACAATCACTTCGTCCCCAATCTGACGCTCGGCGTGCCCGTCGTCGAGTCGCTGCTCAAGGCGACCGACACGCCGCTGGACTGCCATCTGATGATCGAGGACCCCGACCGCTGGGCCCCGCAGTACGCGGAGGTGGGCGCCGGCTCGGTGACCTTCCACGCGGAGGCGGCCCACGCGCCCGTACGGCTCGCGCGGGAGATCCGGCGGCTGGGGGCGCGGGCGTCGATGGCGCTCAAGCCCGCCACGCCCATCGAGCCCTTCGAGGACCTGCTCCCCGAGCTCGACATGCTGCTGATCATGACCGTCGAGCCGGGCTTCGGCGGCCAGTCGTTCCTCGACATCATGCTGCCCAAGATCCGCCGCACCCGTGAGCTCATCTCGCGCCACAACCTCCCCATCTGGCTCCAGGTGGACGGCGGTGTCTCGGCCGCCACCATCGAGCGGTGCGCGGAGGCGGGCGCGGACGTGTTCGTGGCGGGCTCCGCCGTCTACGGTATGGACGACCCGGCGGAGGCCGTACGGGCCCTGCGCGCGCAGGCGGAGCGGGTCACCCTCGGCGCGCCCTGGGCCTGCGCGCACTGAGTGAGCCGTGCCGCTCGCCCGAATTGCTGAGGGCCGAGGTCAAGGTCTGATCGCGGACCGTCGAATCTGACAGGATGACATCGGGTCCACGCAACACAGCGGGACAGCTTCAGCAGAAACAGCTACATACACACCCGTAGCTACCCACGCGGTAGCAGCAAGCTTGACCACAGTAGTGAGGAGACCGCGGTGTCGACGGGCGGCCGTTCAGCCACGCCTATGGGGCCCGCCGAGCTGGTGCAGGCGGCGGCGATGGCCCGCCGTTTCTACCTCGAGGGCAAGTCGAAGATCCAGATCGCCGAGGAGTTCGGCGTGAGCCGCTTCAAGGTGGCCCGAGTGCTGGAGACGGCGCTCGAGCGCGACCTGGTGCGGATCGAGATCCGGGTGCCGGCCGAGCTGGACGCGGAGCGCTCCGACGCGCTGCGCGCCCGCTACGGCCTGCGCCACGCGGTCGTCGTGGAGTCCCCGGCCGACGCCGCCGACGACGCCGCCGACCCGGAGAACCTCGGTGAGGTCGCGGCCGGCCTGCTCGGTGAGCTGGTCCACGAGGGCGATGTGCTCGGCCTCGCCTGGGGCCGTTCCACCATCCACATGGCCGCGGCCCTCCACCGGCTGCCCCCCTGCACGGTGGTCCAGCTCACCGGCGTCTACGACGCGGGCACCGCCGAGCGCGGCTCGGTGGAGGCCGTCCGCCGGGCCGCCCAGGTCTCCGGCGGCGAGGCCCACCCGATCTACGCCCCGATGCTGCTGCCGGACACGGCCACCGCCGCCGCCCTGCGCGGCCAGACGGGCATCGCCCGGGCCTTCGAGTACTTCGACCGGGTCACCGTCGCCGCCGTGTCCATCGGCTCCTGGGAGTCGGGCGTCTCCACGGTCTACGACATGCTCACCGAGGAGGAGCGCGAGCACTACGCCTCCCTCGGCGCGGCCGCGGAGATGTCCGCGCACCTCTTCGACGCCGAGGGCCGTCGTATCGGCCGGGACCTGGGCGAGCGCTGCATCACCGTCGAGGCCGACCGGCTGCGCCGTATACCGGAGGTCGTCGCGATCGCCGGCGGGCTGCGCAAGGCGGCGGCGATCGGCGCGGTGCTCCGCTCCGGCCTGGTCACCAGCCTGGTCACGGACACCGCCGCCGCCGACTACCTCCTCCACGAGACGGGTCCGGGCCCCCGCCCGGCCCTGGACCGCGCCGATCCCGACGGGGCCTGAAGACGGCCGCGCGGCCCCGGTTTTCCGGTATCCGCGCAGGTCAGCGGCGTTGGTTGGAGGATCGGCCAAAGCCCTCCCGAGCAGCCCTGGAGGTTCGGGACTGGCATTTCGCCCCGGTCGTCATGGGAGAATGAAGTACGTGCTTTTCCCTCGGCATGCCTTGCCGAGGGTCACCTCGAACGACTGGGATGTATCAGCACGTGCGTTTCCTCAATGACCAGAAGCCGCCGTACGACCTGACGTACGACGATGTGTTCATGGTGCCGAGCCGCTCCGCGGTCGGCTCCCGCCAGGGTGTGGACCTCTCCGCCCCGGACGGGACCGGCACCACCATTCCGCTCGTGGTCGCGAACATGACCGCGATCGCCGGCCGCCGCATGGCGGAGACGGTCGCCCGCCGCGGTGGCCTCGTCGTCATTCCCCAGGACATTCCGATCGAGGTCGTCACCGAGGTCATCTCCTGGGTCAAGGGCCGTCACCACGTGCTCGACACCCCGATCGTGCTGGCCCCCACCCAGACCGTCGCCGACGCGCTGTCCCTGCTGCCGAAGCGGGCCCACGGCGCCGGTGTCGTCGTCGACGCGGACCACCGCCCCGTCGGTGTCGTCACCGAGCACGACCTGACCGGTGTGGACCGCTTCACCCAGCTCTCCGAGGTCATGTCCAAGGAGCTGCTGCTCCTCGACGCCGACATCGACCCGCGCGAGGCCTTCAACCAGCTGGACGCCGCGCACCGCAAGCTGGCCCCCGCCGTGGACAAGGACGGCAGGCTCGCCGGCATCCTGACCCGCAAGGGCGCCCTGCGCGCGACGCTGTACACCCCGGCCCTCGACGGGAACGGCAAGCTGCGCATCGCCGCCGCCGTGGGCATCAACGGCGACGTGGCCGGCAAGGCCAAGGCCCTGCTGGACGCCGGCGCCGACACCATCGTCGTGGACACCGCGCACGGCCACCAGGAGGGCATGATCTCCGCGGTCAAGGCCGTCCGGGCGCTCGACCCGCGGGTCCCGATCGTCGCGGGCAACATCGTCGCCGCCGAGGGCGTGCGCGACCTCATCGAGGCCGGCGCGGACATCATCAAGGTCGGTGTGGGCCCGGGCGCCATGTGCACCACCCGCATGATGACCGGCGTGGGCCGCCCGCAGTTCTCCGCGGTGCTGGAGTGCGCCGCCGAGGCGAAGAAGTACGGCAAGCACGTCTGGGCCGACGGTGGCGTCCGTCACCCGCGCGACGTGGCCATGGCGCTGGCCGCCGGTGCCTCCAACGTCATGATCGGCTCCTGGTTCGCCGGGACGTACGAGTCCCCGGGCGACCTCCAGCAGACCGCCGACGGCCGTCTGTACAAGGAGAGCTTCGGTATGGCGTCGGCCCGTGCCGTGCGCAACCGCACCTCCGAGGAGTCCGCCTACGACCGGGCCCGCAAGGGTCTGTTCGAGGAGGGCATCTCCACCTCCCGGATGTTCCTCGACCCGGCCCGCCCGGGCGTCGAGGACCTGATCGACTCGATCATCGCGGGTGTCCGTTCCTCCTGCACCTACGCGGGCGCGGGCTCCCTGGAGGAGTTCGCCGAGCGGGCCGTCGTCGGCGTCCAGAGCGCCGCCGGCTACGCCGAGGGCAAGCCGCTGCACGCCAGCTGGCAGTAGTCCGCACCGCCCGGGAAGGGGCGTGATCCGGTTCGCCGGGTCGCGCCCCTTTTTTGCTACCCCTGTACCGATTCATAACACCGTGCGCAATGATTCCCTGCTAAAAGCCCCCCGACGCAATGATCGAACGGGCATACGCAAGAATGGTGCATTACGAGCGCGGGCCCTCACCTCGTAAGGTCTGCGCAGAACGTGGAGTGGCGGATACCGCTTGCTCGGCGGTACCCCCTCGCTACGGGTTTGCTCTGCCATGCCGGCGCGCGCCCTGGGACCGCCGTGCCGTCGCTCCCGACCGGCACCCCCCGACCGGGAATCATGAACGGAGCGACCCCTGTGGGATCGACCCCAGTGTTGGACAAAGGCGCATCGTCGGCCGTGACCGCCGACGACAGGCGTGCCCCGCTGCCGACCGCCGGCTTCGGCTCGCGCCTGATGCGCCGCAAGCCCGTCGAGCGACTGGTCGCCGAGGGCGGCCAGGGCGAGGGCGGCACGCTGCGCCGTTCGCTCGGAATGTGGCAGCTGACGATGATCAGCATCGGCGCCACCCTGGGCACCGGCATCTTCGTGGTGCTGGGCGAGGCCGTGCCCAAGGCCGGCCCCGCCGTGGTGATCTCCTTTGTGATCGCCGGTCTCACCGCGCTCTTCTCGGCCCTGTCCTACGCCGAGCTCGCCGGCACCATCCCGGTCTCCGGCTCCTCGTACTCGTACGCCTACGCCACCATGGGCGAGGTTGTCGCCTGGGTCTGCGGCTGGTGCCTGATCCTGGAGTACGGCGTCTCCGTCGCGGCCGTCGCCGTCGGCTGGGGCCAGTACCTCAACGAGCTCCTCCAGGGCACCATCGGCGTCACCATCCCGACGTGGATGGCCAACCCGCCCGGTGTCGACGGCGGCATCTTCAACCTGCCGGCCCTGCTCGTCGTGCTCCTGTGCATGGCGTTCCTGCTCGGCGGCGCCAAGGAGAGCGCCCGCGCCAACGCCATCATGGTCGGCGTGAAGATCGTGGCCCTGCTGCTCTTCTGCGCCGTGGCCTTCACCGGCATCCGCGCCGGCAACTACGCCCCCTTCATGCCGCTCGGCCTCGGCGGCGTCAGCGCCGCGGGCGCCAGCCTGTTCTTCTCGTACATCGGCTTCGACGCCGCGTCGACGGCCGGTGAGGAGGCGAAGAACCCCAAGAAGGACCTGCCCAAGGCGATCATGCTCTCGCTGCTGATCGTCACGGCCCTCTACGTCCTGGTCGCGGCCGTCGCCGTCGGCGCCCTGCCGTGGAAGAAGTTCGAGGGTTCCGAGGCCGCGCTGGCCGGGATCATGAAGGACGTCACGGGCCAGAGCTTCTGGGCCGTCCTCCTGGCCGCCGGTGCCGTCATCGCCATCGCCAGCGTCGTGCTGACCGTCCTCTACGGCCAGACCCGCATCCTCTTCGCGATGTCCCGCGACGGACTGGTCCCCAAGTCCTTCGCCAAGGTCAGCAAGAAGGGCGTCCCGGTCGCCAACACCGTGATCGTCTCGCTCTTCTGCGGTGTCCTGGCCGCCGCGGTGCCGCTGGGCCAGCTCGCGGACGCCACCAGCATCGGCACGCTCTTCGCCTTCGCGCTGGTCAACGTCGCCGTCATCGTGCTGCGATTCACCCGCCCCGCCATGAAGCGCAGCTTCCGGGTACCGCTTTCGGGTGTGCGCGTGCCCTTCGGCGACACCACGGTGCCGCTGGCGCCCGTCTTCCCCGCCATCGGCTGCGCCCTGTGCATCTACATGATGTTCAGCCTGGACGTGGTGACCTGGGAGGTCTTCGGCGGCTGGATGGTCATCGGCCTGGTGCTCTACTTCGCCTACGGCATGCGCAGCTCGCGGCTGGCCCGGGAGGCGGCCGGTGAGCCGGTGGCCGAGGTGGCCGGTGTGACCGAGGGTGCTGAGGAGGCGTCCAAGGAGGCGTCCGAGGCGGCCCCGAAGCCGGCGGCGAAGACCGCCCAGGCCCGTACGAAGACCACGAAGCCGGCGGCGAAGCCCTCCGCCCGGTCCCGGAAGCCCTCCGGGAAGAAGTGATCTTCTTCCGCGCCGCCCTATGATCCCGGCTGCCGGGCCCGCTCCGCGCGGGCCCGGCAGCAGCCGTTTTCGGGTATGTCGACGGCCCCGGCCCGGCCGTCCGGGGCACGGAAGGGATCACATCCGATGAGCAGCCCCCACCTCCTGCTGACCGGCGACCGCCTCGCCCTGGGCATGCCCCGGGACGAGATGCTGACCGAGTACCACAGATGGGAGACCGACCCCGGCAGCGTCCTGGGCCGCGGCAGCCGCTTCCCGCAGACGTGGGAGGCCCGGGCCGAGGAGTGGGACCGCCGCCTCGACGACCGGGACCATCCGTGCTTCGAGATCGTCCGGCTCAAGGACAAGCAGCCCGTCGGCCTCACCGCGCTGCGGGTCGACGCCCGTGAGCGGCGGGCCGAGTTCTCGATCCTGCTCGCCCCGGCCCACCGCGGCCGGCGCTTCGCCGAGGAGGCCACCCGGCTGACCCTGGACTGGTCCTTCCACCTGGGCGGGCTCCACACCGTGTGGCTGAGGGTCCTGGAGCCCAACCGGGCCGGGATCACCGCCTTCGAGAAGGCCGGGTTCCGGCCGACCGGCCGCTTCCGCAAATCCGGCCACTGGATGGGCCAGCGCGTCGACGAAGTCCTGATGGACGCCCTGATCGAGGACTTCCCCGGGCCCTCCGCCATGGTCACCAACCTCGGCAGATGAGCCGCCCCCGCGGCGCACGGGTCGGGAGCGGGGCCGGGCACGTGATCTACTGCTGGTAGCAGTGGCCAAGACCCGGAGAAAAGTGATCCACCCGCCGTGCGATTGAACGAGCTCGACGAACGCATCGTGCATGCCCTGGCCGAGGACGCCAGGCGCTCCTACGCCGACATCGGAGCGGAGATCGGCCTGTCCGCGCCGGCCGTCAAACGGCGGGTGGACAGGCTGCGCGCCGAAGGAGCCATCACCGGCTTCACCGTCCGGGTGGACCCGGCGGCGCTCGGCTGGGAGACCGAGGGGTTCATCGAGCTCTACTGCCGCCGCAACACCTCGCCCGAGGCGATCCACCGGGGTCTCTCGCGCTATCCGGAGGTGGCGTCGGCCTCCACCGTCACCGGTGAGGCCGACGCCATCGTGCAGATCTTCGCCTCGGACATGCGCCACTTCGAGCGGGTCCTGGAACGGATCGCGGGCGAGCCTTTCGTGGAGCGCACCAAGTCCGTGCTGGTCCTCTCACCGCTGCTGCGCCGCTTCAGCTCCGGCGCCCCTTCCTGACGGCGGGCGGCGGCCTGACGGCGGGCGGCGGCGGGTCACCGGCGGTCGGTCACCGGTGCCCGGCGCTGCCGATCGCGCCACCGGCGTCCAGCCGGTCGACGCGCCGCTGGGCGGCGAAGGCGGCCGCCGGGTAGCGGGGGTCGGGCCGCAGCGCGTGTTCGCGCAGGCAGGCCTCGGTGAACTTGATGACGTGCTCGTCGCCGTGCTCCGCCGCCCGCGCGGCCAGCTCGGGGAGCGCGGGCGCCGCCTCCGCCTCCGCCCGCCAGGCGTCACCGCCCTCGGTGCGCCGGCCGGTGGTGAACACCAGCAGGAAGGCCGTGTGGACCTGCCAGAGCGCGGCGAGCGTCGGCTCGTGCAGCTCCGGCGGCAGGTGGGGGAGGACCAGCCGGGCGGCCGCGGGCGCGGTCACCCCGTGGATCAGCGGGACGGGGAAGACCTCGGGGTGGGCGAGGTAGACATCGGCGAACCGCAGGGTCATCTCGCTCAGCAGCCGGTCCGCGTGGTCCGGCGCGAGCGCCTGGAGCGCCTCGCCGTAGCCCGGGAGCCGGTCGAGCCGCTCCAGGCGCTGCCGGGGGACCTCCGGGCGCAGCGGCCCGTCGTGCGGGACGCGGGGGAGCGCGGCGATCGCGCCGGCCAGGTCGTACGTCCCGGCCAGGCGCGGGCGGCCGGGGAGCTCGGTGAAGCGGGCGGCCCAGTAGGCCAGCCCCCGGGCGAGCTCGTCCAGCTGGAGCCCGGTGGGCCGCTCGGCGGCGTACAGGCCGCGCACGGCGTGCGCGGTGCGGATGAGGCCGTGGGTCAGCCCGGCGAAGAGGCCGGGGAGCAGCCGCGGCCACCAGCGGACGAGCACCTCGCGCCAGTCCGCCCCGGCGAGTTCGCGGGTGAAGAGGGCCTCCCAGTCGCCGGCCCGGTGGAACGCCCCGAGGGCGGGGCGCCAGGAGGACTCGTCGGCGGGGTCCAGGGGGAAGCGCGCGGCGGGCGGCTCGTGGTGCTCCATGGCACGCCGGTAGCGCTCCACCCACCGGGACACCTCGTCCCCGTGTCCGAGGAGGGCCAGCGCCTCGGCCCCCATCGGGCCGTGATTGGCGAGGTCGACGCCCTGGCCGCGTTCGTACCCCAGATCCTTCATACGGTCCAGGGCGTCGTTGAGGGCATCGCTGTAGCTGATCGAGGGCATGATCCGGCCACCCATACCTTTCGGGTATCCCAATGGTTCGGAAGTCCAAAGCATCTACAATCGAAGTATGCCGCACGCGATCAGAACCGGGACACCGCCCCGCACCCCGACCGCCGAAGAGGTCGAAGTCATCGCCCTCGTCCCCCTGTTGGAGCCCTTCTTCCGCAAGGTGAGGGTCCGGGAGCAGATGCCGCCGGCGCTGCGCGAGGCCATGGAGCGGCACGGTCTGACGGCACGCCATGGCGCCGTGCTGCCGCATCTGCTGGCGGGGGTGCCGCTGACCGTCGGCCAGATCGCCGGGCGGCTGCACGTCTCCCTGCCGACCGCCAGTGAGCTGGTGGGGGCGCTGAGCCGGGCGGGGATCGTGGAGCGGGCGGAGGACCCGGGGAACCGCCGCCGGGTGCTGGTGTCCCTGTCGGCGGACTACCGCCCCGCGCTGGAGGTCTTCATCGCCCGGCGGGGCGAGCCGCTGCTGCGCGCGCTGGACGGGCTGACGCCGGAGGAGCGGTCCGGCTTCGCGGCGGGCCTGGCGGCGTGGGTGCGGGAGATCGGGGGCTGAATCGGCCTGTCCTGCGCTTGAGGTCCGGGGGCCGGGGCGGAGCCCGGGAATCGGCGCAAGGGCGGGTCAGGGGCAAGCCACCCACGGGCCCGCGCAACGAATCGCCGCTGAACCGGCGAAACGCGCAACGAATGCACCAGCGGCACGCAACGTCCGCGCCTTGTCCGGCCAAGAGCGAAAACCTTACCGTCGAGTCGTTTAAACGTATGAGTGTTTGAACTGCTCCGCCGAACCGTTCGCTCGACTGCTGAAGAGGACGCATGACGCCGCTGCGTATCGCGCTCTGCCAAGGCCCCAGCGGCGTTCCCGCCTCGACCGCCGACAGCATCGCCGCCCTGGCCGACGCCGCGCGCCGGGCCGCCGCCGCCGGTGCCCGGCTGCTGCTCACCGACGAGCTGTTCCTGACCGGGTACGCCCTCGGCACGGCCGTCGCCGGGCTCGCCGAGCCCGCCGACGGCCCCGGCGCACAGGCCGTCGCCCGGATCGCCGCCGAGCACGGCCTGGCCATCGGCTACGGCTACCCCGAGCGCGACGGCGCGGAGGTCTTCAATTCGCTCCAGCTGATCGGCCCCGACGGGACCCGGCTCGCGAACTACCGCAAGACCCATCTCTTCGGCGAGTACGAGACCACCAGCTTCACCCCCGGCCGGGACCTCGTCGTCCAGGCCGAGCTCGACGGCGTCCGGATCGGGCTCCTGATCTGCTACGACGTCGAGTTCCCCGAGGCCGTCCGGGCACACGCCCTGGCCGGCACCGAGCTGCTGCTCGTCCCCACCGCGCTGATGCGGCCGTACGAGATCGTCCCCCAGACGATCGTCCCGGCCCGCGCCTGGGAGAGCCAGCTCTACATCGCCTACGCCAACCGCTGCGGCGTGGAAGGCGACTTCACCTTCGCGGGGCTGTCCTGTCTGGCCGCCCCGGACGGGACCGTGCGGGCCCGGGCCGGCGCCGGCGAGGACCTGGTCGTCGCCGACGTCGACCCGGAGCTGCTCCGGGCGTCACGCGCCGAGAACACCTACCTCGGAGACCGCCGCCCGGCGCTCTACACCTCGCTCACCTGACCCGCGGCACCCGCCCCGCGCCCCCCTCAACAC
>NZ_JAILXP010000193.1 GCF_020740895.1 Streptomyces sp. UNOB3_S3 | reverse complement strand
CACCCCGACTGCACCCTCGCCTTCCCACCCCACCCCGCATGGGTACGGGCCGCCCGCGAAGCGATCCGCACCCTGCTCACCGCGACGCGGCGGCCGGACCTCGCCGACGCGGCCGTGTCGCTGACCTCGGAGGCGGTCACGAACGCGATCAACGCCTGCCAGGCGAAGGCATGCCGCTCGCCGATCACGCTCAGCGCGGAGTGGGCCGATCCGCAGCACCTCCGGGTGTTCGTGCACGACGGCGCGGCGGGCCTGCCCGTCCGCCGTCGTCTCGCCTCCCTGGAGGACGAGTCCGGACGCGGACTGCTGCTGATCGAGCACGAGTCGGACGCCTGGGGCGTGTGCACGCACGGGCCCGGGCCGGGCAAGGCGACGTGGTTCGTGCTGAGCGGCCGGACCCCGAGCCAAAGCGACAGGCCCGCGAAGTCGCCGGTCGGGTGCGTGGAGTGCAAGGAGCTCACCGCCGCGCGGCACGCGGCCGGTGCCGACGGGGACCAGGAATCGGTCACGGACGCCATCGTCGCCATCCGCAGTCACTTCCGTGACGCGCACATCCTCCCGGCGTGGACCCAATGACCGCGCCCCACCACTCCGCCTGTCGAAATCACCCGGGCTGGGCCCACTCCGGTGGTGAATCCCGCTGCCACACCTGTGGCGTTCGCCGCTTCACGACGTACGGCGCGCTGCGCCCGCCCGGCCTGCCCGCCGCCATATCCCCGCGCCGCCGGGACCGGCGCGAGGCGGACCGGGCGGCGGCGCTCCATGTCATGCGGGGGCCGGCGGCGGCACCATGGGGCCATGACCGAGAATCCCATCGGCCGCGCCGACGATCGGCGCGTCGCCTTCGGTGAGGCGGCCGAGCAGTACGACGCCGCGCGGCCCGGCTATCCGGACGAACTCGTCACCGACGTGCTGGAGTTCGCAGGGCCGCAGGGCGTGGACGCGCTGGAGGTCGGCGCGGGTACGGGAAAGGCGACGCTCGCGTTCGCCGCTCACGGCATCACGCTGACCTGCCTCGAACCCGATCCCCGGATGGCGGCCGTGCTGGCCCGGCACTGCGCCGCTATGCCTCATGTCACCATCGAGAACGTCGATTTCGAGAGCCGAGCCGCCTCGGGACGGCGATTCGGGCTGCTTCTCTCCGGCCAGTCGTGGCACTGGGTCGACCCGGAGGTCCGCTGGAGGCGGGCGCGGGAGTTACTGCTCCCGGGCGGGGCGATCGCCCTGTTCTGGAACGACTGGCTGGTGGCCGACGAGGCCCTCCGGCACGAACTGAGGGCCGTGCACCACCGCCACCTCCACGGGCTGCCGCCGCACTCGATCGTCGACGTCCAGCCGCGCGAGTCGGTCATGGCCCCGAACTCCTGGGTGTGGGAGGAGTTACGGGACCAGGAGGACTTCACCGACCTGGAACACCGCCTGTACCTCTCACGGCACACCCGCACCACGGCCGGGACCGTCGACCTGCTGTCGTCGCTCTCCTCGTACCTGATCCTCACGGAGGAGACCCGTCGGGCGCTGTTCTCCGATGTGTCACGGACGATCGACGGCCACGGCGGCGGGCTCGAACTGGAAACGCGGACGGGCCTCTTCCTGGCCCGCACCACGGCGTGAGGAGCCCCCGGGCTCGGGGACTCCGGGGGCTCCTCCGCCGGCTCCGGGTGTCAGCCGGTGACGGCCGGGGTCAGTCTTCCTCGTAGTAGTTGTTGATGACCACGTCCGGCTCGTCGTCGCTCATCGCCTCGTTGAGGAGCGCACCGCCGACGAGGCCCGCCGCGCCCGCGCCGATGAGGGCGCCGGTGCCGAAGCGGCGGCCCTGCTGCTGGCCGCCCTGCTGCTGCGGGTAGCCGGCGGCGGGCTGCTGCTGGGGGTAGCCCTGCTGGGCCTGCTGCGGGTAGCCCTGCTGGACCGGCTGGGGGTAGCCCGCCTGGGGCTGCTGCGGCGTGTAGTACGGCGGCGGCGTGGTCTGGACGCGCTGGGCGCAGCCACCGCAGGTCTGGACCTGGCGGGGGACGCCCCACTGCGGGGACCACAGGACCGTCGTCATGCCGGGGCCGTGGCTCGGGTCGAAGAAGCACGTCACGGTGGAGCTCCCTGATGCGAAATCGATTACGGAGGGTGTGGATACAGCGGCCGGAGCCGGCGGGGCCGGCGGGACGGGCGGGGCCACTGCGGCCGGCGTCGGCGGCTGCGCCGCCGTCGCCTCCCTCAGCACGTCCACGCCGTAGTCCGTCGCGATGCCCGCAAGCCCGGACGCGTACCCCTGCCCGATCGCGCGGAACTTCCATTCCGCGCCATGGCGGTAGAGCTCGCCGAAGACCATCGCGGTCTCCGTCGAGCCGTCGCCCTTCAGGTCGTAGCGGGCCAGCTCGCGGCCGTCCGCGCGGTCGACGACGCGGATGTGGGCGCTGTCGAGCTGGCCGAAGGTCTGGCGGCGCTGTTCGGCCTCGTAGAGGGAGACGGGGAAAACTATCTTCGCCACCGTCTCCGGGACTCTCGCGAGGTCGACCTGGATCTGCTCGCGGTCCTCTCCCCCGGACGGGGTCGCGTCACCGGAGTGGGTGACCGAACCGTCGGGGCTGCGGAGATTGTTGAAGAAGACGAAATGCTGGTCGGAGAGGACCTTCCCGGCCCGGTCGCACAGCAGGGCGCTGGCGTCCAGGTCGTAGTCGGCGCCCGCGGCGGGACGGACCCGCCAGCCCAGCCCGACCGTCACCGCAGTCAGGCCGGGGGCCTGCTTGGTCAGCGACACATTGCCGCCCTTGGTCAGGGGCACACCCATGTACTTCCTCCACAAACCACTGTCCCGGTCCCCGTCGCCATGATCAACGGGGCATGCGCTCTCACAGTTCCTGGCTTGCGCAATATACAAAATGAGAGCCGGGGCTCCGCGCGCGCGGGTCCTTGCCCTGAAATATCCTTTCTCCGTGAACGAGACCCTCCCCCCGTGCCCCGAGTGCTCCAGCGCCTACACCTACGAGATGGGCGCCCTCCTGGTCTGCCCCGAGTGCGGGCACGAGTGGACGCCCACCGCCACGAGTGACACCGGCGACGCCGCCGAGGAGGGGGTCATCCGCGACGCCGTCGGGAACGTCCTCTCCGACGGCGACACCGTCACTGTCGTGAAGACCCTGAAGGTCAAGGGCCACCCGACCGGCATCAAGGCCGGCACCAAGGTCCGCAACATCCGTCTGGTGAGCGGCGTCGCCGGGCACGACATCGACTGCAAGATCGAGGGCTTCGGCGCCATGCAGCTCAAGTCCAGCGTGGTCAAGAAGGCCTGACCCCCCGCGAGCAGAGCGAAAGCCCCCGCCGGAAGTCCGGCGGGGGCTTTCAGTGCGTCAGCGGCGCTTACGCGCTTGCGCGCTTACGCGATGCGGTCGAGCACGATCGGGTTCGGCGTGAAGGCCGTGCCCGCCGGGGAGATCTCGACGCCGCCCTCAAGAGCCTTGAGCGCGTAGTCGAACTTCTCCGGGGTGTCGGTGTGCAGGGTCATCAGCGGCTGGCCCGCGGTGACCGTGTCGCCCGGCTTGGCGTGCATCTCGATGCCCGCGCCGGCCTGCACCGGGTCCTCCTTGCGGGCGCGGCCCGCGCCCAGGCGCCAGGCGGAGACGCCGACGGCGTAGGCGTCGAGCTTGGTGAGGACGCCGGACTCGGCGGCCGTCACCACGTGCTGCTCACGGGCGACCGGCAGGGTGGCGTCCGGGTCGCCGCCCTGGGCGATGATCATGCGGCGCCAGTGGTCCATCGCGGAGCCGTCGGCGAGGGCCTTGGCCGGGTCGGCGTCCTTGATGCCGGCCGCGTCGAGCATCTCGCGGGCCAGGGCGATGGTGAGCTCGACGACGTCCGCCGGGCCGCCGCCCGCGAGGACCTCGACGGACTCGCGGACCTCGAGGGCGTTGCCCGCGGTGAGGCCGAGCGGGGTCGACATGTCGGTGAGCAGGGCCACGGTCTTGACGCCGTGGTCGGTGCCGAGGCCGACCATCGTGGAGGCGAGCTCGCGGGCGTCCGCGAGGTTCTTCATGAAGGCGCCGGAGCCGACCTTCACATCGAGGACGAGGGAGCCCGTGCCCTCGGCGATCTTCTTCGACATGATGGAGGAGGCGATCAGCGGGATGGCCTCGACCGTGCCCGTCACGTCGCGCAGGGCGTAGAGCTTCTTGTCGGCGGGGGCCAGGCCGTCGCCGGCGGCGCAGATGACCGAGCCCACGTTGCGCAGGACGTCCATCATCTCGTCGTTGGAGAGCAGCGCGCGCCAGCCGGGGATGGACTCCAGCTTGTCGAGCGTGCCACCGGTGTGGCCGAGGCCGCGGCCGGAGAGCTGCGGGACGGCCGCGCCGCAGGCGGCGACGAGGGGGGCCAGCGGAAGGGTGATCTTGTCGCCGACACCACCGGTGGAGTGCTTGTCCGCGGTGGGCACGGGCAGGGACGAGAAGTCCATGCGCTCGCCGGACTTGATCATCGCGGCGGTCCAGCGCGCGATCTCCGCGCGGTCCATGCCGTTGAGCAGGATGGCCATCGCGAGCGAGGACATCTGCTCGTCGGCGACCTCGCCACGCGTGTAGGCGTCGATCATCCAGTCGATCTGCTCGTCGCTCAGACGACCGCGGTCACGCTTGGTGCGGATAACGGAAATGGCGTCCATCGGCACATTTTCCTTAAGTTCGTGCGTCCTCAGGGCTTCCCGGGGCCGGAAAGTGACCCGGACGGGCTGAAGCATCAGCCCGTCCGGCGCTTAGGAACATCTTTAACGATTCAGGTCGGCGGGCCCAAACGCGTCGGGGAGGAGCTCGGCGAGCGGGCGGATGCCCTTCGTCGTGTCCACCTCCAGCTCGGGGCCGCCGTGCTCCCAGAGCAGCTGACGGCAGCGGCCGCACGGCATCAGGATGTTGCCGTGGCGGTCGCAGCAGGTGAAGTGGGTCAGACGGCCGCCGCCGGTGGCGATCAGCTCGGAGACCATGCCGCACTCGGCGCACAGGGCGACGCCGTAGGCGGCGTTCTCCACGTTGCAGCCGGTGACGACGCGGCCGTCGTCGACCAGGGCCGCCGAGCCCACGGGGAAGTTGGAGTACGGGGCGTAGGCCCGGGACATGGCGTCCCGGGCCTGCGCACGCAAGTCCTCCCAGTTCACGGAGGAGGTCACTTGCCCTGACCCTTCCGGTACGGCTTGCCGTCGGCCTTGGGCATCCGCAGGCGTTGCGCGGACAGCGACAGGACCAGCAGGGTCGCGACGTACGGGGTGGCGTCGACGAACTCCAGCGGAACGGTCTTGGTCAGCGCGTACCAGAGGACCAGGGCCGCCGCGACGACACCGCTGATGATCGCGGGCTTCTTCCTGCCCTGCTTCAGGCGCCACAGGGCCAGGCCGGCCAGCAGCACCGCCACGAGCAGCAGCAGGGCGTGGACGGTCGGGCCGCCGGAGCGCAGCTGGAGGCTGTCCATGAAGCCGAACAGGCCGGCGCCCATGGCGACGCCGCCCGGCCGCCAGTTACCGAAGATCATCGTGGCGAGACCGATGTAGCCACGACCGCCGGTCTGGCCGTCGGAGTACATGTGGGTGCCGATGGCGAGGAACGCGCCACCGAGGCCGGCCATACCGCCGGAGACGATGACGGCCGCGTACTTGTACTTGTAGACGTTGACGCCGAGGGACTCGGCGGCCACCGGGCTCTCGCCGCAGGAGCGCAGGCGCAGACCGAAGGCCGAGCGCCACAGCACGAAGAACGTGCCGACGAACAGCAGCGCGGCGACGATCGTCAGCCAGGACACGTCGGAGACGAGACCGTCGAGGACACCGGCGACGTCGGAGACGAGGAACCAGTGGTGCTTCTCGATCGAGTGGAGCCAGTCCGAGAGGCCCGGGATGGAGAAGTTGGGCATGTTCTCCATGACCGGCGACTGCTTGTCGTTGCCGCCCGCCTTCTGCGCGGCGCTGCCCTCGGCGCCGAACCACATCTTGGCCAGGTACTGGGTGACGCCCAGGGCCAGGATGTTGATCGCCACACCGGAGATGATGTGGTCGACGTTGAAGGTGACGGTCGCGATCGCGTGGATGAGACCGCCGACGGCACCGCCGACGACGCCGGCGAGGGCCGCCACCCACGGGCCGTGCTGCCAGCCCATCCAGCCGGCACAGAACGTGCCGAGCATCATCATGCCCTCGAGGCCGATGTTGACGACGCCGGCGCGCTCGGCCCACAGACCGCCGAGACCGGCGAGGCCGATGGGCACGGCGGCGGCGAGGGCGCCGGAGAACTGACCGGAGGAGGTCAGGTCGTTGGCACCGGTGATCTCGCGGAGGGCGGCCAGCAGGATCATCGCGCCCGCGATGACCATCAGGACGACGGGGGTGGAGAGCTTGCCCCGCTTGTTGTCCGGCCTGTTCCTACCGGACAGCTTCTCCGCGATGGCGGAGGTGAAGGTGGTGCTCACGCGGAAACCTCCGCCTTGTCGCTCTTACGGGCCTGGGCGGCGAGTTCCTCGCCGACCTTGCGCTGCTGGGCCTTGAGGCCGTACCGGCGCACGATCTCGTAGGCGATGACGACGCACAGGACGATGACGCCCTGGATCACGCCGACGATCTCCTGGGCGTAGCCCTCGAACTCCAGCTGGGTACCGGTCCGCTCCAGGAAGCCCCAGAGCAGGGCGGCGAGCGCCATGCCGATGGGGTTGTTGCGGCCGAGCAGCGCGATGGCGATACCGGTGAAGCCGATGCCGGCCGGGAAGTCGGTGCCGTAGTTGTACGACACGCCGAGCAGGGTCGGCATGCCGACGAGACCGGCGATGGCACCGGAGAGCAGCATGGAGGTGATCACCATGCGCTTGACGCTCACGCCGGAGGCGTGGGCCGCGGACTCGGACCGGCCGACGGTGCGGAGGTCGAAGCCGAAGCGGGTGCGGTTGAGGACGAACCAGTAGGCGAGGCCGGCGAGGGCGGCGATCACCACGAAGCCGTAGAGGGGCTTGGGCTGGGTCGGGATCTCGAAGAAGTGCGCCGAGTCGGGCAGGTAGGGCGTGTGGATCAGGTTGCCCTCCTTCTCCGCGAGGCGGCCGTCCTGGAGGAAGTAGCCGATCACCGAGGCGCCGATGGCGTTCAGCATGATCGTGCTGATGACCTCGTTGACGCCGCGGGTGACCTTCAGCAGACCGGCGATACCGGCCCAGACGGCGCCGATCGCCATCGCGACGATGATGATCACCGGGATCTGGATGATGCCCGGCATCGTCAGCGCGCCGCCGACCACGGCGGCGAAGAACGCCGCGATGCGGTACTGGCCGTCGACGCCGATGTTGAACAGGTTCATCCGGAAGCCGATGGCCACGGCCAGCGCGGACAGGTAGTACGGCGTCGCCTTGTTGACGATCCAGACCTGGCTGTCGGCCTTGGAGCCGAAGTCCACCATCACCTGGTAGGCGTGGAAGGGGTCCTTGCCGGTGGCCCCGATGATGATCGAGGTGATCAGCAGCGCGGTGACGATGGCCAGGGCCGGGGCGGCGAGGCCAAGGATCAGCTTGTTCTTGTCGAACTTCTTCACTTCGAGTCACCGCCTTCCGGGTTCTCGTCGTTCTTCTTCTCCGAGGAGGGCTCCTCGGAGGACTTGTCGTCCTTGTCGGCGTCGGCCTTGTCGGCGTCCTCGCCCTTGGCCGGCTTGTCGGCCTCGGCCGGGGCCTCCGGGTCCGCCGGGGCCTCCGGGGCGTCCCCGGAATCCGAGGGCTCCGAGGGCTCCGAGGCCTCCTCGGCGCCCTCCTCGTGCTCGAGGTGGCCCGAGGCCGCGCCCGTCATGGCCGAGCCCAGCTCCTCCGGGGTGATCGTCGCGGGGTCCGCGTCGGCGACCAGACGGCCGCGGAACATCACCCGGAGGGTGTCGGAGAGACCGATCAGCTCGTCCAGGTCGGCGGAGATCAGCAGCACCGCCAGGCCCTCGCGGCGCGCCTCGCGGATCTGGTCCCAGATCTGCGCCTGCGCGCCGACGTCCACGCCCCGGGTGGGGTGCGCGGCGATGAGGAGCTTGGGGTTGTGGCTCATCTCGCGGCCGACGATCAGCTTCTGCTGGTTGCCGCCGGACAGGGAGGCCGCGGTGACCTCGATGCCAGGCGTACGGACGTCGTACTCGCGGACGATCCGCTCGGTGTCCTCACGGGCGGCCTTGGTGTCGAGGAGCCCGCCCTTGCTGTTGGGCTTCTCGGTGACGTGGCCGAGGATGCGGTTCTCCCACAGCGGGGCCTCCAGCAGCAGGCCGTGGCGGTGGCGGTCCTCGGGGATGTACCCGATGCCGCCCTCGCGGCGCTTGCGCGTGGGGGCCTTGGTGATGTCGGCGTCGTCGAGGGTGACGACACCGCCGTCCGGGGTCCGCATGCCCATGATGGCCTCGACGAGCTCGGCCTGACCGTTGCCCTCGACACCCGCGAGGCCGAGGACCTCGCCCTTGTGGATGGTGAAAGAGATGCCGTCGAGCACCGCGCGGACCACGCCGTCGGAGTCGGTGGCGGACAGGTGGAGGCCGTCGACGGTGAGCATGGGCACGTCGGTGACCGTGGACTCACGGGTCTCCGGCGAGGGCAGCTCCTCGCCCACCATCAGCTCGGCGAGCTGCTTGGGCGTGGTCTGCCTGGGGATCGCGGTGCCGACGGTGGTGCCGCGCCGGATGACGGTGATGTCGTCGGCGACGGAGAGCACCTCGCCCAGCTTGTGCGAGATGAAGATGACCGTCAGGCCCTCGGCCTTGAGCTCGCGCAGGTTGTCGAAGAGCGCGTCAACCTCCTGGGGGACCAGGACGGCGGTGGGCTCGTCGAGGATCAGGGTGCGGGCACCCCGGTAGAGCACCTTGAGGATCTCCACGCGCTGGCGGTCGGCGACGCCGAGGTCCTCGACGAGGACGTCGGGGCGCACGCCCAGGCCGTACGCGTCGGAGATCTCCTTGATCTTCGCGCGGGCCTTGTTGCCGATGCCGTGGAGCTTCTCGGCGCCGAGGACGACGTTCTCGAGCACGGTGAGGTTGTCGGCGAGCATGAAGTGCTGGTGCACCATGCCGATGCCGCGCGAGATGGCGTCGGCGGGGCTGTGCAGGGAGACCTGCTCGCCGTCGAGGGTGATGGTGCCCTCGTCCGGCTTCTGCATGCCGTAGAGGATCTTCATCAGGGTCGACTTGCCGGCGCCGTTCTCGCCGCAGAGGGCGTGGACGGTGCCGCGGCGGACCGTGAGGTGGATGTCGTGGTTGGCCACGACACCGGGGAACCGCTTGGTGATGCCCGCGAGCTCTACCGCCGGTGCGGCTGGCTCCTTCTTGGGCTCTTCGGTGGACGCTTTGATGGCGCACTCTCCTCGGGGAAGGGAGCGGGAGGAAAGCCGGACCAGCCGTGCGGGGGTCGGAGGGTTCGGCGGGGCGGGGGCGACGCTACACGCGTCAACGCTGTGCTACGCGCGTAGCGTTGGCTCGTATGTACGGGCCCGGCGGCGGGGGAGCTCCCCCGCCGCCGGGCCCGCTGTCATGACGGACCGGTCGAAACCGGTCACTCACGTCACGGGGCGGTGCGGACCTTGACCTGGCCGTCCACGATCTTCTTCTTCGCGGCCTCGATCTTGTCCTTGATGTCGTCGATCTGACCACCGGAGGTGGCCAGCGACACGCCGCCGTCCTTGAGCAGGTAGGCGTGCGGGCCCGTGAGCGGCTTGCCGTCCTTGACGCTCTTGATGAGGTCGAAGACCGCCACGTCCACGTTCTTCACCACGGAGGTGAGGATGGAGGTCTTGTACTTCTCCAGGCCGGGCTGCTGGTACTGGTCGGAGTCGACACCGATCGCCCAGGCGCCCTTCTGGCCGGAGATGGCCTCGATCGAACCGTTGCCGGAGAGACCGGCGGCGGTGTAGATCACGTCGATGCCCGAGTCGAGCATGCCCTTGGCCTTGTCCTTGGCGGCCGCCGGGTCGTTGAAGCCCTTGTCGTTGTTCGGGTACAGGTACTGCGAGGTGACCTGGATGCTGGAGTCCGTGTCCTTCGCACCCTGCTCGAAGCCCGCCTGGAACTTCTGGATGAGGGCGTTGTTCACACCACCGATGAAGCCGACCTTGTGGCTCTTGGACTTCAGGGCGGCGGCGACACCCGCGAGGTAGGAGCCCTCGTGCTCACCGAAGGTGATGCTGTCGATGTTGTTGCCCGGGGCGACCGAGTCGACGATCCCGAAGGTGGTCTTCGGGAAGTCCTTGGCGACCTTCTCGATCGACTTCGAGTAGTTGAAGCCGACGCCGATGACGGGGTTGTACCCGGACTCGGCGAGGGAGGTCAGCCGCTGCTCGCGGTCGGCCTCGGTCTCACCGTTCTTGGCGGTCATCAGCTTGCTCTGGACACCGAGCTCCTTCTGGGCCTTGTCCACGCCACGGGCGGCGGACTCGTTGAAGGAGTGGTCGTCACGGCCGCCGACGTCGAACGCCAGGCCGACGCCCTTTCCGCCGCTGCTGGACTCGGTAGAGGACTCACCACAGGCGGTGAGAGTGAATGCGAGAGCCGCGGTGCTGATGCCCGCGACGGCGATAGTGGATACCCGGCGCACGAGGGGCCCCTTCACTCGAAGCGCCTCCATTGGCGCTGTCTTTCGCGGGCATCGTAACGCGCGTAGATACAGATAAAAGGGGTGCTAGGAAGCCGTTATCGGATCGTCGTCAACCCTTCTTGACCCGAATGCCTACATTCGGTTGCCGTCCAGCAATGCTGCGGCGGTAAAGAGCTCCACCCCCACGGCGATCGCTTCCTCATCAACATCGAAATCGCCGCAATGCAGGTCACGGGGGGTCGTATCCCCCACCGGACGCACTCCGAGCCGGGCCATCGCACCCGGTACGTGCTCGAGGTACCAGGAGAAGTCCTCGCCGCCCAGGCTCTGCTCGGTGTCCTCCAACGAGTACCTCCCCCGGCGGGCGGCCATGGCGCGCCGGAGCAGCCCGGTGACCTCGGCGTCGTTGACCACGGGCGGGACGCCGCGGATGTAGCTGATCTCCGACTTGGCCCGGTGGAGCGCGGCGACCTCGTCGACGGCGGCGTGCACCAGGTCGGCGGCCTCCCGCCAGGCGTGGAGGTCCAGGCAGCGGACCGTGCCGGAGAGCTCGGCGTGTTGCGGGATGACATTGGGGGCGTGCCCGGTCTCCAGCCGGCCCCAGGTGAGGGAGAGCCCCGAGCGGGCGTCGGCCCGCCGGGCGAGCACGGCCGGGACGTCGGTGGCGACCCTGGCGGCGGCCGTCACCAGGTCGGTGGTGAGGTGGGGGCGGGCGGTGTGACCGCCGGGACCGGCGAGCTTGACCTCCAGCCGGTCGCAGGCGGAGGTGATGGGGCCGGTCCGCAGGCCCAGCCGGCCGACCTCGACCTTGGGGTCGCAGTGCACGGCGATGATCCGGCCCACGCCGTCCAGCGCCCCGCACTCGATCGCGTCGAGCGCGCCGCCGGGCAGCACCTCCTCGGCGGGCTGGAAGATCAGCCGCACCGGATTGGGCAGCAGCCCCTGCTCGGCCAGGTCGGCCAGGACGAGGCCCGCGCCCAGGACGACGGTGGTGTGGACGTCGTGACCGCAGGCGTGGGCCATCTTGGGGATGGTCGAGCGGTACGGGACGGTCTTGGTGTCCGGGATGGGCAGCGCGTCGAGGTCGGCGCGCAGCGCCAGGACGGGCCGCCGGCCGCCGGTGGCGGCGGAGGCCGCGCTGTCCCGCCCGATGTCGCAGATCAGCCCCGTGCCGCCCGCGAGCGTACGCGGTCTGAGCCCTGCCTTCTCCAGCCGCGCCCGGACCTGTGCGGTGGTGCGGAACTCACGGTTTCCCAGCTCCGGGTGCATGTGCAAGTCGCGCCGGAAGGCGATGAGTTCGCTGCGCAGCCCGGGGGGGAGCAGACCGGGGAGTTCGCGGTCGGTGGTTTCGGGATCGGCTTCGCAGGGCATCAGATGATTCACCCTGTGAAGAGTAGAGCCCCGAATGGGGCAACTGTCCCTCGATCGCGAAAAGTTCAGCCGCATGGATGGGTCCGTCGAGGGGTATGACCCGTATTTACGGCGTACCTTCGGCGACACGCCCCGACGGAACGGGCGCGTACGGTACGCGGCGTACGGCGCGGGCGCTGCCGGTGACTCCGGAGAGGAAACCTTCGGCCCGGGGTGAGGCGTGGTCGGTGAGCCAGGAGGGGTTGATGTCACAGACGGCGACGGTGACCCCGGTGCCGGCGAGGGCCGCGGGCAGGGTGTGGACGACGGTGGAGGGGAAGCTCAGCACCGTGCGTCCGATGGGCCCGCGCCGGGCGATCAGCTCCAGCGGGAGCTCGGGGCGGACGACCTCCAGCCCCAGCTCCGCGGCTATGCGGCGGAGCTTGTCGGTGCTCTCGCGGCGGTGGGCGAAGTAGCGGGTGGCGCCGTGGGCGCGGGCGAGGGCGGCGACCGCTTCGAGATAGCGCTCGGGGTCCACCACCCCGGTCTCGACGAGGGAGGTGCCGACGAGGTCGGTGCCCCTGGTGAGGGTGGGTGGGCCATGGGTGGCCCGGGTCCAGGCGAAGTCATTGGCCGTGACCGTCACTCCGGGTGGCGGTTCCACGGGCATCGAGGTGAAGATTTCCACCGAACGGTGGGCGTTCGGAGTGAGTTTGCGGCGCGCTGATGCCGATACGGGCGCGAAGACGATGTCGCGCGCCCCCGGGGTGGCGTCCCGCCGGTGCCAGCGCACGAAGCGTTCACCCCGGGCGAGTTGGGAGACGAACTCCATGGTGGCGGTGCCGTCGTCCACCACGATCAGCTCCCGCGCCCGGGTGATGGTCAGCAGCAGCTGGACGTAGCGCGAGAACGGGTCGCCGATGACGACGCGCCGCGCCCGGCGCAGCGGCCCGGCGAGCGCCCCGACGGTGGCCACGGGCGCCCCCGGCCCGCCCCGGGCCTCCTCCCAGCGCACCCGGTGGCCCTGGTCCCGGGCCAGTTCGGCCATGCGCCGCAGCTGGCCGCGGGTCATGGGGTCGTGCGGGGCGAGGACGACGACGAGCAGATCGCCGCCGAGCGGGGTGATGTCCCGGGTGCCGGGCTGGCGCGGCACGCCCTCGCACAGCGGCCGGGGCTCGGGCTCGCACGGCGGCCGGGGCTCGGGGCCTTCGGAGCCGAAGGCGGGGCTTTCGCGGCCGAAGGCGGTGCGCCGCCCGGCGTGGTACGCCCATTCGAGGACGTTCAGCAGCTGGACCGGGCTCTCGACGAAGGCCAGGGTGGGGGC
>NZ_JAILXP010000192.1 GCF_020740895.1 Streptomyces sp. UNOB3_S3 | reverse complement strand
CCCGTACCCCCACCGGCCCCCAGGCCGCCCGAGCGTCCCGCCGCGCCGTCGAAGCCGGATCCGCTTCCGCCCGCTGACGGTCCCGCTGACGGCCCTGTCGACGAACCCGCCTCCGGCCTGCTCGCCGGGCTGAGGCGCCGCGATCCCCGGCTGCTGCTCTCCGAGAAGGACGTCCGGCGCCTCGCCCCGGCCGTACGCGCCTGGCTCGACCGGGACGTGGGCCCCGCGCAGGTCGCCCGCACGCTGACCGCCGACCTGCCGGTCGGCGCCATCGCCTGGCCCGGCCGCCTGCTCGCCTACCGTCTCGCCCACTGGCTGCCGCCGGCCCTGCCCGTGACAGGACCGGTCGAGCCTCGGGCTCCGGGCGTGGAGAGGCTCGCGCGACCGTTGCCGTTCCAGACCTGCGACGGCTGCGAACGGGCCTTCAGAGCGACCGGGCCCGGCCGGTGCCGGGACTGTCGTGAGCGCGTGGTGGGAGCCGACGAGGCGGCCTGACCGTACGCCGGGCCGCCTCGGCGGGCGATCAGAAGTCGACGAGCTCATTGTCGTCGATACGGGCCACGGACTCCTGGGCGAAGCGCTTGTTGTACGTGGCGCGGATCTGGTCGATCTTGACGCTGTCGGCCCTGGCCTCGCCCTTCGGGTAGAGGAGGGTGAGCTTGTACGAGCGCTCGTGCTCGATCTTCCCGTGAGTGTCGCGGTACTGCCCGTAGGCGTTCTCGACGGTCAGGCCCGCCGGGAAGCGCGGGGTGACGACCTCGTCGACGAACGCGCGGAACTCCTTGTCGGTGACCGGGGCGCCGCCGTTGGGCTTCGCCGTGCCGAAGAGCAGCTCGGTCTTCACGTACGGCTTGCCGACCGCCCGTACGGGGGCGCTGGCGGCCGCCTTGGGGTCCGGGTCGTCGAAGGCGGCGTAGGCGACGGGAGCGCTCGCGCCGAGCAGGGCGGCGGTGAGGGCGACGGCGGAGAGCCGGACACGGGAGGAGGTCTTCGGCATGGGGATGGCTGTTCCCTTCCACAGGAGGTGATGCCGGAGGTGTGCCAGAGATGACGAAGCGCCAGAACTCTAGCGGCGCGAGGCCATGGTTGGGGTGCTGTTCGTGGCCGTCAGCGGGCCGCGTCCAGGAAGAGAGGATTCGTCATCGCCGCCATCGCCCCCGGCAGCCCCGACGCCCCGCCGTCGCCCGCCGGGTGCCGCACCTCGGCCCGTACGTACGCCGCCTGCGAGGGCGTCGTACGCCACTCCAGGGTGCCGTCCGCCGGCACCGGCGCGGTGAACATCCGCCCCTGGTCCGTGACGAAGGACGCCGAGCAGCCCGGTGTGCCCGTGACCTTCAGCCGTACGGTGACGTGTTCGCCGGGCGCGGCCCGCAGCCGCTCGCCGATGCCCGCGTGCGCGCCACGACCGCCGACGGCCGTGAACGACAGCCCGACGGCCGACGATTCCGCGATCCAGCTGCGCCCCGCGCGGATGCCCGCCAGCAGGGCCTCGCGGGAGAGCGCGTCGGCCAGGACGACCGTCTGGGGCAGGCCCACGACCTGTGGTTCGCGGTGGGCGTCGCTGTTGCCCATGGCGGGCAGCCAGCGGCCGCCGGAGCGGGCCGCGGCGACCAGCGCGCCGTCCCAGGCCGCGACGGCCATCTCGTCGTCCGGGGTGTACGGGCCGTTCCATACCTCCACCGCGTCCGCCTCGTCGAAGCCGAACTTCCAGGCGCAGCCGACGCACGTCGCGTACGGGTGGGCCGGGACGACCAGTCCGCCCGTTTGCCGGATTCTCCGCGCGAAACGTCCGAAGGCATGGTCTCTCGCGCGGTAGCGCCAGTCGATGAAGGTGCCGGGGTCGATGCCCAGGGCGAGGACGTGGCCGTTGCGCGTGGTGACCTCCTCGCCCGTGAGGATCAGCAGGTCGTCGCCCCACAGGCCCTGCCACGCCCCGTGCGCGGAGGACGTGTTGTGCTCCGTCGTCGTGATCCAGTCGAGCCCGGCGGCGCGGGCCGCGGCGGCGATCCGCTCCGGGGTGCGCAGCCCGTCGGAGTGGACGCTGTGGAGGTGGTTGTCGCCCCGGTACCAGGCGCGGCCCCGGCCCTTGGCCCGCTGCGGCGGGTACACGGGCTTCGGCGCGGCCCCCGCCGTTCCGCACCGCAGGGTGACCGCGACCTCGTAGGCGAGCCCCTGCGGGGCCACCGTGTACGGGCCGAGGACGACGTGCCAGGTGCCGGGGCGGACGGGTCCGGCCAGGTAGCCGGGCGTGGCCCGTTCGGCGCCCACGAAGAACTCCGTGCGGGCGCCGCCCGACCAGCCGCGGAAGCCGGGCCCGCCCAGCGCGGTGCCGCGTTCGTCGAAGATGCCGATGTCGCAGGTGTTGCCGTGGGTGCCGGCGGGCACGGAGGGCTTGTCGTAGCTGTACGAGACGGCGATCTCGCGCACGCCGTGCGGCACTTCCACGGGGAGATGGACGAAGTCCGGGGCGCCGGCCGGCAGCCGGCCGGTGACCTTGCGGGTCTCCTCGCCGGACCGGGGTTCCCCGTCGTCCGCGCGGGCGAAGCTCACGCCTTCGAGCGTAAGCGCGCTCACCGTTCCCGCGACAGCCGCCATCCTGAGTACGTCACGCCGGCGCATTACCGCCCCCTCGCTCGGTTCGTGGCCCCACTGTTGTACGCCCGGGTGGCGGGCGGTGGAACACCCGCCGACGCGTGTGGCGGCCGGTATACGAACACACGTCGACACACGACCGCGCGTGGCGCCCCGAGGCCGCCCCCCAGGGCATACCGTGGGTCACACGCGAGACCGCCGCGACGACGGAGGTGCCCCGGGATGAGGATCGCCACCACGATCTTTCTCACCGATGAGACGATCAGCCCGGTCCGGCTGGCCCATGAGCTGGAGCAACGCGGCTTCGCCGGGCTCTATCTGCCCCAGCACACCCACATTCCGGTGAGCCGCAGGACCCCGGCGCCGGCCGGTGACCCGCTGCCGCGCGAGTACGGCCGCGCCGTCGACCCCTTCCTGGCGCTCGCCCAGGCCGCCGCCGTCACCCACCGGATCGAGCTGGGGACCGGCGTCGCGCTCGTGGCCCAGCAGGACCCCATCGTCCTGGCCAAACAGGCGGCCACCCTGGACTTCCTCAGCGGCGGCAGGTTCACCCTCGGCATCGGCTACGGCTGGAACGTGGAGGAGGCCGAGGACCACGGCATCGACTGGCGCACCCGCCGGGAGCTGGTGCGCGACCGGATGGCGCTGATGCGCGCGCTGTGGTCGGCGGAACCGACGGCCTACGACGGTGAATTCGACTCGGTCCAGGCGAGCTGGGCGCACCCCAAGCCCGTCCGCCGCCCGCGCCGCCTCCAGGGCACGGACTCGCTGGTCGGTCCGCGCACCCTGATCGGTGGCGCGGCCGGCCCGAAGCTCTTCGCCCACATCGCCGAGTACGCGGACGGCTGGATGCCGGTGGGCGGCAGCGGGCTGCGGGAGGCGCTGCCGGAGCTGAGCCGGGTCTGGACGGAGGCCGGGCGGCCGGGGGAGCCGGAGGTCCTGCCGTACGCCGTGCACCCCTCGGCGGGCAAGCTCGCGCACTACGCCGACCTGGGCATCGAGGAGGTCGCGGTCGGGCTGCCGTCGGCCCCCGAGGCGGAGGTGCTGAGGGCGCTGGACGCGCACGCGGAGTTCCTGTAGGCGGGGTGGGGGCGGGGTGGAAGCGGAGTGTGGAATCCGTGCCTCCGGAGCTTTCCGGAGGATGCCTCCGTCTGACGTGACGAGAGGCACATGGAACGTCTGCTTCCAGTACATGGTGGTGTCGGTGTCCGCTCGTATGCTCGGACAATGACTTCGAGCGCACCGCGTCCCGAACAGCCGAACACCCCGGTCGCCCCGACCGCCAACGCCATGCGACGCGCGCTCAAACGCGCCCGCGACGGCGTCGCGCTGGACGTCACCGAGGCCGCCGTGCTGCTCCGGGCGCGCGGCGCCGATCTGGAAGACCTGTGCGCCTCCGCCGCCCGGGTGCGCGACGCGGGCCTGGAGGCCGCCGGACGGCCCGGCGTCATCACCTACTCCAAGAGCGTCTTCATCCCGCTCACCCGCCTCTGCCGCGACCGCTGCCACTACTGCACCTTCGCCACCGTCCCCGGCAAGCTCCGCCGCGCGGGCGAGGGCATGTTCATGTCCCCGGACGAGGTGCTGGCCATCGCCCGGCGCGGCGCCGAACTCGGCTGCAAGGAAGCGCTGATCACCCTCGGCGACAAGCCGGAGGACCGCTGGCCCGAGGCCCGCGAGTGGCTCGACGCCCACGGCTACGACGACACCATCGCCTACGTGCGTGCCATCTCCATCCGCATCCTGGAGGAGACCGGCCTGCTGCCCCACCTCAACCCGGGCGTCATGACCTGGACGGACTTCCAGCGCCTCAAGCCGGTGTCGCCCTCCATGGGCCTGATGCTGGAGACCACCGCCCAGCGGCTGTGGAGCGAGCCGGGCATGCCGCACCACGGCTCGCCCGACAAGGAGCCCGCCGTCCGGCTGCGCCATCTGGAGGACGCGGGCCGCAGCTCCGTCCCCCTCACCAGCGGTCTGCTGATCGGCATCGGCGAGACGCCCGAGGAGCGCGCCGAGTCCCTGTTCGCCCTGCGCCGGATTTCCCGCGCGTACCACGGCATCCAGGAACTCATCATCCAGAACTTCCGCGCCAAGTCGGACACGGCCATGCGCCGCATGCCGGACGCCACCCTCGACGACCTCGTCGCCACCGTCGCCGTCGCCCGGCTCATCATGGGACCCTCCGGCTGCCTCCAGGCCCCGCCCAACCTGGTGGACGACGAGTACGCCCGGCTCATCGGCGCCGGCATCGACGACTGGGGCGGCGTCTCCCCGGTCACCCCGGACCACGTCAACCCCGAGCGCCCCTGGCCCGCGATCGAGGAGCTCGCCGAGCGCTCGGCGGCCGCCGGTTTCCGCCTCAAGGAACGCCTCGCGGTCTACCCGGAGTTCGTCCAGCGCGGCGAGCCCTGGCTGGACCCCCGCATCCTGCCCCACGTCCGCGCCCTCGCCGACCCCGAGACCGGCCTGGCGGACGAGAACGCCGAGGTCAAGGGCATCCCCTGGCAGGAGCCCGAGGAGGTGTTCACCGCCTCCGGCCGTACGGACCTCCACCGCGCCATCGACACCGAGGGCCGTACGTCCGACCGCCGCGAGGACTTCGACGAGGTCTACGGCGACTGGGACGCGCTCCGCGAGGCCGCCGCCCCCGGCATGGCCCCCGAGCGCATCGACGGCGACGTCCGCGAGGCACTGCGCCAGGCCGCCGACGACCCCACCCGGCTGACGGACGACCAGGCGCTCGCCCTGCTGCACGCCGACGGCCCCGCCCTGGACGCCCTCTGCCGCGTCGCCGACGACCTCCGCCGCTCCGTCGTGGGGGACGAGGTCACCTACATCGTCACGCGGAACATCAACTTCACCAACGTCTGCTACACCGGCTGCCGTTTCTGCGCCTTCGCCCAGCGGCGCACCGACGCCGACGCCTACACCCTCTCGCTCACCCAGGTCGCCGACCGCGCCGCGCAGGCGTGGGACGTGGGCGCGGTCGAGGTGTGCATGCAGGGCGGCATCCACCCCGACCTGCCGGGCACGGCCTACTTCGACATCGCCCGCGCGGTGAAGGAGCGGGTGCCGGGCATGCACGTGCACGCCTTCTCGCCCATGGAGGTCGTCAACGGCGCGACGCGCACGGGCATGTCCATCCGGGAGTGGCTGACCGCCGCCAAGGAGGCCGGGCTCGACTCCATCCCCGGCACCGCCGCCGAGATCCTGGACGACGAGGTCCGCTGGGTCCTCACCAAGGGCAAGCTCCCCACCGCCACCTGGGTCGAGGTCATCAAGACCGCGCACGAGCTGGGCATCCGCTCGTCCTCCACCATGATGTACGGGCACGTGGACCAGCCCCGGCACTGGCTGGGCCACTTCCGGCTGCTCGCCGAGATCCAGCGGTCCGCGCTGTCGAAGAACGTGGAGGGCTTCACGGAGTTCGTCACCCTGCCCTTCATCCACACCAACGCACCCGTCTACCTCGCGGGCATCGCCCGCCCCGGCCCGACCATGCGGGACAACCGCGCGGTCACCGCGATGGCCCGGCTGCTGCTCCACCCCCATATCCCCAACATCCAGACGAGCTGGGTCAAGCTGGGCACGGACGGCGCGGCCGAGATGCTCCGCTCGGGCGCCAACGACCTCGGCGGCACCCTGATGGAGGAGACCATCTCCCGGATGGCCGGCTCCTCGTACGGCTCGTACCGCTCGATCCAGGACCTGGTCGCGATAGCCGATGCCGCCGGGCGCCCCGCGCGGCCCCGGACGACGCTCTACGGCGAGGTGCCGAAGGAGCGGCAGGAGGCCGCCCTCGCCTCGGACGGCCATCTCCCCACACTGCTCCCGGTGCTGGACGGCAACGAATGATCTTCGTTCGCACAAGTGTTGCGGATCTGTCGCGGACCGCCGACCCGGTGACGACAGTCCCCGCATAAGGTGTCCCGCATGTCTTGGCCCCAGAACCCCCAGCAGCCGCAGCAGCCTGAGCAGCCGCAGAACCCCTCGATGCCGCCTCAGGGCGGCTTCGGCCCGCCGCCCACGTGGGGTCCGGACGGCGATGGGCACGCCCAGCCCACGATGATCTCCCAGCCCGCCGTACCGCCGCCGCCCGGCCCCGCGCAGGGCGGCGCCCCGGGCGCCGTGCCGCCGCCCCCGCCGCCGGGGCCCGTTCCCGGTGCTCCAGGGCCCGTTCCCGGTGCTCCGGGCCACGTCCCGGGTGCCCAGGGTCCCGGTGGCCCCGGCCCGGTGCCCGGTCCCGGTATGGCCCCGCCGCCCGGTATGCCCACGGCGCCGATGGCCCAGCAGCCGTGGCCGCCGCAGGCCCCCCATGGCCAGGCTCCCCATGGCCAGGGCCCGCAGGGCCAGGCTCCTTATGGTCAGGGCCCCCATGGCCAGGGCCCGCAGGCCGGGAAGAGCAACAAGACGCTGCTGGCCGTCATCGGCGGTGTCGTGGCGCTCGCCGTCATCGGCGGCGGCGCGTACTTCGCCCTCAGCGGCGGCAGCGGCGGTGACGACGACAAGAAGAACGACAAGCCGCAGGCCGGCCAGTCCCAGTCGCAGGCCCCGGCCGCGCCCGGCCAGCAGCAGGACAAGCCGGCGGACGGCGGCGCCCCGGCCGACCCGTCCGCCCAGCAGCCCACCGTCGCCGGGTGGCAGACGCAGCTCCGCGCGGAGCACTACTTCCAGTACGACGTGCCGGGCAAGGCCGACAAGTGGAAGGTCGCCCCGACGGACACGGCCATCTCGTACACCGAGGGCGGCAAGCCGGTCGTCGTGATGACCGGTACGTCCAACTACAAGGAGGGCGGCTGCTCCTCGCAGCCCAACCCCGACGCCTTCGGCGAGGCCGGCCAGGGCCAGCTCGCCACGGTCGGCACCACCGGCGGCGGCAAGGACGGCGACCTCAAGACGAACGCCCGCAACTGGGCGGGCAACTGGGGCTTCATGGCCTACGGCGGCAAGGACCACAAGCCCAAGCTGGAGTTCACCGACGAGAAGGAGTGGAAGCGCAACGGCATCGACGGCTGGACGGCGACCGCCAAGGTCACCGTCACCAACCGCCCGAGCCCGTGCGTGCCGCCCACCGCGATCGTGAAGTCCATCGCCCAGAAGATGCCCGACGGCACCTTCCACGGCTGGGTCATCTACGCCGACCAGGGCGTCCCGGACGCGCTCACCGAGGCCCAGATCGACAAGATCATGAACACGGTGCGCCCGGCCAAGGGCCCTGGCGCGTAATCGCCTTCGGCCCGGCGTCCCGGACGCCGGGCCGGCCACGGCGCACTACAGTGCTGTGCCGACATGGCGCCGCGCCGACACTCTCCCGTCCAGGAGGCCGGACACGTGACCACGACCGCCGCGGCGGGTACCGCCGGAGCCCGCGGGCCCCTTCCCCGGGCCCGGGCCGAACAGCAGGACTTCCGCTCCCGGGTGCGCGGCTGCCTGCTCGGCGGGGCGATCGGGGACGCGCTGGGCGCGGGCATCGAGTTCGACTCCCTGGAGGCGATCCGCGCCGCGCACGGCCCCGCCGGCGTGACCGACTACGTGCCGGCCTACGGCCGGCGCGGCGCCGTCACCGACGACACCCAGATGACGCTCTTCACGGTGGAAGGGCTGATCCGGGCCCACGTCCGCCGCGACACCGGGGCCTGGCACCCCCCGGCCGACGTCCACCGCGCGTATCTGCGCTGGGCCGCCACGCAGGAGGGCTGGGGCCCCGACGAGCGGGTGCGCGACGCGGGCTGGCTCGCCGGCCAGGAGTGGCTCTACGCGCGGCGGGCCCCCGGCAACGCGTGCCTCTCCGGCCTGGCCGACCACCGGATGGGCACCCTGGCGGCGCCCAAGAACCCGGGCTCCAAGGGCTGCGGCGCGGTGATGCGCTCCGCGCCGTTCGGGCTGCTCGCGGACTGGGACCCCGGCCTCGTCCTCCAGCTGGCCGACGAGTGCGGGGCGCAGACCCACGGCCACCCCACCGGCCGGCTCTCGGCCGCCGCCTTCGCCGTCATCGTGCACGGCGCGGTACGGGGCGAGCCGCTGGAGGCCGCCACCCTGCGGGCCCTGGAGATGCTGGCGGCCCGGCCCGGCCACGAGGAGACCACCGCGGCCCTGCGGGGCGCCCTGGACGCCGTACGGCAGGGGCCGCCCTCGGCCGAGCGGCTCCAGTCACTGGGCGAGGGCTGGGTGGCGGAGGAGGCCCTGGCGATGGGGCTGTACTGCGCGCTGGTGGCCGAGGACGTCCGCCACGGCCTGCTGCTCGCGGTCAACCACGGCGGGGACTCGGACTCGACGGGGTCCATCTGCGGCAACCTCCTGGGCGCCGTGCACGGGGAGACCGCGCTGCCGCCCGGGTGGGTGGCGGAGCTGGAGGGGCGGGGCGCGATCCTCGAACTCGCCGACGACTTCGCCATGGAGCTCACCCAGGGGCCCGCGCTGCACGGCCCGCCCGGCGCGGCCTCGTCGGCGGCCTGGCTGACGCGGTATCCCCGGGCGTAGTCGCGGACGGTTCGACGGACTCGCTCCGGACGTGGCGGAGCCCTCTCGGCCGGGACGGTGTTCCTGGCAAGAGGGCTCTCTGCGGAAATATCGATACGGCGGTTTTACGTCGCTGTGCCGGGTGATCCGCGGTCAACGCGGTCGGTCAGAAGGACTGCGCGCTGTCGCCGACGACCGTCACGAACGCGGACCACGACTCCGGGGAGAAGGCGAGGGCGGAGCCCTGCGGGTCCTTGGAGTCACGGACCGCGATGGACCGCACGAGCGGGGAGGCGACCTCGACGCAGTCGCCGTGGGCCAGCGAGTAGGAGGACTTCCGCCACGTGGTCTTTCCCTGCTGAATCGCCATGAATTGCTCCGATGCCTATGAGTGCTTCTGGTACGGCCGGGAATCGCCCGGGTGCCGGCCGGAAGACGGCCGGGAACCCACTGGCCGGACCGGTGGGGCCGGTGTCCCGACGCGATCGACGTTACGCGCCAACATCACCTGATGAATGGCCCGTTCACTCGACCGGATGGCATATATCCATCACCCCTTCCTTGAAGGTGGGAAGGGGTGTACGGTCCCGCCCCTCGCAGCTCACGGCTGCTGGTCGGGCTCCTCCTTCCGGCCTTCGCCCGCCCAGTCCTCCGCGACCTGGAGGATGAACCGCCGGGAGTCCTCGGCGTTGAGCGCCTGCATCCGCAAATGCTCGTACATCACGCTGTACGCCTGGACGTCGTTGGGCTTCTCCAGGTACAGATCGCTGGTGATGCCCTCCAGATAGACCGTGCTCGCGTCCTGCGGATCGTGGAACTCGAGGATGGAGAACTTCCCGTACATGCCCGGGTGCGCGCCCACCGCGTAGGGCAGCACCTGCACGGTGATGTGCGGCTGGAGGCTGAACTCCACGAGGTGTTCCATCTGTTCGCGCATGATGGCGCTGTTGCCGACGATCCTGCGCAGCGCTGACTCGTCGATGACCGCCCACAGGCGCAGCGGGTTCTCCGGGTCGGTGATCCGTTCCTGACGGCGCATCCGCACCTGCACGCGCCGTTCGACGTCCGCGGCGGTGGCCTCCGGCCACGATCCCTCGGTCACGGCGTTGGCGTAGTTGGGCGTCTGGAGCAGGCCGGGCACGAGCGACGCCTCGTAGACGCGCAACGACGCCGCGTCCGTCTCCAGTCCGATGTAGACGCTGTACGGGATGTCGCCGAAGGCATGCCACCAGCCTTGCTGTCGTGACTCCTTCGCCATCTGCATCAGCGAATCGACGATGCGGTGGTCCTCGACGCCGTACACGCCGCACAGATCGCGGACATCGCGCTGGCTGATACTGCGGCGGCCGTTCTCCAGCCGGCTGATCTTCGATTGCGAGACCAGGAGCCGCTCGGCCACCTCCTCGGCGGTCATGCCCTTGAGCTCACGGAGCTTGCGTAGCTCCTGCCCCAATCGGCGCCGCCTTACGGTGGGGTTGACACTGGACGCCACGGGACGCACCTCCGGCTCCGTCATGCTGCTGTCTCCTGCTCCGGCAGCCTGCCACCACCGGCCGGGGCGGCGCTGGAAAATGCTTACACCGAGTCCGCATGTGGTGACCCTGATGCGGATGCGCGTGACGTAGTCGTGACTACGCACGACCGCGCGACCACTACGACCGCGCGCGCCCGGGCGCGCGTACGCGCACGGGACGCGCGCGCGGGGCGGCGGGGCCGTACCGCCGTCTCGGACGGTTACGGCCCGCCGCCCCGCGCGGCTGCGGCTCCCGGACCGGGGTCAGGGGGACCGCGGTGCGGTCGGTGGAGCGGAAGTGGTGCGTGTGGTTGTGCTTGGGGTGATGCGTGAGGTGACGCGTGGGTTGTGCCAAGGGTGGTGCTCGCGGTGGTACGACCGTGCTCAGCGGCTGCGGAACCGTTTCACGAGGCGCCGGCCCGGGCCATGACCCCACCGCGGTGCGCGGGCGTCCTGCCCGTGCCGACCGTCGTCGGCTCGACCGGCGCCCGTACGGCGGCGCGCCGGCCCGAACCGCCGCCACCCGCCGAACCGGTCGCGGCCGGCGCCCGGCGCGGCTGCGCCCCGACCCCGTTCTGCACGTCCATCACGGCGTGCGCGACGAGCCCGCCCATCGGGTCGTGCCGGATGAGGTCGCGCAGCCGGGACCGTGAGGAACGGCCCTCGTTGCCCGGGTAGAGGTGCTTGCCCAGGCCGACCGCGTGGGCCAGGGCGGCGAGCGCGGCCGTCCGCGGGTCCGGCGGGACGCCGGTGCGGATCGCGCTGTCCAGCCGGGTCCTGATCTCCCGGCTGATCGCCGTGTCCGTCGCCTGATAGCGCGTGGTCGGCAGTACCCCGCACATCTGGCCCGCCACGGCATGCACCATGCCGCACCGCTCCAGGTGCGTGAGATACGTCTGACGCAGCCCCAGCCGGGGCCCGCCGATCCAGTGGACGGCGCGCACCGGGCTGCCGCGGCGGCGCAACAGCTCGAGCGCGGTGTCCAGGGTCGGATCACCAGTCGGCCGTGGGTGCACCACGGCGATACGATCCCCGTCTGGGGCTATCCGTCCGGCCAGAGCCAGCTCCACGAGCTGGGCTCCGGCGAGACCGAGGTCGAGCGACTGCGGCTGCGCCGTGGTACCCGTGGCCGGGTCCAGGGCGAGCAGCAGAAGCTCCTCCGGAATTGTTCTGCGGCTCCTGCCCATCCATGCCTCCCCGCGTGGATGAGTGACAGGGTGACCCCTCTCACATTGGTCTGTCGAGAGCGCGTGGTGACTTCGGGCGGGAACCGGTAGGTATGTCGTCTCGTCTTGCACGTGGGTGAAGGCGGACACCGCTCTCTGACCCTCTGGCGGTGCCCTGGCGCGACGGCGGCAGAGGACACTGATAGACGTTGAGAGAATCCGGGCTGCGGGGCGCTTGTCGTCCCGCCTCGGTGTACGTGCGCGGAATTTCGAGGAGGCATCGGTGGCGGGCGAGTCCCCCGGCAAGTCGGAGCAGCGGAAGTCGTCGGGGGAGACGACTCGCACCACTGGTACGACCGGCAATGAACGTGACCCCCGGCTCGGAGTCTTCCGGGCCGACACGGACACGGCGGAGAAGCGTGCGGACGTCGAGGCGGACGGCAAGTCCGCCGGTTCCGGCGGGGACCGTCAGTCCCGCGAGGACGCGCCGGCGGCCGCCAAGGCCGGTTCCGGTGCTGGTTCCGGTGCCGATGCGGCCGCGAAGCCCGTCGAGTCCGCCGGGTCCACCGGTCCTGCCGGGAACGGCAATGGCGGCGGCAAGGGCGACGCCCGGCTGAAGGCCGCTGTGGCCGCCTGGGTGGCGGGCGAGGAAGAGGACGGCCCGGAGGCCGGTGCCGAGGACGACGCCGCAGGTGAGAAGCCGTCGGCCGACCGCGCCGACGCCACCGCGGACGCCCCTGCCGGCAAGGCCGCTGACGCCTCGGCAGAAGCGGCGCGTCCGGCGAAGGACGCCGCGGACGGCCCTGCGTGGGCCAAGCGGGACGATGCGAACGCGAACGTGCAGGCGAAGGCCGACGACGCCGGGGAGAAGAGCACCGGCGCCGACCAGGCGACGGCCGTCTTCCGTACGGTGCGCCCCAAGGCGGACGGGACCGGCGACGACACCGCCTCCGAGGTGAAGAAGCCCGCTGCCGAGGGCGAGAAGGACGGCAAGGACAAGCCCGCCGCCGACCAGGCGACCGCCGTCTTCCGCACCGTCCGCCCGAAGGGCGACGCCGCCGCCGACAGCGACGACAGCGCCGGTGACGGCAAGAAGGACGGCGTCGACCAGGCCACGGGCGTCTTCGGCACCGTACGCCCGAAGGGCGACGACACGGCCTCTGGCAAGGACGGCAAGGACGGCAAGGACAAGCCCGCCGCCGACCAGGCGACCGCCGTCTTCCGTACCGTCCGCCCCAAGACGGACGCGCCGAAGGCCGACGCCCCCAAGGCCGCTGCCGACAAGCCCGACAACGGCGACCAGCCGACCGAGCTGCTGAAGGCCCCCACCCCGCTGCCGACGCCCGGTGGCGAGCGCAAGAGCCAGTTCGTCCCGCTGAAGAAGGACGACGAGGCCGCACCCGCCAAGCAGGCCGCCAAGGCGCCGGCCAAGGCCGCCCCCGCCGCGGCGAAGCCGCAGCCCGCGAAGCCCGGGCCGGCGAAGCCCGAGCCCGCGAAGGCCGAGCCCGGGAAGTCGCAGGT
>NZ_JAILXP010000191.1 GCF_020740895.1 Streptomyces sp. UNOB3_S3 | reverse complement strand
GGGGGAGGGTGGGCGAAATCCGCGCCGAAGGCGCGGGAAACCCCGGCGGCGGGAAAGCCGGACTCAGGCCTTGACCACGGCCCACTGCGTGACCGGCATCGCCTGCCGCCACCCCGTGAAGCCCCCCACGGGCACGGCGTGCGCGACCGCGAGGCGCGTCAGCTCGCCGCCATGACGGCGGTACCACTCCGTCAGCAGTGCCTCGGATTCGAGCGTGACCGTGTTGGCCACCAACCGCCCCCCGCGCGGCAGCGCCTCCCAGCACGCCTCCAGCATCCCGGGCGCGGTGAGCCCACCGCCGGTGAAGACCGCATCGGGCGTGGGCAGCCCGGCGAGCGCGGCCGGCGCGGCGCCGGTGACCACACGGAGCCCCGGCACACCGAGCGCCTCCGCGTTACGCGCGACACGCCCCGCCCGCACCGGGTCGCGCTCGACGCTGACGGCCCGGCAGGAGGAATGGGCGCGCATCCATTCGATGCCGATGGAGCCGGAGCCCCCGCCGACGTCCCAGAGGAGTTCGCCGGGCGAGGGGGCGAGGGCGGCGAGCGTCACGGCCCGTACATGCCGCTTCGTCAGCTGGCCGTCGTGGTCGTAGGCGTCGTCGGGCAGACCGGGGGTGAGGGGCAGTCGCAGGGCGCCGGGGGCGCGGCGGCAGGTGACGGCGATGACGTTGAGCGGATCGCCGGCCGGGTGCGGCCAGTCGTCCGCCGTGCCCTCGACGCGGCGTTCGCGGTCGCCGCCGAGCTGTTCGAGGACAGCCAGCCGGCTCGGCCCGTAGCCGCGTTCGCGCAGCAGCGCGGCGACCTCGGCGGGCGTCTGCGCGCCCGCGCTGAGCAGCAGCAGCCGGCGGCCGTCGTGGAGGGCGGCGGTGAGGGCCGCGAGCGGGCGGCCCACGAGGCTGACGACCTCCGTGTCGTGCAGTGGCCAGCCGAGCCGGGCGCAGGCGTAGGAGGCGGAGGAGGGGTGCGGGAGGACGTTCAGCCGCTCCTCGCCCACGATCTCGGCGAGGGTGCGGCCGATGCCGAAGAACATGGGGTCGCCGCTGGCGAGGACGCAGACGCGCCGGCCCTCGTGCGCGGCGAGCAGGCCGGGGACGGCGGGGCGCAGGGGCGAGGGCCAGGCGACGCGCTCGCCGGCGCACTCCCCGGGCAGCAGGCCGAGCTGGCGCGGGCCGCCGATGATCACCTCGGCGTGGCGCAGGGCCTCCCGGGAGGCGGAGGCGAGGCCGGGCCAGCCGTCCGCGCCGATGCCGACGACCGTCACGGGGGCTGGGGTCACAGGTGCTTACCTCACGGAGGCGGTGATCAGGGGCACCGGAACTCTACTGACCCTCGGTGACCGGGGGCACGACCGGGGACCTTATTGCATAGACTGCGCAATTACTTATCTCAAGCAGGAGGGTAGGACGTGGCGCGTTCGCCGGTGGTGCTGGGTATCGAGTCGTCCTGCGACGAGACCGGCGCCGGTCTCGTCCGGGACGGAAGGCTGCTGGGCCACGCGGTGGCGTCCAGCATGGACGAGCACGCGCGCTTCGGCGGCGTCGTGCCGGAGATCGCGGCCCGGGCGCATGTGCACGCGGCCGCGCCCGTGGTGCGGGCGGCGCTGGCCGACGCGGGGCTGGCGATGGGTGACATCGACGCGGTCGCGGTGACGACGGGCCCGGGGCTCTCCGGCGCCCTGCAGGTCGGTGTCGCGGCGGCGAAGGGCATCGCCTACTCGCTGGGCGTGCCGCTCTACGGGGTGCACCACCTGGCCGGGCACGTGGCCGCCGACACCCTGGAGCACGGCCCGCTGCCGAACCCCTGCGTGGTGCTGATCGTCTCCGGTGGCCACACCTCGTTGCTGCTGGTCCGGGACCTGGCCCGCGACCCGATCGTCCATCTCGGCGACACGCTCGACGACGCGGCGGGCGAGTGCTTCGACAAGGTCGCGCGGGTCTTCGGGCTGCCGTACCCGGGCGGCCCGGCCGTCGACCGGGCGGCGCGCGGGGGCGACCCGCGCGCGGTGCCCTTCCCCCGGCCGCTGACCGGGCCGCGCGACGACCCGTACGCGTTCTCCTTCTCCGGGCTGAAGACGGCCGCCGCCCGCTGGGCCGAGCGGCACCGGCAGGCGGGTCTGCCGCTGCCCGTCGCGGACGGCGCGGCCTCCCTCCAGGAGGCGGTCGCCGACGTGCTGACCCGCAAGGCCGTCGCGGCGTGCGTCGAGCACGGGGTGGGCACGCTCGTCGTCGTCGGCGGCGTGGCCGCGAACTCGCGGGTGCGGGCGCTGGCGGGATCGCGCTGCGATGCTGCGGGCATCGAGCTGCGCGTACCGCCGCTGCGGCTGTGCACCGACAACGGCGCGATGATCGCCGCCGTCGGCGATCTGCTGGTGCGGGCGGGGGCCGAGCCCGCGCCGCTCGATGTGTCCGTCGACCCGTCCGCGCCCCTCACGTACGCGGCCCTCCACCCCGTGGCCCGGTCCGTCCGGTCCGCCGGGTCCACCCGAGCCGCCTGACCCGTCCGGAGTCCCCTGTGCGTACCGCCGATATCCGCGGCCGCTTCCTCGACTTCTTCGCCGCGCGCGGCCACACCGTCGTCCCCAGCGCGCCGCTGCCGACGCCCGACCCGACGCTGCTCTTCGTCAACGCGGGCATGGTGCCCTTCAAGCCGTACCTGACGGGCGAGGCGGCGCCGCCGTGGCCGCGGGCGACCAGCGTGCAGAAGTGCGTACGGACCCTGGACATCGAGGAGGTGGGCAGGACCACGCGGCACGGCTCGTTCTTCCAGATGAACGGCAACTTCTCCTTCGGGGACTACTTCAAGGAGGAGGCCATCGCCTACGCCTGGGAACTGTCCACCGCGTCGGCGCCGGACGGGGGCTACGGTCTGGACCCGGACCGGATCTGGGTCACCGTCCACCACTCCGACGACGAGGCCGCGGCGATCTGGCGGCGCGTGGCCGCGCTGCCGGAGGAACGGATCGTCCGGCGGGGCGACGAGGACAACTTCTGGTCCATGGGCGTCCCCGGGCCCTGCGGCCCCTGCTCGGAGCTCTACTACGACCGGGGTCCCGCCCTGGGCCGCGCGGGCGGCCCGGCCGTGGACGAGGACCGGTACATGGAGTTCTGGAACCTCGTCTTCATGCAGTACGAGCGCGGCGAGGGCGCCGGCAAGACCGGCTACCCGATCCTCGGCGAGCTGCCCCGCCGCAACATCGACACCGGCATGGGCCTGGAGCGCATGGCCACCCTCCTCCAGGGCGTCGACAACCTCTACGAGATCGACGAGACCCGGCCCGTCCTCGACCGCGCCGCCGAACTCACCGGCGTGCGCTACGGCGCCGACCACCAGGCCGACGTACGGCTGCGCGTCGTCGCCGACCACGTCCGCACGGCCCTGATGCTGCTCGCCGACGGCACCGCCCCCGGCAACGAGGGGCGCGGTTACGTGCTGCGGCGCGTCCTGCGCCGGGCCGTCCGGTCGGTACGGCTGCTGGGCCACCAGGACCCGGCGCTGCCCGAGCTGCTGCCCGCCGCGCGGGACTGCATGCGGCACAGCTACCCGGAGGTGGCCGAGGAGTTCGGCCGGATCTCCCAGCAGGCGTACGCCGAGGAGGACGCCTTCCGCGCCACGCTCCGGCAGGGCACGACCGTGCTGGACACGGCCGTCGCCGAGGTCAAGGCGCAGGGCGGCCGGCTGCTGCCGGGCCCCAAGGCGTTCCTGCTGCACGACACCTACGGCTTCCCCATCGACCTCACCCTGGAGATGGCGGAGGAACAGGGCGTCGAGGTCGACCGCGAGGGCTTCACCGCCCTGATGGCCGAACAACGCGAGCGCGCCCGCGCCGACGCCCGCGCCCGCAAATCCGGCGGCGCACTCGACACGTCGGCGCTGCGGACGGTGCTGGACGCGCACGGGCCGACGGACTGGCGGGCGTACGACACGCTGACGACGGACTCGAAGGTCCTGGCCCTGCTGGGGCCCGGCGGCCCGGTCCGCTCCGCGTCCGCCGGGGAGATCGTCACGGCCGTCCTGGACCGCACCCCCTTCTACGCCGAGTCGGGCGGCCAGGACAGCGACGCGGGCGCGCTGACGGGCGCGTCGGTGGAAGCCGAGGTCCTGGACGTGCAGCGCCCCCTGCCGGGGCTGATCGTCCATCAGGTGCGGGTCACGGCGGGCGAGCTGGCGGTGGGCGGCACCGTACGGGCGGCCGTCGACCCCGAGTGGCGGCTGGGCGCGCGGCAGGCGCACTCCGGCACCCACATCCTGCACGCGGCCCTGCGCCAGATCCTGGGCCCGACGGCCCTCCAGTCCGGCTCGTACAACCGGCCCGGCTATCTGCGCCTGGACTTCCCCTGGCGCGGCGCCCTCGGCCCGGCGGCCCGCAGCGAGGTCGAGGAGGCCGCGAACCGCGCGCTGCGCCGGGACCTGCCGGTGGACGTGCGCTGGATGCCGCTGCCCGAGGCCAAGGAGATCGGCGCCCTCGCGCTCTTCGGCGAGACCTACGGCGAGCGGGTGCGGGTCGTGGAGATCGGCGGCCCGTGGTCGCGCGAGCTGTGCGGCGGCACGCATGTGGAGCACGCCTCGCAGGTGGGGGTCGTGGCGCTCACGGGCGAGTCCTCGGTGGGCGCGGGCATGCGCAGGCTGGAGGCCGCGGTCGGGTTCGAGGGCTTCGGGTACCTGGCCCGCGAGCGCGACCTGGTGACACGGCTGGCGGAGCAGCTCCAGGCGCCGCGCGCACAACTGCCCGAGCGCGTCTCCGTCCTGCTGGAGCGGCTGAAGGCCGCCGACCAGCGGGCGGAGGAACTCCACCGGCGCGCCGCGCTGGAGCGCGCGGCGGAGCTCGCGGCGGCCGCGACCGACGTCCACGGCACGCTCGTGGTCACTGCCACGACGGACGGCGACGCCAGGGCCCTGGCCCTGGCCGTCCGCGACCGGCTGCCGGAGGGCCGCCCGGGCGTGGTGGCGATCGGCGCGGCGGCGGGCGGCCACGCGATCGTGACGATCACCCTGACCCGGGCGGCGACGGCGGCGGGCCTGTCGGCCGCCGCCCTGATCAAGTCCGCCCTCGGCGGCCGCGGCGGCGGCACGGCGGAGGTCGCCCAGGGCGGCGGCGTCCCGGCGGGGTCGCTGCGGGCGACGCTCGACGGGGTGCGGGAGCTGCTGGCGGGCCAGGGCGGCTGAGGCCCGTCGGGCCCGGTGGCCGCCCCGAGGCGCGCGCCGGGTACGACGGGCGCCGGACGGGCCGCCGATGCCCCCGTGGGGGCGCCGTCGGCACTTCTCCGGGCCCGCGGTGGATCTCTAGACTTCCGGCATGGCTTCCGGGGGCTGGGGATGGTTCACGACCGTCGTGTCGATCCTGATCGGCCAGGCCACCGCGCTGGCGATGGGCCTCATCAACAACCGCTCCGCGGTCAGCCGCGAGACGCGGGCCAGGGCGGCGGACCGGTACAAGGTCGTCGCGGAGCGCCGTGAGACGTTCGAGCTGGCCCAGCTCGTCGAGGTGAACACGCTGCTGCGGAACGCCATGACGTCCCTCCACGCGTTCGTCTCCGCCCGGCGGCACTACAGCTCGCGCCTCCGCGAGGACCCGGCCGCGCCGCCGGAGACCTACCGGCAGCCGATGCAGGACGCGTCCGACGCGGCGGACGCCGCTCTCGACGCCCTGCGGTCCCAGATCGGTTTCCTCCTGGCGGACGACGTCCGGGCGCTGGCCGACGCTGCCGAGAAGGCGCTCACGATGGCCGCGGCGGGCGTCCAGCGCGACGAACCCGTCGACCCCGGCGCCCTGGGCGCCCGGGCCAACGCCGCGTACGAAGCGCTGTCCGCCCGGCTCCGGGACATCTACGCGACCCGGGAGCCGGCCGTGCCGGCGGCCTAGACAAGCAGTAACCGACTGGTTCCGCCCAGGTACCAATGGAGGAACCGGTACGGTGCGAGGAGCGCCCGACGACGGAGGACCCATGACCGCGCCGCACGCCGAAGACCCTGCCGAGCTCGTCCCACGGCCGGAGATGACGTTTCCGGCGCTGCGCGCCGCGCTGGCCCGCGTCGCGTCCTCCCGCCTCGCCGAGTTCCAGGCGGATCGCGACTCCGCTTTCACCGCCGCCACCCGGCACACCTCCTTCAACCCGATCCGCATGTTCCAGATCAAGTGGGCGACCGAGATCGAGATCGAGCGCAGGCCCGCGCTGGCCGCTCGCTACCGAGCGGCCCTGGACGGCGCGAACACCTTCGACCGCGACGACCCGAGATGGCGCGCGGCCATGGACGAATGCCTGGCCGTCCGGAACGAGGCCCGGGCAGCGGTGACCGATGACTGAAGCCTGGACGTGGGAATACGACCCCGATCCCGGCTACGTCATCGGCGGCATCGACAACCTCGCCTTCATCGCGCAGGTGGAGGAGCGGGCCGACGAACTGGTTCGCGCGGCCGCGGCGCTCTACCTGGACGGGACGAAGTACACGGGTACCTCGCCCCGCATGCAGGAGGAGGCCATCGACGCGTCGGGCATGTTCGTGTACCAGGTCGTGCCGCGCCACCAGCGGGTATACATCCGGCAGGTCACCTTTCTCGGCATGTGACCCGCAGGCGGTGCGGCACTCCCCACGGGTGGGGCAGCGGAAGCGTGCCCCTTACCAGTTCGCCTTGCCGTAGTCCTTCAGGAAGCACCCGTACAGGTCCTCCCCCTCCTCGCCGCGCACGATCGGGTCGTAGACGCGCGCCGCGCCGTCGACCAGGTCGAGGGGGGCGTGGAAGCCCTCCTCGGCCAGCCGCAGCTTGTCGTAGTGCGGGCGCTCGTCGGTGATCCAGCCGGTGTCGACCGAGGTCATGAGGATCTTGTCGCTCTCGAACATCTCCTGGCCGCTGGTCCGGGTCACCATGTTCATCGCGGCCTTGGCGGCGTTGGTGTTCGGGTGACCCGCGCCCTTGTAGCCGCGGCTGAACACGCCCTCCATGGCGGAGACGTTGACGACGTACGCGCGACCGCTGGCCGCCCGCCGGGCCGCCTCGGCCATCGCCGGGCGCAGCGCGCTGATCAGGATGAACGGCGAGGTGTAGTTGCACAGCTGGGTTTCGAGCAGCTCCACCGGGGAGATCTGGTCGATGGTCTGCACCCAGGTGTTGGTCTCGACGACGTCCGGCAGCAGGCCGCCGGCGTCGATGGCGGTGCCGGCGAGGTGCCGTTCGAGGCTGGCGTTGCCCGCGACCAGGGCGAGGTCGGCGACCTTCTGGGCGTCCAGGCCGCTGGCGCCCAGCGGCAGCGCCGCCAGGCCGTCGACCGCGCCGGAATTGAAGGCGCCGATGACGTGGTGGGCGGGCAGCTCGCCGGCGGGCAGCGGGGCGCCCTCGCCCTCGACCAGCGCGGCGTACGCGCTGGGCAGCCGGCGCACGGTCTGGGTGGCGTTGTTGATCAGGATGTCCAGCGGGCCGGCCTCGGCGACCTGCTCGGCGAGCGCGACGGCCTGGGCCGGGTCGCGCAGGTCGATGCCGACGACCTCCAGGCGGTGCATCCAGTCCGCCGAGTCCTCCATCGCCTTGAAGCGGCGGATGGCGTCCTTGGGGAAGCGGGTGGTGATCGTGGTGTGGGCGCCGTCGCGCAGCAGCCGCAGCGCGATATACATGCCGATCTTGGCCCGGCCGCCGGTGAGCAGCGCGCGCTTGCCCGTGAGGTCGGCGCGGGCGTCGCGCTTGGCGCGGTTCTCGGTCGCGCAGCTCGGGCAGAGCTGGTGGTAGAAGTAGTCGACCTCGACGTACCGCGTCTTGCAGACGTAGCAGGAGCGCGGGCGCTGGAGGATCCCGGCGATCCGGCCGGCCTCGGTGATCGAGGAGGGCAGGATGCCCTCGGTCTCGTCGTCGATGCGCTCGGCGGAGCCGGTGGCGGTGGCCTCGGTGACCTTGCGGTCGTTGGCGGTCTTGGCCGCGCGGCGCTCCTGGCGGCGGCGCTGCTTCACCGTGCGGTAGACGCCGGAGGTGGCGCGCCGGACGGCGATCGCGTCGGGGTGGTCGACGGGCAGCCGGTCGAGCTCCTCGAGCACGCTCAGGAGGACGGCCATGCGCTCGGGGGCTATGCCCTCGCCGTACTCCACGGCGTCCGGGATCTCCGGGTGATCGGTGATCGACAGGTGGCCTGCACCGTCGCGGTTCTCTTCAGTGACGGTCATGGCCGCTGTCGTTTCCCAGTCCGTTTGTTCGACAAATCTTCCAGGAAACTGTACGTAGCCAAGTGCGGCAGTGCCAAACCGCCCGCTGGGGGGCTTGTGGCCGGGCCGTGCGCCGGGCCGTCGCCGACGGCGCCCCTCCCCCGTCCTGGCGCCGTCCGTCATACCGGGGCGGGCGGGCCGGTCGGCGTCGCGAACTGCCGGGATCCCCACCCCCAACCGCCGTTCATCACATACGACTTATTGATCTTTCCGGGTTAATTACCGACGTTATCCAGCACATTTGCCCAATTCCCACCGAATCGGCAGTCACAATCGTCTCTCAACACCCCTTAGAAAGGTTTAGCCATGTCGCGTATCGCCAAGGCTGCCGTCCTGACCGCCGCCGTAGGCACCGCCGTGACCGGCATCGCCGGCGTAGCCACCGCGGACTCGGGCGCACAGGGAGCGGCCGTGGGCTCGCCCGGCGTCATCTCGGGCAACGTCATTCAGATCCCGATCCACCTGCCGATCAACCTCTGCGGGAACTCGATCGACATCATCGCCCTGCTGAACCCGACCTTCGGCAACGTCTGCGTGAACGGCTGATCACGGCCCCCTTTTCTGCGCGCGTCTCAGCCGAACCGCGCGCAGCGCCGGGGCCCGGGTCACAGTCAGCCGCCGGACCCGTCCCCCGCGCGTTCGTGGCGCCCATCTCCCTCCTGATGGGCGCCACTGCCATGTCCGGGCCCCGCCAGCACTTCCCCCTCGGTACTGCCGGCGGCGCCGGGCAGGTCCGGTATCTCGACGATCGGCGGCAGGTCGGGGGTCAGCCGCGAGTGCTGTGACGTCATGGCGGTACGCCTTCCCTCAGTCGGGGAGACCGGGTGGAACAACGGGGACGGGGGACCCCGGCGGGTCAGGCCGCGGCGAGCAGCTGCCGGCGCAGCCGGTCGCAGGTGCGGTTGAGGATGCGGGAGATCTGCATCTGGGAGACGCCCAGGCGCGCCCCGATCTGCTTCTGGGTGAGATTGCCGAAGAAGCGCCAGTACAGGACGTACCGTTCGCGCTCGGGCAGCGCGTCCAGGAGGGGGCGCAGCGACTGCCGGTCGACAACGAGGTCCAGCGCCCGGTCGGCCAGGCCCAGGGTGTCGGCGAGGGGGAGTTCGTCGGCGCCGGCGACGGAGTGGTCGAGCGAGAGCGTCTGGTGGACGCCGTCCGCGTCGAGCCCGCGCCGTACCTCCTCCTCCGACAGCCCGGTCTCGGCGGCGAGTTCGGCGGGGGTGACCGTGCTGCCCGCGCCCCGCTGTTCCAGCCGGGCGCGGGCGGCGCGGACGGCGGCCCGCAGCTCCTGGTCCCGGCGCGGGATGTGCAGGGACCACACATGGTCGCGGACGTGCCGTTTGAGTTCGCCGCTGATCGTGGGGATGGCGAAGGACTCGAAGGCGTAGCCGAGCCCGGGGTCGTAGCGGTCCACGGCGTGGACGAGGGCGAGCGCGGCCACCTGGCGCAGGTCCGCCGGGCTCTCCCCGCACTTGCGGAAGCGCAGGCTGACGCGTTCGGCCATGGGCAGCCAGGCGGCGATCACGTCGTGCCGGAGCCGGTCGCGCTCCCGGCCGGGCGGGAGGGCCGCGAGCCGCAGGAAGGCGTCCTCGGTGCCGGGAGCGTCGGGGCGGCGTCCGCGGGGAGGGAGCTTGGTCTCGGCCATGGTCACACTTGTCCCCTCGCTCGTGCGTCAAGGAGTGCCTGCCGGCCGGGACGCCGTCGGGCGCGACCGCCCCCGGGGTTCCGCCCGTGGCCGGGCCGGGTTCCGGGGGCCGGGCCGGCCGGTGTCGGCCACGGTGGTGCCAGCATGACCCCGGCCCGCGCCACCCGCGACTCGGAGCTCCCGCCCGCTCACCCAGAGCGAGACCCGCCGGGACGCGCGGAGCGGCCGCCCTCCGGCCCGCCGTGCCCGTACGGGCCCTGGGCCGGACGGGTGACTCCGGCCCCGCACAGGCCCACCCATGGCGGCCCGGTGACGGGCGTCACACCCATGGCGTCTTGACCCCCACTCCGTGCAATCGATTTCCTGAGGGCGTGAAATCGATTGCACAGAGATCGATCGCACGAAGACGACCGGGGAGGGGACCATGGCGAACATCAAGGACGTCGCCGAGCGGGCCGGAGTGTCCGCGGCCACCGTCTCCCGCGTCCTCAACGGCCGCTCCCCCGTCGCCGAGACCCGCGAACGCGTCCTGGCCGCCGTCGAGGAGCTCGGCTACCGCCCCAACGTCGTCGCCCGCGCCCTGCGCACCGCCCGGACCCGTACCCTCGGGCTCGTCGTCAGCGATCTGCGCAACCCCTTCTTCACCGAACTCGCCGACGCCGTCGAGCAGGAGGCCCGGCGGCTGGGCTACAGCCTGATCATCGGCAACGCCGGTGAGAGCCCCGAGCAGCAGGACGACTACATCCGCACCCTCCTGGACCGCCGCATCGACGGGCTGATGGTCAGCTCCGCCGGCACCGGCTCCCCGATGCTCAGCGAGGCGGTGGCCGCCGGCACCCCACTCGTCCTGCTCGACCGCGCCGTCCCGGGCGTCGCCGCGCCCTGCGTCCGGGCCGAGGGCAGCGCCGCGCTCACCGAACTCGCCGCGCACCTCGCCGCGCTGGGCCGACGCCGGCCCGCCGTGATCGTCGCCCCGGCGGGCACCCCCACCGGCGACGAACGGCTCGCCGTCTTCCGCGCGGCCCTGGCGGCGCACGGCATCGCCCTGCCGCCCACCCGCGTCGGGGCCTCACCGGACCCGAGCCCCGCCGGGGGCCGGCGGGTGATGCGGAAGCTGCTGGAGCCGGCCGAACCGCCGGACGCGGTCCTCGCCACCGACAACCTGATGGCCCTCGGCGCCCTGGACGAACTCCGGGCGCGCGGCCTGCGCGTCCCCACCGACATGGCACTCGTGGCCTTCGACGACGTGCCCTGGTTCGCCCACCTCGACCCGCCGCTCACCGCCGTCGCCCAGCCCACCGAGGCGCTCGGCCGGGCGGCCGTGCACACCCTGCTGGAAAGGATCGCGGGGCGACCGGCGGGCTCGGTCCTGCTGCCGGCCCGGCTCGTACGCCGCCGCTCCTGCGGCGAGTGACGTAAACCCACCGCCGTCCGAGAGGGGCGACGCATGACCGGCGTCAACGACGACGCACCGGACCGGGAACTGCTGCGCGTGGAAGGCGTGGTGAAGTCCTTCCCCGGCGTCCGCGCCCTCGACGGCGTGTCCTTGAGCGTGCGCGCGGGCGAGGTGCATGTGCTCCTGGGCGAGAACGGCGCGGGCAAGAGCACGCTCATCAAGACGCTCGCCGGGGTCCACCGCCCGGACGCGGGCCGGATCCTGGCCGACGGCGAGGAGGTGACGATCCGCTCCGGGCGGGACGCCGAACGGCTCGGCATCGCCACCATCCACCAGGAGTTCACCCTCGTCCCCGGTCTCACCGTCGCCGAGAACCTCTTCCTCGGCCGCCAGCCGCGCACCGCCCTCGGCCTGATCGACCGGCGCGCCCTGCGGAGGAACGCCGCGGCACTGCTGCGCCGGGTCCGCCTCGACGTGCCGCCCACCACGCCCGTGGCCAAGCTCGGCGTCGCCCAGCGGCAGATGGTGGAGATCGCCAAGGCCCTGAGCCTGGACGCCCGCGTCCTGATCATGGACGAGCCGACGGCGGTCCTCACCGCCGAGGAGACCGGCACGCTCTTCGGCATCGTGCGCGAGCTGCGCGCCGACGGGGCCGGCATCGTCTTCATCACCCACCACCTGGAGGAGATCACCGCCCTGGGCGACCGCGTGACCGTTCTGCGCGACGGCCGCTCGGTGGCCGAGGTGCCCGCGTCGACGCCCGAGGACGAGCTGATCCGGCTGATGGTGGGCCGCGATATCACCGACCGCTACCCCCGCGAACGCCCCGCGGAGCCCGGCGCCCCGCTGCTGCGCGTCCGGGGACTGACCAGGCGCGGGGCCTTCACGGACGTCGGCTTCGACATCCGGGCGGGCGAGGTGGTGGGCCTGGCCGGACTGGTCGGCGCGGGCCGTACGGAGGTGGCGCGGGCGGTCTTCGGCGCGGACCGCTACGACACGGGCACGGTCGAGATCGACGGCGAGCGACTGCCCCCGGGCGACGTACGGGCGGCGATGCGGGCAGGCGTGGGGCTCGTCCCCGAGGACCGCAAGGGCCAGGGCCTGGTCCTCGGGGCCTCCCTGGGCGACAACCTCACCCTGGCCCGGCTGGACCGCGACACCCGCCTGGGCCTGGTCGACCGGCGCGCCCAGCGACAGACGGCGACCGCCGTCGCCGACCGGCTGAAGGTGCGCCACAGCGGCCTGGACCGCGAGGCCCGCACCCTCTCGGGCGGCAACCAGCAGAAGATCGTCATCGGCAAGTGGCTGCTGGCCGGCGCCCGGCTGCTGATCCTCGACGAGCCGACGCGCGGCATCGACGTCGGCGCGAAGGTCGAGATCTACCGGCTCGTCAACGAACTGACGGCGGCGGGCCACGCGGTCCTGCTGATCTCCAGCGACCTCCCGGAGGTCCTGGGCATGAGCGACCGCGTACTCGTCATGGCACAGGGCCGCCTGACCGGCGAGCTGGAGGCCGAAACCGCCACCCAGGACGCGGTCATGGAACTGGCCGTCCGCACAAACATCCAGGACGAGAGCGCGATGGAGGGCTCCGATGTCGGCTGAGGTGCTTCGGGCGCCCGGGAGCACCGGGCAGTGGTTCACACGGGCGGTGCTCCGCAACGGCCCACTGGGCGGGCTGCTCGCCCTGATCGCGGCGATGACCGTCCTCTCCCGGGACTTCCTGAACGGACAGAACCTCCTCAACGTCGGGGTACAGGCGTCCGTCACGGCGATCCTGGCCTTCGGCCTGACGTTCGTGATCGTGTCGGCGGGCATCGACCTGTCCGTCGGCTCGGTGGCCGCGCTGTCGGCGACCGTCGTCGCCTGGGCCGCAACCGGCCACGGCCTGCCCGTGTGGCTGGCCCTGCCGCTCGGCCTCGCCGTGGGCGCGGGCGCGGGCCTGATCTCGGGCGCCCTGGTCGCGTACGGAAAGCTGCCCGCCTTCATCGCCACACTCGCGATGCTGTCGGTCGCCCGCGGCCTCGCCCTGGTGATCTCCGGCGGCTCCCCCATCGCCTTCCCACCC
>NZ_JAILXP010000190.1 GCF_020740895.1 Streptomyces sp. UNOB3_S3 | reverse complement strand
CGGGGCGGGACGGGCCGTGCTCGTCTACGGGCTCGGGCTGCTGGTGGGATACGGGGCGGGGTTCGTGGCGACGTATCTGTTCGGGGTGGGCCGGGCGGCCGGTCCGGGGGACCACCACGGGTCCCCCGAGGGCGTCACACCACGTCGTCCGCCAGTTCCGCCACTCCCGTGATGCGGTGCAGCGGATACGTCCGCACCTCGTCCGCCGTGTGGTCGTACGCCGTGACGAAGCCGCCCTCCACGCGGATCGGGGCGATGACGCGCTGGCTGGCCGCGCCCTCCGCGTTGACGTAGCCGATCCAGACGGCGGCGCCGGTGAGGACGGCGGCCTGGACCGTGGCGAGGGTGTCGGCGGACGTGGTGCGGGGCAGCCCGCCGTCGGCGGGGGCCGGGGCGGCGACGGGCTTGCGCTCGGCCGTGGCGGCCAGGTCCCCCGCCCGGACGGCGCGGACGGCCGCGCCCAGCAGCGTCGCGTCGGGGACGGGCGGCCCGTCGGGGACGGGCGCCGGGGCGGTGCGCGGCGGCGTGCGGTGGGCGTCGGCGCGGCTGACCACCACGTCGCCCTCGGCGGACTCGGCCGCCGGCGCGTACCCCATCGCCCGCAGCCCCTCCAGCAGCGCGTCGGGCGCCACCTGCGCCGCCAGGACCGTCCCGGCGAGGCGGCGCAGCCGCAGCGGCGCCGAACGGCGGTCGGCGAGGATCTCGCCCAGCACCGCCTCGTCGTCGCAGCGCAGGTACGACGACGCCGCGCCGACCCGCAGCCGGCCGTGCCGCCGGGCCACGTCGTCCACCAGATAGGTGAGCGGCTGCGGCACGGGCGTCCGCGAGTGCGCGGTGAGGAACGCGTGGAGATCGGCCGCCGTGCGGCCCGCGTCCAGGGCGCGGCGCACGGACTCGGGGGTGAAGCGGTAGACGGTCGCGCCGCCCTTGGACTCGATGTCCGCGAGCACCGCCAGGGCCTGCGCGAGCGGGCGGCGCAGCGGGCCGGGGGCGACGGCGGTCAGGTCCGCCTGGAGCAGGACGTGGTCCAGCGGTTCGGGGAGCAGCGGGGCGAGCAGGCCGGGGGCCTTGGCGGGGTCGTCGAGGAGGGCCCGGCCGGGCGCGGAGAGCGCTCCCCGGTTCGTCACGCCCAGCAGCTCCGCCTCGGCCAGTGCCCAGCGGGCCAGCCGGGACCGGGTGTCCTCGGGCGCGTCCGGGGCCGCCGCGCGCGGCGGCCGCTCCCAGCGCAGCCGGGTCAGCAGCGTCTCCTCGGCCACGGACGCCCCGGCGGGCAGCCCGGCGAGGAGGGTCAGCACCCGGTGGCGGACCTCGGGGGCGGGGGAGCGGTCGAGGTCCGGGCCGAGGGCGGAGAGCGTCCGGCCCTTGGCGTCCCGCTCGCCCGTGAGGCCGGGCGTGCGGGTCATGGCCAGCCACGCCGTCGCCAGGTGCAGCCAGCGGCGCTCGGCGGGCAGCGGCAGCCAGTCGTCGTAGGCGGGGGTCGGGGCGTAGCGCTCGTCGACGTCGCCGTCGGAGGCGAGCAGGCCCGCCGCGTACGCCAGCTCGGCCCAGAACGCGGCGGCCGTCTCGGTGGTGTCCAGGCGGGTCGCGGTGCGCTTGAGGTCCCGGACGCTCAGGCCGCCCGCGCGCAGCACGAGCGGGCCGGCGGTCTCCCAGTCGGCGAGGAGCTCCTCGACGGTCGTGAGCGCGGTGAACGCCGCTCCGGCGGCGGTCGCGTCGACGACCCGGTCGGAGTGCCCGGTGACGGGCTCGAGCCCGGGCGCGACCGGTTCGGGCGCGTGGTGGGCGCGCCCCGCGCGCAGGTGCAGGGCCACCTCGCGGGGGAGGACGACGCTGCCGGGCGTGACGGTCAGCAGCAGGCCCCGGTCGAGGAGCCAGCGCAGGTGCGGGGCGGGCGTGGCGGTGACCGTGCCGTAGGGCGGGCCCCACTGGAGTCTGCCGAGCACGGCCAGGGACTCGGCGGGCGCGTCGGAGAGCAGCGCGGCCATGCGCTCGCGGTCCTCGAAAAGGGAGGTCAGCGCTGCCACGGCGGTTACCGGGTCATGGGTCGCGGGCAGCCCGGCCGCCGCGATGATCGCCTGGAGCCGGCCCGGCGACATCCCGGCCGACGCCTCGGCGACGCCGGGGCCCAGCCCGGTGGGGGACGGGCGCGCGGCGGTCGGCGCGAGGAGTTCGCGGACGGTGCGGACGAGCCGCAGCCGGTCCTCGCCGCCCCACACCAGGGCCGTCTCGCGCAGCGTGGCGACGGCGCGGGGGAGCTCGGCCGCGATGCGCGGGTCATCCGGTCGGTCGCCGTTCATGAGTGCGGCGAGCGTCCCGTACGGGCAGGGGTCCGGGGCCACGGCCAGCGCCTCGGCGACCTGGAGCGCGAACCGGTCCAGCCGGTCCAGCGCCCGGACGACGGAGGCTCGGGTGGCGGCGCGGGTGGCGAGCTGGGTGAGGTCGCCGGGGACGGGACCGAGCAGGTCGGGCCGGGCGCGGAGGAGGTCGGCGAGGGCGTCGTCGGGCCGCCCCCGCAGCTCCTCGGCGAGTGTGCGCGGCTCCGCCGCCGTACCGCCGCCGGTGCTGCCGTTCTCCCGCGAAGTGGTCATTCTGTTTACGGTACCGGGTCGCCGTGTCGCGGCCCCGGGTTCACCGGCTTCGTCAGGGCTTCGTCCGGGCTTCGCCCGTGACGGGGTGGCGGGGGTGCGGAACCGGTACCTTCGGTGGGGTTCGACGGCTCGTGCGGTCTTGGGGGCTTCGGTGGGGATCGAGAGTGATCAGCTGGTTTACGACTATCTGAGCAGGGTCGGCGACCTCGCCCAGAGACAGTCGCTCACGTCCGGCGACCGGATGCGGCTGGTCTCCCGGCTGCGCGCCGAGATCGAACGCCGCCGGGCGGCCGAGGGCGCCGACACCCCCGCCGCCGTGCAGCGCATCCTCGACGGGCTGGGCACGCCGTCGGAGGCGGTGGCGGCGGGGGCGGCGGCCCCCGCCGCCGACGCGGGCCGGGTGCCGGCGCAGCGGCGGCCGGAGGCGGAGGAGGCGGTGCCGTCCGTGCCCCGGCCGCCCCGGCTGGGCGGGCCGGCGGCGCCGCCGCACCTGGCGACGGAGGAGGAGCTCGGGCCCCGGACGGCGGACCCGGCGGCGGAGTGGTGGCAGGTGCGACCGGGCCCGTTCACGAAGACGGCGGGGACGGAGGCGGGCGGCGGGGACGCCGTGCACGGCTTCACCGGGGGGATCGAGATCCCGGACATGCTGAAGCCGCCGCAGGCGAAGCGGCCGGAGACGGAGGCGGCTCCCGTCACTGCGGCCGAGTCCGGGACGGAGGCCGGCGAGGACGACGCCCCCGGTGACGACCTCGCCGACGACCGCCGCTTCAGCTTCTGGCGCTCCAAGGACGGCGTCCCCATGAGCCCGCTCCTGCTGCTCGTGGCCGTGCTGCTGGTCGCCGGGGCGATCCTCGGCAACTGGCTGGTCCTGGCGGCGGGCTGGGCCCTGGCCTACGCCACGCGCCGCCTCACCCAGACGGAGTCGAAGTGGGCCGTCATGGGCGTCCCCGGCCTGGCGGTGGCCGGCGCGGTTGTCTGGCTCTGGGGCCGCACGGAGGGCCGCTGGGGCGACCCGATACCGCAGGGGGCGATGGCGTCGGCCCTGGCCGAGACGTGGCCGGTGGTGGTGAAGGTGGCGGCGGTGGCGTCGGCGGCGTTCGTGCTGTGGCGGGCGCGGCGGCCGGGGTAGGCCTTTCCGGGCGTGTCGCCCGGGGTGGTCACCCCTCCCACGGCCTCCCCGGCACGATCAGCGGGCCACCCGTCACCGGGTCCGGTACGACCACCGACTCCAGGCCGAAGACCTCCCGCACGAGCTCCGCCGTCACCACTTCCGACGGCCGGCCCTGGGCCATGATCCGGCCGTCCTTCATCGCCACCAGGCGATCCGCGTACCGCGCCGCCTGGTTCAGGTCGTGCAGCACGGCCACCACCGTGCGCCCCCGCTCGTGGTTGAGGCGGCGGACGAGGTCCAGGACCTCCACCTGGTGGGAGATGTCGAGGTACGTCGTCGGCTCGTCGAGCAGCAGCAGATCCGTCTCCTGCGCGAGTGCCATCGCGATCCACACCCGCTGGCGCTGCCCGCCGGAGAGTTCGTCCACCTGACGGTCCGCGAGCGCGGCGACATCCGTGCGGGCCATGGCGTCGGCGACGGCCCGCTCGTCGTCCTCCGACCACTGCTGCCACCACCGCTGGTGCGGCTGCCGGCCGCGGGCGACGAGGTCGGCGACGGTGATGGCCTCGGGCGCCACGGGGGTCTGGGGCAGCAGCCCCAGCGACCGGGCGACCCGCCGGGTCGGGACGCGGGCGAGCTCCTCGCCGTCGAGCAGCACCGAGCCCCGCGCGGGCTTCAGCAGCCGCCCCAGCGCGCGCAGCAGCGTCGACTTGCCGCACGCGTTGGGGCCGACGATCACCGTGACCTCGCCGTCCGGGACGTCCAGGTCCAGGCCCTCGACGACCGTGCGCTCCTCGTAGGAGAGCGTCAGATCCCGGGCGCCGAGCCGACTCGTGGTAACAGTCACGCTTTCCCTCCCGTACGCCCGCGGGCGATCAGCCAGATCAGGTACGGCGCCCCCACGGCCGCCGTGAGGACGCCCACCGGCAGCTGGGTGGGCTCCAGGAGTTTGCGTCCCAGCAGGTCCGCCGTCACCACGATGAACGCGCCCAGCAGCGCCGAGCTCAGCAGCGGGATCTGCGCGGTGCGGGTGACGCGGCGGGCGATCTGCGGGGCGAGCAGGGCCACGAAGTCCACCGGGCCCGCCGCGCCCGTGGCGACGGAGGCGAGGACGACGCCGAGGCCCACCAGCCCCAGCCGGGTGCGGCTCAGCCGGACGCCCAGCGCGGTCGCGGTGGCGTCGTCCAGCGACACCGTGCGCTGCGCCCGCGCCGCCCAGCAGATCGCCGGGAGGGCCGCCAGCAGGGTCCAGGCGAGCGGTGCCGCCTCGTCCCAGCCGCGGGCGCCCAGGGAGCCCGTCAGCCAGACCTTGGCCTGCTGGGCGACGAGGTAGTCGCCCTTGGTCAGGAACAGGTGGGTGACCGAGCGCAGGGCCACGGCGAAGCCGATGCCGATGAGGACGAAGCGCGCGGCCTGGAGCCCGCCCCGCCACGCGAAGGCGTAGACGAGGCCCGCCGCGAGCAGCCCGCCCGCCACCGACAGGTAGGGCAGGACGGAGTACGAGGTGACGCCGAAGGTCATCGCCCCGACGGTGAGCGCCCCCGCGCCCTGGCTGACACCGATGACGTCGGGGCTGGCCAGGGGGTTGCGGGCGACGGTCTGGATGAGCGCCCCGGCCACGCCGAAGGCGGCCCCGGCGAGGAGGCCCACGGTCATCCGGGGCAGCCGGGCGGTGCCCACGGTGAACTCGGCCGGGGACGGCTGCCCGAGCAGCACCTTCAGGGCCTCGCCCGGCGAGGTGTTCGGCATGCCCAGGCACAGGTACGCCAGGCACGCCCCGGCCAGCAGCACGGTCAGCGCCAGGGCGGCGGCCGTGGCGCGCCGGTGGAGGAGGAACGAGCCGCGCCCGGCCCGGACCAGCGTGTAACCGTGGGGACGAGTGGGTATCGCGCTCACGCCGCCACCGCCTTGCGGCGGACCAGCGTCACGAGGAAGGGCAGGCCGAGCAGCGCGGTCATCACCCCGGACGGCACCTCGCCCTCCGTGTAGATCACCCGGCCGAGGACGTCGGCGGTCAGCAGGATCACGGGGCCGAGCAGCGCGGCCATGGGCAGCACCCAGCGGTGGCCGGTGCCGACGAGGGCGCGGGCGATGTGCGGGACGGCCAGGCCCAGGAAGGCGATCGGGCCGGCGGCCGCGACCCCGGCGCCGGTGAGCACGGTGGCGCCGAGCCCGGCGGTGATCCGGACGAGGCCCACGTTGCGGCCCAGGCCCTTCGCCATGTCCTCGCCGAGCGCGAGTGCGTCCAGGCCCCGGGCGGACGCCACCACCAGTACCGCCCCCGCCAGCAGGAACGGCCAGAGCTGGGCGGCGATGGCCGCGTCGCGCCCGGCGATCGAGCCGACCTGCCAGAAGCGGAACTCGTCCAGCGCCGACGCCTCCGTGGTCAGGACGCCGGAGATGACGGAGACCAGCAGCGCGTTGATCGCGGCTCCGGCCAGCGCCAGCTTCACCGGCGAGGCCCCGCCGCGCCCGCGCGTGGCGACGGCGTAGACGGCCACGGAGGCCACCGCGGCGCCCGCGAAGCCGAACCAGACGTAGTCGCTCAGCCGGTGCAGTCCCGCCGCCGTCATGGCGACGACCACGCCCAGCGAGGCGCCCTGGCTGACGCCGAGGACGCCCGGGTCGGCGATGGGGTTGCGGGTGATGCCCTGGAGCGCGGTGCCGGCCAGGGCGAGGGCCGCGCCGACCATCACCCCGATCAGGGTGCGCGGCACACGGAAGCTGCGCACGGTCACGGAGTCGGGGTCCGTGCCGCCGTGCAGCAGTGCGTCGAGGACGTGGGAGGGGGCCACCGGGCGGCTGCCGACGGCGAGGCTGAGCAGGGCCGCGACGAGCAGGGCGGCGACCGCTGCCGCCATCCAGCCGACGCGGCGGCGGACCGAGGACGGTCCGGGGCTGCTGATCGGGACGGCGGCTGACATCGCTTCCAAAACGGCCGGCCTCAAAAAGGTCGGCGGATAGATAAACCGGCATTACGGCCATGGCGGCCCCAATGCCGCGAACGGCTGTGGTTAGGCGAGGCTAAGTGTACGGGTGGGGTGCTTGGCACAATGTGGGGCATGACCCCGTATCCGAGCACGACCCCGCGCACGGACCACCGGTACACCTTCACGGTCGGCTTCGACCTCGACCTGACCCTGGTCGACTCGCGGCCCGGCATCAGGGCCGCCTACGCGGCGCTCTCGGCCGCCACGGACACCTACATCGACCTCGACCTGGTCATCAGCAGACTGGGCCCGCCGCTCGTCGAGGAACTGCGCAACTGGTTCCCGGAGGAGCGGATCGCCGAGGCCAACGCCCTCTACCTGGCGGGCTACCCCGAGCACGGCATCGCCCCCTCGCCCGCGATGCCGGGCGCGCTGGACTCCCTGGCCGCCATCCGGGAACTGGGCGGCCGGTCCATCGTCGTCACCGCCAAGAACCCCCGGAACGCCCGGCTCCATCTGGACCACCTGGGCATCGACGCCGACGAGCTGATCGGCGACCTGTGGGCCGAGGACAAGGCCCTCGCCCTGCGCGCCCACGGCGCCTCCGTCTACGTCGGCGACCACATAGGGGACGTGCGCGGCGCGCGGAAGGCGGGTGCGCTCGCGGTGGCGGTGCCCACCGGGCCATACGACGTGGCCGAGTTGCGCGCGGCCGGGGCGGACGTGGTCCTGCCCGGCGGCCTGACCGACTTCCCGGCCTGGCTGCGTGGCCACCGCGCCCACCGCGCCCGCCCGGCGGACCGGCTCGCGGACTAGCCCGCGGAACCCGGCGCGGACTCCATCGCCCCGCGCGCCTCGCGGCGCTGCTCGGCGATGGAGCGCAGCACTCCGGCCCCGGAGATCAGGAATCCCGCACCCATCAGCATGCAGACGAAGTACGCTGCGGGCGGCAGGGGATCGGCGCCGAGGAACAGCGGGGCGACCGTGGCCAGAGTGGCCACCGCACCGACCAGAAAGACGACGGCACCGGTCCGTACCAGCAGATCCCCGGCTCGGGGCGTTTCGCTACTCACCTGACCAGGGTAGATCCCAGGGCGGCGGTATGGCGGCCGGATGACGGCGAACAGATCGGACGCGCAGAGGTACGACCCGAGGACGTCTTGTCACCGGGCCCGGGACCATTAGCCTTGGGGGTAGCGGGTCTTGCGGCCCGCTGTAGTGCTATCCAGAGCTGTTTTTCTTTTGATTGCAGCGATTTTTCGTTTTTTTCGGTATCCGACGAGACACGAGGACGAGGACAGACGTGCCTACCGGCAAGGTCAAGTGGTTCAACAGCGAGAAGGGCTTCGGCTTTCTCTCCCGCGACGACGGCGGAGACGTCTTCGTGCACTCCTCGGTGCTCCCGGACGGGGTCGACGCCCTCAAGCCCGGCCAGCGCGTGGAGTTCGGCGTGGTGGCCGGCCAGCGCGGTGACCAGGCGCTGTCGGTGACCCTGCTCGAAGCCCCCCCGTCGGTCGCCGCCGCGCAGCGCCGCAAGCCCGACGAGCTGGCCTCCATCGTCCAGGACCTCACCACGCTCCTGGAGAACGTCACCCAGCAGCTCGAGCGCGGCCGCTACCCCGACAAGGCCTCCGGCTCCAAGATCGCTGGCATGCTGCGCGCCGTCGCCGACCAGCTGGACGTGTAGGGCCGCACGCCGCGCAGGGCTACACGAAGTCGAGCGCGTCCGGGCCGAGGGGAGGCACGAGCCCCTCGGCCGCGGCGCGGGTCAGCAGCCCGCGCACGGCGGCGTAGCCCTCCTCGCCCAGGCCCGCGGTGAACTCGTTCACGTACAGCCCGATGTGCTGGTCCACCACCGCCTGGTCCATCTCCTGGGCGTGCGCCAGGACGTACGGGCGGGAGGCCGCCGGGTCGTCCCAGGCCATCCGCACCGAGGTGCGGGCCGTCTCGGCCAGCTCCCGCAGCCGCTCCGCGCCCAGCGAGCGCTTGGCGATGATGGCGCCCAGCGGAATGGGCAGGCCCGTGGTGCTCTCCCAGTGCTCGCCCATGTCGGCGAGCTTGCGCAGCCCGTAGTCCATGTAGGTGAAGCGGGCCTCGTGGATGACCAGGCCGGCGTCCACCTTGCCGTCCCGCACGGCCGGCATGATCTCGTGGAAGGGCAGCACCACGACCTCCCCGACCCCGCCGGGGATCTCGGTGGCCGCCCACAGCCGGAACAGCAGGTACGCGGTCGAGCGTTCGCTCGGCACCGCCACCGTCCTCCCCGTCAGGTCCGCCGGGTCCGCCGCCTCCCGGGTCAGTACGAGCGGGCCGCAGCCGCGCCCCAGCGCCCCGCCGCAGGGCAGCAGCGCGTACTCGTCCAGGACCCACGGCAGCATCGCGTAGGACACTTTCAGGACATCGAATTCACCGCGTTCGGCCATGCCGTTGGTGATGTCGATGTCGGCGAAGGTGACGTCCAGGGCGGGCGCGCCGGGGATCCGGCCGTGTGCCCAGGCGTCGAAGACGAAGGTGTCGTTGGGACACGGCGAATAGGCGATCTTGAGCGGCGCGCTCATGTCAGCCCCCCTGGGCAGGCAGCGAATCGGGCAGCGAATCGGGCAAGGAATCGGGCAGGGAATCCAGTACGGGAAAAAGCTTTCCGAAGGCGCCGGTGAGCGCGCGCAGCGCCTCCCCGATGCGCCAGGCGCCCTTGTCGCGCGGCCCGACCTCGTTGGACACCGCCCGCAGCTCCAGCACGGGCACCCCGTGGGCCGCCGCGGCCTCGGCGACGCCGAAGCCCTCCATGCCCTCGGCCACCGCGCCCGGGTGACGGGCCACCAGCTCCCCGGCCCGCTCCGCGGTGCCGGTGGCGGTGGACACGGTCAGCACCTCGCCGCGCACCGCGCCGGTCGCCCCGGCCACGGCCCGGACGAGCTCCTCCGCCGCCCGGTGGGCGTGCGAGCCGAAGCCCAGCTCGGTGACCGACAGGAAACCGCCGTCGCCGGACTGGGCGCCCAGGTCGGCGGCGACCACCGCGTCGGACACCACCACGGCGCCGACGGGCGCGACGGGCGCGAAGCCGCCCGCGATGCCCGCGGAGACCACCAGGCCGTAGGGGTCGCCCGCGAGCGCGGCGGCGGTCAGCGCCGTCGCCGCCCCGGCCGCCGCGGCGGCCGGGCCGACACCGGCGGCCAGCACGTCGCACACCACCGCGCCGCCGCCTCGCACCACCCGGTGCAGCACGGCGCCGCCGGGCAGCGGGAACTCCCGCCGGCCCGGCGCGGCGGCGGTCACGGCGTCACGTTCCGCCGGGACGGCGGTGACGACGAGGACACGCATCGGTCGCGGGGTCAGGACTCGCGCTCGACGGTGAAGTTCCAGACGCCCAGGGCCTTGCCCGTGCTCACCTCGACGATGCTGACCTGCGTCTTGGCAGCGGCACCGCCCTGGCCGCCGGCGAAGAAGGCGCTGGCCGGAATCGTCCGGTACGTCTTCTTGTTCGGCTCCTGCTCGGCGGGCTGGCCGTTGATGAAGATGGTCCAGCCCTCGTCGGCGATCTTCGGGTCGACGCCGAAGCGGAGCTTGTCCTCCATGGACGCCTTGACGGTCTCCCCGGCGCTCTCCTTGAGGCAGGAGGCGACCTTCTCATTGCCGAGGGAGTTGCCGTCGTCGTAGCAGGCGGCCTCGGAGGTCACCGTGGTCGAACCGACGGTCACGGTCGCCAGCGGCGTGGGCTTGTCGCAGGCGGTGAGGGCGACGAGCCCGAGGGCCACGGCGCCGACGGCGGCCGCGGCACGGCGGCGCTTGCCGCGGCCGGGCTCCTCGGGGGCGCGACCCGACACCGCGAGGTCATCAGTAACGGTCATGCGGGCAGGCTATCGGGCCCCTCGCATCAGGCCACGCGCGGGTGCGGCGAGCCGCGCCGGGCGGCCGTCAGCAGCCCCCGTACGGCAGTGGCCGCCCCCAGCGCCAGGAACGCCGCCGCCACCGACATCCCCACCACCCCATTGAGCGGCAGCAGGATCCCGATGGCCCCGCCCACCACCCAGCACATCTGCAGCAACGTCTCCGAACGGGCGAACGCCGACGTCCGCACCTCCTCCGGCACATCCCGCTGAATGAGGGAATCCAGCGACTGTTTCCCCAGCGCCTGCGAGATCCCCGCCACCGCCGCCACCACGACCACCAGGAACGCCCCGAACAGCGCCGCCGCCACGATCGTCGTCCCCAGCGTCACCGACAGCACCAGCGCGATCGTCTTCTCCGGCCCGCGCGAGCGCAGCAGCGCCGCCATGGCCGTCCCCAGCGCGTTCCCCGCGCCCGCCGCCACGGCCACGACACCCAGCGAGGCCGCCGGACCCAGCCCGCCCAGCGGATGCACCCGCAGGAGGAACGCCAGGAAGAACGTCAGGAACCCCGACAGCATCCGCAGCGCCCCATTGGCCTGGAGCCCGTGCACCACCGACGCCCCCACCGTGCGCAGCCCGGGAGCCCTCGTCCGCCCGCGCTTCCCCCGCCTCCTGCTCCGGTGCTCCGGCGAGGTCAGCCGCGCCCGCGCCTCACCCTTGGCCGAGTCCACCTTGGGCGGCAGCGAGAACGACAGATACGTCCCGAACGCGAAGACCACACACGCCCCGTACAGCGGCCATTGCGGCCCCAGCTGATGCAGCCCCGCGCCCAGCGGGGCCGCCAGGCCCGTCGCCAGCAGGCCGCCCAGCGTCACCCGGGAATTCGCCTTCACCAGCGCGATCCGCGGTGGCAGCAGCCTCGGCACCACGGCCGAGCGCACCACCCCGTACGCCTTCGACGCCACCAGCACCCCCAGCGCCGCCGGATACAGCTCCAGCCCGCCGCTCGCCACCGCGCCCGACATCGTCAGCGCCAGCACCGCCCGCGCCAGCATCGCGGACGCCATCGCCGCCCGCCGGCCGTGCGGCACCCGGTCCAGCAGCGGACCGATCACCGGCGCCAGGAAGACGAACGGCGCCATCGTCACCGCCAGGTACAGGGCCACCCGCCCCCGCGCCTGGTCCGTGGGCACCGAGAAGAAGACGGTGGACGCCAGGGCGATCGTGATCAGTACGTCACCGGCCGAATTCACCGCGTGCAACTCGATCAGCTTGCCCAGACCCGACTCGCCCGCGCCGTGCGCGTGCGTCGCCCGGCGCACGCCCCGCGCCGCACCCCGGAAGGGAGCGCGCAGCACCCGGCCGACGCCCCGGGCCGTACGGCGCAGCGGACCGCCTTCGGCTGACCGGATGGCTCCCACCACGCCATACTGCCCCAACTGACACCCCGCATGGCACTTTCGCGGTATCCACGGGGCGCGCCCACGACGACGCGCGAGGCCCGCCCACCACGACGCGCCGGGCCCGGCCACGACGACGCGCGGGGCTCGCCGAAGCCCGGGTATCCCCCGGGTGGCCGCGCGGGGTAGCGTGCGTAGCGCGCCACCGGCCGCAGCTCCTGGCCGCACCCCGAGTCCCCATCCCGCAGAATGGGTGATGACAGGTGCGCCCCAGGCCGTCGGGCGCGGACGTCGACGCGGCCCAGCGGTCCGCTCCGTCCGCGTGCCCGATCGTTCGGCTGGCGCACTCGTGAGACGGCGTGGAAGAGAGAATCGATTCTTGTGAGTGCTGCGATGCGAAGCCGTACCCCGGACCGCCTGTGCGCCGAGGCGGTCGAACTCGCCCGGGCGGCCGCCGAGGAAGCGGCCCGGCCGGGCAAGGTCGGTGACCACGTCGAGGTCGTCGCCGACGGGGACCGCGTCGTCACGCACTACTTCCTCTGCGAGGACCCCGGCTACCGGGGCTGGCGCTGGGCCGTCACCGTCGCCCGCGCCTCCCGCGCCAAGATCATCACTCTTGACGAGACCGTCCTCCTGCCCGGCTCCGACGCCCTCCTCGCCCCCGAGTGGGTGCCCTGGAGCGAGCGGCTGCGCCCCGGCGACATGGGCCCCGGCGACCTGCTCCCCACCGACGCCGAGGACCTGCGCCTGGAGCCGGGCTTCATCGGCGAGGAGACGCCCCCGCCGAACTCCGCCGTCTCCGAGGAGATGGCCCAGCTCGTCGAGGCCGAGGACGCGGACGTCACGGCCGGCCCCCCGCGCGACCTGCCCACCGCGCCCCGGCGCGGCTCCATCTCGGCCCTCGCCGAGGAACTCGGCATGCGCCGCGCCCGGGTCCTCTCCCGCTACGGGCTCCACACCGCCGCCGACCGCTGGGACGAGTCCCACGGCTCCAAGACCCCCATGGCCCAGGCGGCCCCCGCGTCCTGCGTCAGCTGCGGCTTCCTCGTCCCCATCGGCGGCTCGCTCGGCCAGGCGTTCGGCGTCTGCGCCAATGAGTTCGGGCCGGCGGACGGGCACGTCGTCTCCCTCTCGTACGGGTGCGGCGGCCACTCCGAGGCGGCCGTGATGCCGCGCCCGCCGCGGCCGGCTCCGCCGGTGATCGACGAGACGCGGGTGGACGTCCTCTCCCTCCGGGAGGACGACACGGCGGGCACGCCGGAGTCCGAGGACGACCTCGGCCACTCCTGAGCCTTTCGGCTGCCCCGCCGTGGGGGTTTTCCGCGCCTTCGGCGCGGTTCTACCCCACCCTCCCCCAGCTACCGCTGGGAGGTGCCCCAGCCCGATTACCCGGAAACGGATTCCCCGGCCAAGGACTGGCCGCGGTCGCCCACCGGCGGGAGGGGGCGGGGCGG
>NZ_JAILXP010000019.1 GCF_020740895.1 Streptomyces sp. UNOB3_S3 | reverse complement strand
GGGGTGGAAGTGGGGAAAAGCCGGACGCGGGGTCGGGGGCGCGCCTACTCTCGGGGTGTGCCTGGCTTGTCCGGCCGGGTCCTTGTTGTGGACGACAACAAGGTCATCCGGCAGTTGATCAGGGTCAACCTCGAGCTGGAGGGCTTTGAGGTCGTGACCGCGGCCGATGGTGCCGAGTGTCTGGAGATCGTGCACCGGGTGCGTCCCGATGCGGTGACCCTGGATGTCGTGATGCCCCGGCTCGACGGGCTGAACACGGCCGCCCGGCTGCGGGCCGACGCGCGGACCCGGGACATTCCGATCGCGATCATCAGCGCCTGCACCCCCTATGAGATCGAGAGCGGCTGGTCCGCCGGGGCGGACGCGTTTCTGGCCAAGCCGTTCGAGCCGGCGGAGATGGTGCGGCTCGTGCGGAGGCTGGTGGGATGGCCGGAGGGGGAGGGGGCGGCGGGGGATGCCGAGCCCGTCGTCCGTCCCGCAGGGTGAAACCGGTTCGCGGAGTGCGGCACCTTCTCCCCTAGGCTTGCCTTGTGACCCCCGCCGATCTCTCCCGCACCGTGTTGCACACCGTGCGCCGCGCCGTCGAGGACGACGAGCTGTGCGCGCCCGTGCCGGAGCGGGTCAGCGTGCGGGTGCCCCCCCGGCCCGGCTGCGGTGACTACGCCACCAATGTGGCCCTGCAGCTTGCCAAGGGCGGCGACCGTCCCGCCCTGGAGATCGCTGAGGTGTTGCGGCGCCGGCTTGTCGCCCGGCCCGGTATCGCCCGTGTCGACATCGCCGGGCCCGGCTTCCTCAACATCACCCTCGACGCGGCCTCCGGTGAGGAGATCGTCCGGGAGGTGCTGGCGGCGGAGTATTCGGCAGACGCGTTGTCGTCGACGCCTTCGCCCGAGCTGCTCGCGCGGCTCGGTTCCGACGCCGCCCGGTGGAGTCTGCTCTCTCCCCCCGGCCTCGACCGGTCCCTGCTGCTCGTGCAGAAGGACGGGAATCCGTTGTTCCGGGTCCGGTACGCCCACGCCCGGAGCCGGGCCTTGCAGCGCAATGCGCGCGACCTCGGGTTCGGATCGTCCGTCGGTCCCCTCGACAGCAGCGCCGACGCCCTCCTCGGCGCCCTCGCCGACCACGCGCGCATCACCGCCGCCCGTGCCCCCGAACGGCTCGCGCGGCACCTGGAGCGGACCGCGGACGCCTTTCTGAGATGGCAGGCCGGCTGTCCCGTCCTGCCCCGCGGTGACGAGAAACCCTCGGCCGTTCACCGCGCCCGCCTGGCCCTCGCCGAGGCCACGGGCAAGGTGCTGGCCAACGGCCTGACCCAGCTCGGCATCACCGCACCCGCACACCTGTAACAAGGGGATCGCCAGTCATGAGTCGTTCCGCCCACCCCGCCGGGCCCCGCTACGCCGACGTCCTTCCCGAGGGCCACTACGTCGCCCCGCCCGCCGATCTCAACGAGCTCGACCCCCGCGTCTGGTCCCGGACCGTCGCCCGCGGCGCCGACGGTGTCGTCACCGTCGGCGGGATGGACGTCAAGCGGCTCGCCGAGGAGTTCGGTACGCCCGCCTACTTCCTCGACGAGGACGACTTCCGCGCGCGGTGCCGGGCCTGGCGCGACGCGTTCGGGCCCGATGCCGATGTGTTCTACGCGGGGAAGGCGTTCCTCTCCCGCGCCGTCGTCCGCTGGCTGCACGAGGAGGACCTCAACCTCGACGTCTGCTCCGGCGGCGAGCTCCTCACCGCCCTCGACGCCGGGATGCCCGCCGGGCGCATCGCCCTCCACGGCAACAACAAGTCCACCGACGAGATCACCCGTGCCGTCGAGGCCGGCGTGGGGCGGATCGTCGTCGACTCCTTCCAGGAGATCGTGCGCGTCGCCCACATCGCCGAGCGGCTCGGCAAGCGCCAGGGCGTACTGATCCGGGTGACGGTCGGCGTCGAGGCGCACACCCACGAGTTCATCGCCACCGCCCACGAGGACCAGAAGTTCGGGCTCCCGCTGGCGGGCGGGCAGGCCGCCGAGGCCGTGCGCAGGGCGCTCAAGCTCGACGGGCTGGAGCTCCTCGGCATCCACTCCCACATCGGCTCGCAGATCTTCGACACCTCCGGCTTCGAGGTCGCCGCCCACCGCGTCGTCGGGCTGCTGAAGCAGATCCGCGACGAGCACGGCGTCGAGCTGCCCGAGATCGACCTCGGCGGCGGCCTGGGCATCGCCTACACCGCCGACGACGACCCCAGCGAGCCCCACGAGATCGCCACCGCCCTGCGCGAGATCGTCACCCGCGAGTGCGCCGCCGCCGGGCTCTCCGTGCCGCGGATCTCCGTCGAGCCCGGGCGCGCCATCGTCGGCCCCACCGCCTTCACGCTCTACGAGGTGGGCACCACCAAGGAGCTGCCCGGACTGCGGACCTACGTCAGTGTCGACGGGGGGATGTCCGACAACATCCGCACCGCGCTCTACGACGCCGACTACTCCGTCGCCCTGGTCTCCCGCGCCTCCACCGCCGAGGCGATGCTCTCGCGCGTCGTCGGCAAGCACTGCGAGAGCGGCGACATCGTCGTCCGGGACGCCTTCCTCCCCGCCGACGTGGCCCCCGGCGACCTGCTCGCCGTCCCCGCCACCGGCGCCTACTGCCGCTCCATGGCGAGCAACTACAACCACGCGCTCCGTCCCCCGGTCGTCGCCGTCCGGGACGGCCAGGCGCGAGTGATCGTCCGGCGGGAGACGGAGGAGGACCTCCTCCGTCTCGACGTCGGCTGACGAAAAAAACAGAAACAGAAGAAAAAATCCTGGGTGACAGTGGTCTCGGATACTGGACGGGGAGGATTTCCCCGTCCAGTGGGTGAGACTGTGGGTCAACCGAAGGTGTACTGAGAAACGAGGTCGGATGATGCGTACGCGTCCGCTGAAGGTGGCGCTGCTGGGCTGTGGAGTCGTCGGCTCTGAGGTGACGCGCATCATGACGACGCACGCGGACGACCTCACGCAGCGCATCGGGGCGCCCGTCGAGCTCGTCGGAATCGCCGTGCGGCGCCCCGACCGGGTACGCGAGGGCGTGCCGCAGGAGCTGATCACCACCGATGCCACCGCCCTCGTCAAACGCGGTGACATCGACGTCGTCATCGAGGTCATCGGTGGCATCGAGCCCGCGCGCACCCTGATCACCACCGCCTTCGAGCACGGCGCCAGCGTCGTCTCCGCCAACAAGGCGCTCCTCGCCCAGGACGGTGCAGCCCTCCACGCCGCCGCCGAGCAGCACGGTGTGGACCTCTACTACGAGGCCGCCGTCGCCGGCGCCATCCCGCTGGTCCGGCCGCTGCGCGAGTCCCTCGCCGGCGACCGGGTCAACCGGGTGCTCGGCATCGTCAACGGCACCACCAACTTCATCCTCGACAAGATGGACTCCAGCGGCGCGGGCTACTCCGAGGCGCTCGACGAGGCCACCGCGCTCGGCTACGCCGAGGCCGACCCGACCGCCGACGTCGAGGGCTTCGACGCCGCCGCGAAGGCCGCGATCCTCGCCGGCATCGCCTTCCACACCCGGGTGCGGCTGGACGACGTCCATCGCGAGGGCATGACGGAGGTCACCGCCGCCGACTTCGCTTCGGCGAAGCAGATGGGCTGCACCATCAAGCTCCTCGCCATCTGCGAGCGGGCCGCCGACGGCCGGTCCGTCAGCGCCCGCGTCCACCCGGCGATGATCCCGCTGACCCACCCGCTGGCGTCGGTGCGCGAGGCGTACAACGCGGTCTTCATCGAGGCGGACGCGGCCGGCCAGCTGATGTTCTACGGCCCGGGCGCGGGCGGCGCGCCGACCGCCTCCGCCGTCCTCGGCGACCTCGTCGCCGTCTGCCGCAACAAGGTCGCCGAGGCCACCGGACCCGGCGAGTCCGCCTACACCCGCCTGCCGGTGTCCACCATGGGCGAGGTGGTCACCCGCTACCACATCAGCCTCGACGTGGCCGACAAGCCGGGTGTGCTGGCCCAGGTCGCCACGGTCTTCGCCGAGCACGGCGTCTCCATCGACACGGTCCGCCAGCAGGGCAAGGACGGCGAGGCCTCCCTCGTCGTCGTCACCCACCGGGCCCCCGACGCGGCCCTGTCGGCCACGGTCGAGGCCCTCCGCAGGCTGGACACGGTCCGTGACGTGGCCAGCATCATGCGGGTCGAGGGCGAGTAAGGCGCAGGGCGAAGCAGGAAAAGGGATAACGAGAGCAATGTCTGCCAACAGCAACCGTCCCGCCACCTCCGGCACCCACCAGTGGCGCGGCATCATCGAGGAATACCGCGACCGTCTTCCGGTCACCGCCGACACCCCGGTCGTCACCCTGCGCGAGGGCGGCACCCCGCTCGTCCCCGCCCAGGTGCTCTCCGAGCGCACGGGCTGCGAGGTCCACCTCAAGGTGGAGGGCGCCAACCCCACCGGGTCCTTCAAGGACCGGGGCATGACCATGGCCATCACCCGGGCGAAGGAAGAGGGAGCGCGCGCGGTCATCTGCGCCTCCACGGGCAACACCTCCGCCTCCGCCGCCGCCTACGCCGTACGGGCCGGCATGGTCTGCGCCGTCCTGGTGCCCCAGGGCAAGATCGCCCTGGGCAAGATGGGACAGGCGCTCGTGCACGGCGCCCGCATCCTCCAGGTCGACGGCAACTTCGACGACTGCCTGACGCTCGCGCGCGGGCTCTCCGAGAACTACCCCGTGGCGCTGGTGAATTCGGTCAACCCGGTGCGCATCGAGGGGCAGAAGACAGCCGCGTTCGAGATCGTGGACGCGCTGGGCGACGCGCCTGACATCCACGTGCTTCCCGTGGGCAACGCCGGGAACATCACCGCCTACTGGCGTGGGTACCGTGAGTACGCGGCCGACAAGGTGTCCACGCGTAATCCCCGGATGTGGGGATTCCAGGCTTCCGGTTCCGCGCCGATCGTGCGGGGCGAGCCGGTGCGGGACCCGCACACCATCGCCACCGCGATCCGGATCGGGAATCCGGCTTCCTGGGAGTTCGCGGAGGCCGCGCGGGACGAGTCCGGTGGTCTCATCGACGAGGTGACCGACCGACAGATCCTCGCCGCGTACCGGATGTTGGCCTCGCAGGAGGGCGTCTTCGTCGAGCCGGCGTCGGCCGCGTCCGTCGCGGGGCTGCTCAAGGCCGCCGAGCTCGGGCTCGTCGACCCCGGGCAGAAGATCGTGTGCACGGTCACCGGGAACGGGCTCAAGGATCCTGATTGGGCGGTGGCGGGGGCTCCGCAGCCGCTTACTGTGCCGGTGGATGCGGGTGTCGCTGCGCGGGAGCTTGGGCTTCTCTGACGTTTCGGGTGCCGCCCGGTGGGTGGCGGGTGGGTGCAGGTCCGTGTTCCGGGTGTGCCCACCCTCCCCCAGCTACCGCTGGGAGGTGCCCCCAGCCCTGCGGAACGATTGCCCACACCCTGTGCAAAGCCGACAGATGCACAGGTAGCAGTGCGACACGCATCGTGCGCCTCCTGTGCGCCCTATGTCGCCACTGAACCTTCCTTCGATAGGCTGTGTTCACTCCGCCCCGTCGCTGACCGTGCCGTCCCCACGCGGTATCGCTGTCGCGGCCCTTGCGGATGTCGCATGCCATCAATTACGGCCACACCAAGGAGAGTCATCGAGCGATGGCCGGTCCCGCCTTCCGCGCCGCCGCCGTCCGAGTGCGCACCCCCGCCACCAGCGCCAATCTCGGTCCCGGCTTCGACGCCCTCGGCCTGTCCCTGGGTCTCTACGACGACGTCGTGGTCCGGGTGGCGGAATCGGGGCTCCACATCGACATCGCCGGCGAGGGTGCCGACACCCTCCCGCGCGACGAGAGTCACCTGCTCGTACGGTCCTTGCGCACCACGTTCGACCTGCTCGGCGGCCAGCCGCGCGGTCTGGAGGTCGTCTGCGCCAACCGCATTCCGCACGGCCGGGGTCTCGGCTCCTCCTCCGCCGCCATCTGCGCGGGCATCGTCGCCGCCCGCGCGGTGACCATAGGCGGGGCCGAGAAGCTCGACGACGCGGCCATGCTGGAGCTGGCCACCGAGATCGAGGGCCACCCGGACAATGTCGCCGCCTGTCTGCTGGGCGGATTCACCCTCGCCTGGATGGAGTCGGGGGTGGCGCGGGCCATTCGGATGGACCCGTCGGATTCCATCGTTCCGGTGGTCTTCGTGCCGTCGGCGGCAGTGCTCACCGAGACCGCGCGCGGCCTGCTGCCGCGCAGCGTCCCCCATGTGGACGCGGCCGCCAACGCCGGGCGTGCCGCACTCCTCGTCGAGGCCCTGACCAGGCGTCCCGAGCTGCTGCTGCCGGCCACCGAGGACCGGCTCCACCAGGAATACCGCGCTCCGGCGATGCCGGAGAGCGTGGCCCTGGTCAACCGACTGCGGGCGGACGGCGTCCCCGCGGTCATCTCCGGCGCGGGCCCCACGGTGCTCGCGCTGGTCGAAGACAGTGCGGCCGACAAGGTCGCACGGCTGGCGGGCGAGGGATGGGCGGCCAACCGCCTGGCCCTCGACTCCGGGGGGACGAGCGTGCTGCCGCTCGCCTGACCAGCGGCGCCCGGGGTGTCCAGGGGTGCCCCGGGCCATGAAAAAACACGATTGCCGGTCTTGGAGAGGGGGAATGTTTGTGGGATCCGGTAGTGTTAACCTCAAGTCTGCACCCGAAGCCACATCGGCTCGGTGCTCTGTGTCCCGATCAGGGACCGCTTTTCTTCCGGGAGCCTCCCCAACTGCCTGAGCAGCCTGCCTGAGCAGTTTCGAGCACGCTCCGGAATCGGCGTGGGCGACATGAGTGAAGCGTTATGTCGTGCCCTTCCCTCATTCTTCACGCCGGTCGCAATGCACTGAATTCTTCCGCCGTGACAACCGGCGGACCACCGCCCCGGCCCGGTCCGTGACGAAGGACCGCAGCCGGACAGCACAACCGGTCGCCGAGCCAGACAGGCCGACGCCCGCTCCAGGGAAGGACCCCTTCGTGAGCGACACCACCGATCTGATGGGCGTGAACGCCGACAGCTCCGTCGGCAATGCCTCCGCGCCCGCCACGGACGCTCCCGCCGCGCCCGCCACCGGTGCTGCAACCGCCCCCAAGCGGCGCCGCTCGGGCACCGGCCTCGACGCCATGGTCCTGGCCGAGCTCCAGCAGCTCGCTTCCGGCCTCGGCATCAAGGGCACCGCGCGGATGCGCAAAGGCCAGCTGATCGAGGTCATCAAGGAGAGGCAGGCCGGTGGCGGTGCCGCCGCGCCCGCCAAGACCGAGCCCGCCGCGGCCGCCGAGGCCAAGCCGAAGCGCCGTACCACCTCCCGGGCCCGTACGGGCGAGGCCGCTGCCGAGAAGCCCGCCGAGAAGGCTGCCCAGCAGCAGATCGAGATCCCGGGCCAGCCGGCCGGGGACGAGGCCCCGGCCGGTGAGCGCCGCCGCCGGCGCGCCACCGCCCCCGCGGGCAGCCCCGAGGCCGCCGTCGAGGCCCGTACCGAGGTCAAGGCCGAGGTCCGGGTCGAGGAGCGTGCCGAGGCCAAGGCCGAGGCCGCCGTCGACACCGCCGAGGGCAAGGCCGCCAAGGGCGACCGCCAGGACCGTGCCGAGCGCGGCCAGAAGGGCGAGCGCCGGGAGCGCGGCGAGCGTGGCGAGCGTGGCGAGCGCCGTGAGCGCGACCGCCGCGGCAACCGCGAGGGCGACGCCGGCCAGCAGGGCGCGGGCCGTCAGCAGCAGCGCGGCGACCGTGCCCCCCAGGGCGGCCCGCAGGACGAGGACGACTTCGAGGGCGGCCGTCGCGGCCGGCGCGGCCGCTACCGCGACCGTCGCGGCCGTCGTGGGCGCGAGGAGTTCGGCGCCGGCGAGCCGCAGGTCGCCGAGGACGATGTGCTGATCCCCGTCGCGGGCATCCTCGACATCCTCGACAACTACGCCTTCATCCGGACCTCCGGCTACCTGCCGGGCCCGAACGACGTCTACGTCTCCCTGGCCCAGGTCCGCAAGAACGGCCTGCGCAAGGGCGACCACGTCACCGGCGCGGTCCGCCAGCCGAAGGACGGCGAGCGGCGCGAGAAGTTCAACGCGCTCGTCCGCCTGGACTCCGTCAACGGCATGGCGCCCGAGACCGGCCGCGGCCGTCCCGAGTTCGGCAAGCTCACCCCGCTCTACCCGCAGGACCGTCTGCGGCTGGAGACGGACCCGGGTGTGCTGACGACCCGCATCATCGACCTGGTCGCCCCCATCGGCAAGGGCCAGCGCGGTCTGATCGTGGCCCCGCCGAAGACCGGCAAGACCATGATCATGCAGGCGATCGCCAACGCGATCACCGTCAACAACCCCGAGTGCCACCTGATGGTCGTCCTGGTCGACGAGCGTCCGGAAGAGGTCACCGACATGCAGCGGTCGGTCAAGGGCGAGGTCATCTCCTCGACCTTCGACCGCCCGGCCGAGGACCACACCACCGTCGCCGAGCTGGCCATCGAGCGCGCCAAGCGCCTGGTGGAGCTGGGTCACGACGTGGTCGTCCTGCTGGACTCGATCACCCGTCTGGGCCGTGCCTACAACCTGGCCGCCCCGGCCTCGGGCCGCATCCTGTCCGGTGGTGTCGACTCCACGGCGCTCTACCCGCCGAAGAAGTTCTTCGGTGCCGCGCGCAACATCGAGGACGGCGGCTCGCTGACCATCCTGGCCACCGCGCTGGTCGAGACCGGCTCGCGCATGGACGAGGTGATCTTCGAGGAGTTCAAGGGCACCGGCAACATGGAGCTCAAGCTCGACCGGAAGCTCGCCGACAAGCGCATCTTCCCGGCCGTCGACGTGGACGCCTCCGGCACCCGCAAGGAGGAGATCCTCCTCAGCGGCGAGGAGCTCAACATCGTGTGGAAGCTCCGCCGGGTGCTCCACGCGCTGGACTCGCAGCAGGCCATCGAGCTGCTCCTCGACAAGATGAAGCAGACGAAGTCCAACGCCGAGTTCCTGATGCAGATCGCCAAGACCACGCCGTCGCCGGCCAACGGCAACGACTGATCCACGGCTGGTCCACGGCGGGCGCCCACCGGGCGCGGAACGCCCGCGAAACCTCCCTCGTCACCTCCATGACGAGGGAGGTTTCGCTTTTTGTGATCTTCCCGTGACCTTTTGAGATATGCGCCACAGCAGAAGGCCGTCGAAATGGCCGGAACCGCCGCCCTCGCAATGGCCGAAATCCCAGGTGGCAGTGGGCGGAACGCGATCACATCGGGCACTTTCGCCACGGCTTTTCTAAGACGGTCCTCAGAATCCGCTGTGCAACCCTGTCGCAGACTTCCCCGTCAACCAGCAGGGGGCAAGCCGTACAGCGAAGGACTGAGGAGCGCATGGCCGACGACAGCAGGGGTACGCGGGCGGGTTCGCACCGCCGCCGTGCCGGGGGCGGCGGCCGGCGCCGCAAGCCTCCCGTGCGCCGCAAGGGCCGCCGAATAGCCGCCTGGAGCGCCGGCGCCCTGGTGCTGCTCGGCGGCACCGGCGCGGGGTTCCTCTATTTCAAGCTCAACGGCAACCTCAGCAGCGTCGACATCAACGGGGCGCTGGGCAAGAACCGGCCCCAGAACGTCGACAACGGCTCGATGGACATCCTGGTCCTCGGCTCCGACTCCCGGGCCGGCGCCAACAACAAGTACGGCCGGGACGAGGGCGGCTCCCGCTCCGACACGGCGATGATCGTCCATGTCTACGCGGGTCACCAGAAGGCCAGCGTCGTCTCCATCCCGCGCGACACCATGGTCTCCCGCCCCGAGTGCACCACCCCGGGCGGCAAGACGGCTCCGGCGGTCAAGCGCGAGCAGTTCAACGAGGCGTACTCGATCGGCGGCGCGGTCTGCGCGGTGAAGACCGTCGAGGCGATGACCGACATCCGGATGGACCACTACATGGAGGTCGACTTCGCCGGCTTCCAGAAGCTGATCGACAAGCTGGGCGGCGTGGAGGTCACCACCACCAAGCCCATCAATGACAAGCAGAGCCACCTCAAGCTCGACGCGGGCACCCACCAGCTCAACGGCGAGCAGTCCCTGGGCCTGGTCCGCACCCGCCACGGCGTGGGCGACGGCAGCGACCTCGGCCGGATCAAGCTCCAGCAGGCGTTCATCAAGGCGCTGATCAACCAGGTGAAGTCCATCGGCCTGTTCACCAGCCCCACCAAGCTCTACGGGGTCGCCGACGCCGCCACCAAGTCGCTGACCACCGACAAGGACCTGGCCTCCGTCGACAAGCTCTACGGCTTCGCGAACAGCCTCAAGGGCATCGGCTCCGAGAACATGCACATGGTGACCCTCCCCGTGGGCCCCGACCCCCGTGACCAGGACCGCGTCGTTCCGCTCACGGAGCCGTCGAAGCTGCTCTGGCAGGCGCTGAAGAACGACCAGGAGATCCCCGAGGCCGCCGTCAAGGACGGCGACGGGGCGAAGACCCAGGCCGACGGCGTGGTCAAGTAGTCCCGGCACCCCCCGCACGAGCTGCGGGAATATCCGGCGGCCACCCCCCGTTTTGGGGGATACGGCCAGTACTGGCAGACTGGTACGTCGGCCCCGGTTCACGTACGGCAATCCCGCCTGTGCGACCCGGCGCCCTCCCGAACCTAGGAGAACCCTTGAAGCGCGACATCCACCCGGAGTACGTGGAGACCCAGGTCAGCTGCACCTGCGGTGCCTCCTTCACCACTCGTAGCACCATCGCCGCCGGCAACATCCGCGCCGAGGTCTGCTCCGAGTGCCACCCGTTCTACACGGGCAAGCAGAAGATCCTCGACACCGGTGGCCGTGTGGCGCGGTTCGAGGCCCGCTTCGGCAAGCAGGCCGCGGCCAAGAAGTAGCGACCCGCAGGCGCCGGTCTTCGGTCGCCCAGTTGACGCTGGGCGACTGGACCGGCGCTTTGTCGTCCAGCAGGCCCGTCACTTCCAGCAGCTAGGGAAACTTGATGTTCGAGGCAGTCGAGGAACTGATCGGCGAGCACGCCGACCTCGAGAAGCGGCTCGCCGACCCCGCCGTGTTCGCGGACCAGGCCAACGCCCGCAAGCTCAACAAGCGCTACGCCGAGCTGACCCCGATCGTCGGTACCTACCGCGCCTGGAAGCAGGCCGGGGACGACATCGAGACGGCGCGCGAGCTCGCCGCCGAGGACCCGGACTTCGCCGCCGAGGTGAAGGAGCTGGAGCGCGGCCGCGAGGAGCTCACCGAGAAGCTGCGCCTGCTGCTGGTCCCGCGCGACCCCAGCGACGACAAGGACGTCATCCTCGAGGTCAAGGCGGGGGCGGGCGGCGACGAGTCCGCGCTCTTCGCCGGCGACCTGCTGCGGATGTACCTGCGCTACGCCGAGCGCGTCGGCTGGAAGACCGAGATCATCGACGCCACCGAGTCCGAGCTGGGCGGCTACAAGGACGTCCAGGTCGCGATCAAGACCAAGGGCGGCAACGGCGCCACCGAGCCCGGCCAGGGCGTCTGGGCCCGGCTGAAGTACGAGGGCGGCGTCCACCGCGTCCAGCGCGTGCCCGCCACCGAGTCCCAGGGCCGGATCCACACCTCCGCGGCCGGTGTGCTCGTCACGCCCGAGGCCGAGGAGGTCGACGTCGAGATCAACATGAACGATCTCCGCATCGACGTCTACCGCTCCTCCGGCCCCGGCGGCCAGTCCGTGAACACCACCGACTCCGCCGTGCGCATCACCCACCTGCCCACCGGTGTGGTCGCCTCCTGCCAGAACGAGAAGAGCCAGCTCCAGAACAAGGAGCAGGCCCTGCGCATCCTGCGCTCCCGCCTGCTGGCCGCCGCCCAGGAGAAGGCCGAGGCCGAGGCCGCGGACGCGCGCCGCAGCCAGGTGCGCACCGTCGACCGTTCCGAGAAGATCCGCACCTACAACTTCCCGGAAAACCGCATTTCGGACCACCGCGTCGGTTTCAAGGCGTACAACTTGGACCAGGTGCTCGACGGCGAGCTGGACGCGGTCATCCAGGCGTGTGTCGACGCCGACTCGGCGGCGAAGCTCGCCGAGAACCAGTAGCCTCCGCCCCGACCGCACGCCCCGCCGACCCGGCGCCCGACAAGAAGTGAGGAAGGCCCAGTGAACCTGCTGCTCGCCGAGGTGGCCCAGGCCACCCAGCGGCTGGCCGACGCCGGCGTACCTTCCCCCCGCTTCGACGCGGAGGAACTCGCCGCGTTCGTCCACGGCGTCAAGCGGGGGGAGCTCCACAACGTCAAGGACGCCGACTTCGACGCCCGCTACTGGGAGGTCGTCGCGCGCCGCGAGGCCCGCGAGCCGCTCCAGCACATCACCGGGCGGGCCTTCTTCCGCTACCTGGAGCTCCAGGTCGGCCCCGGCGTCTTCGTGCCCCGCCCGGAGACCGAGTCGGTCGTCGGCTGGGCCATAGACGCCGTACGGGCCATGGACGTCGTCGAGCCCCTGATCGTCGACCTGTGCACGGGCTCCGGCGCCATCGCCCTCGCCCTCGCGCAGGAAGTGCCGCGCTCGCGCGTCCACGCCGTGGAGCTGGACGAGACCGCCCACTCCTGGGCCCGCAAGAACACCGAGGGCTCCCGGGTGCGGCTGCACCACGGGAACGCCCTGACGGCCCTGCCCGAGCTGGACGGCCAGGTCGACCTGGTGATCTCCAACCCGCCGTACATCCCGCTCACCGAGTGGGAGTACGTCGCCCCCGAAGCCCGCGACTACGACCCCGAACTCGCCCTGTTCTCCGGCGAGGACGGCCTGGACACCATCCGCGGCCTGGAGCGCACCGCCCACCGGCTGCTGCGCCCCGGCGGCGTCGTCGTCATCGAGCACGCCGACACCCAGGGCGGCCAGGTGCCGTGGATCTTCACCGAGGAGCGGGGCTGGGCCGACGCGGCCGACCACCCCGACCTCAACAACCGGCCCCGCTTCGCGACCGCTCGCAAAGCGATGCCCTGATGGCCGTCACCGGCGAACGACACCAGACAGAGAATCCGTACGAGGAGGTCCGTTAGATGGCACGGCGATACGACTGCAGCGACGCGACCGACCGCAAGACCGGTCTGCGCGAAGCGGCCGCCGCGGTCCGCCGCGGCGAGCTGGTCGTGCTGCCCACCGACACCGTCTACGGCATCGGTGCGGACGCCTTCAGCCGCGAGGCCGTCGGCGACCTCCTGCACGCCAAGGGCCGCGGCCGGGGCATGCCCTCGCCCGTCCTCGTCGGCTCCCCGAACACCCTCCACGGCCTGGTCACCGACTTCTCCGAGCAGGCGTGGGAGCTCGTTGACGCCTTCTGGCCCGGCGCCCTCACCCTCGTCGCCAAGCACCAGCCGTCGCTGACCTGGGACCTGGGCGAGACCCGCGGCACCGTGGCCGTGCGCATGCCGCTGCACCCGGTCGCCATCGAGCTGCTGAGCGAGTTCGGCCCCATGGCCGTCTCCAGCGCCAACCTCACCGGCCACCCCGCGCCGCAGAGCTGCGACGCCGCGCAGGACATGCTGGGCGACTCCGTCTCCGTCTACCTCGACGGCGGCCCCACCCCCGCCGACGTGCCGTCCTCCATCGTGGACGTCACCGGCAAGGTGCCCGTCCTGCTGCGCGCCGGCGCCATCAGCGCCGAGCAGCTCCGCGAGGTGGTACCCGACCTCGAGGTGGCCAATTGATCGCCCCGCAGGGGCGTGGCATAGCGGGACCGGACACCTCCACCGACACCTTCCGCATCCTCCACGTCAGCACCGGCAACGTCTGCCGCTCGCCCATCACCGAGCGGCTGACCCGCCATGCCCTCACCCGACGGCTCGGCGACCCCTTCGCGGGCGGCCTGGTGGTGGAGAGCGCGGGCACCTGGGGCCACGAGGGCGCTCCCATGGAGGCGCACGCCGCCACCGTCCTCGCGGACCTCGGCGCGGACCCGCACGGCTTCATCGGCCGTGAGCTCCTCGACGAGCACGTCATCCGCGCCGACCTGGTCCTGACCGCCACCCGCGACCACCGCGCCCAGGTCATCTCCATGGGCCACTCGGCGGGCCTGCGCACCTTCACCCTGAAGGAGTTCACCCGCCTGGTACGGGCGATAGACCCCACGACCCTCCCGGACCCCGAGCGGGCCGGCGGGGTGGTCGAGCGCGCCCGCGCGCTGGTGCAGGCCGCCGCCGCCCTGCGCGGCTGGCTGCTGGCGCCCAACGCGGAGGCCGACGAGGTCCACGACCCCTACGGCGCGCCGATCACCTTCTTCCGCTCCATCGGCGACGAGATCAACCAGGCGCTCGACCCGGTCGTCACCGCGCTCACGGGAGTCTCCACCCGGGCTTGACGGCCCACAATCGGACAAATCGGCCGATCGCGGGCCTACAGTGGGTGCTGAGACCATCGCGCCGACAGCCCGGAGCCAGCGATGCCCATCAGCTCCACGCCCACCAGGTACGGCACGCCCACCGCCACCGGCACCGAGGAACGGACCTCCCCGGCGCTCCCCGCATGGGGACGCGGCTTCGACGCGCTCACCCGCACCGACCCCGAGCTCGCCGGGCTCCTCCTCGCCGAGGCCGAGCGCCAGGCGACCGGGCTCCAGCTCATCGCCGCCGAGAACTTCGCCTCGCCGGCCGTCCTCGCCGCCCTCGGCTCCCCGCTGACCAACAAGTACGCCGAGGGCTACCCCGGCGCCCGCCACCACGGCGGCTGCGAGCTGGTCGACATCGCCGAGCGCACCGCCGTCGAGCGCGCCAGGGCCCTCTTCGGCGCCGGGCACGCCAACGTCCAGCCCCACTCGGGCACCGCCGCCGTCCTGGCCGCCTACGCGGCCCTGCTGCGCCCCGGCGACACGGTCCTCGCCATGGCCCTCCGGCAGGGCGGTCACCTCACCCACGGCTCGCCCGCCAACTTCTCGGGCCGCTGGTTCGACTTCGCCGGCTACGGCACCGACCCGGACACCGGCCTCATCGACTACGCGGGGCTGCGCGCCCTGGCGCGCGAGAGGCGGCCCCGGGCCATCGTCTGCGGCTCCACCTCCTACCCCCGCCACCCCGACTACGCGGCCTTCCGCGAGATCGCCGACGAGGTGGGCGCGTATCTGATCGTCGACGCCGCGCACCCCATGGGGCTGATCGCCGGGGGAGCGGCGCCCAGCCCCGTCCCGTACGCCGACATCGTCTGCGGCACCACCCACAAGGTGCTGCGCGGGCCGCGCGGCGGGCTGCTCCTGTGCGGGGCCCGGCTGGCGGACCGGGTGGACCGGGCCGTCTTCCCCTTCAGCCAGGGCGGCGCCCAGATGAACACCGTCGCCGCGAAGGCCGTGGCCTTCGGCGAGGCCATGGCGCCGGCCTTCACCGGCTACGTCCACCGGGTCGTCGACAACGCCCGGGCGCTGGCCGAGGCGCTGGCCGCCGAGGGCCCGCGCGTGGTCACCGGGGGCACCGACACCCATCTGGTCGTCGCCGACGTCTCCCCGCTGGCCCTGGAGGCCGCCACGGCCCGCAGGAGGCTCGCGGCGGCGGGGATGGTCCTGGATGTCTGCGGACTCTCCCCGGGGCCCGCACGCGGCCTGCGGATGGGCACGGCGGCCGTCACCACCCAGGGCATGGGAAAGGCCGAGATGGGCCGTGTGGCGGCCCTCCTGGGGGCCGCCCTGCGCGGCGACCGCCCCGAGGGCCGGCTGCGGGCCGAGGTGGTCGAGCTGGTCGCGGACTTTCCGCCGTATCGCGCGGGAGGGTGAGGCCCGCACCCCCCGAGGTGGTCCGCAACGTGCCGGATGTGATCATTTGCAACCAGGGCCGGGCACCGTACGTCTTCCCCTCCGTTCACGGTTCGGGGGTGGACCCGAATATGGTGTGAGGCTGTGATGTCCAGCGCTATCCCTGGGGCAGCCCGTGCGTGAATACCTGCTGACGTTGTGCGTCACCGCGGCGGTCACCTACCTGCTGACGGGCCCGGTGCGGAAGTTCGCGATCGTGGCCGGCGCCATGCCGGAGATCCGCGCGCGCGACGTCCACCGGGAACCGACGCCCCGCCTCGGCGGTATCGCGATGTTCGGCGGACTGTGCGCGGGCCTGCTGATGGCCGCGCACCTGTCCAACCTCAAGTCCGTCTTCGAGCTCTCCAACGAGCCACGGGCCCTGCTCTCGGGCGCCGGGCTGATCTGGATCCTCGGCGTGCTGGACGACAAGTGGGGCGTGGACGCCCTGGTGAAGCTGGGCGGTCAGATGATCGCCGCGGGTGTGATGGTGCTCCAGGGCCTGACGATCCTGTGGATCCCCGTGCCCGGGGTGGGCTCCGTCTCGCTGACCCCGATGCAGGGCACGCTGCTGACGGTCGCGCTGGTGGTGATCACCATCAATGCCGTGAACTTCGTCGACGGCCTCGACGGCCTGGCCTCGGGCATGGTGTGCATCGCCGCGGCCGCGTTCTTCATGTACGCCTACCGGCTGTGGTTCGGGCACGGCCTGGAGGCCGCCGCCCCCGCGACGCTCTTCGCCGCCGTGCTGATGGGCATGTGCCTGGGCTTCCTGCCGCACAACATGCACCCCGCGCGGATCTTCATGGGCGACTCCGGCTCGATGCTCATCGGCCTGGTCATGGCCGCCGGCGCCATCTCCATCACCGGCCAGGTCGACCCCGACGCCCTCAAGCTGTGGGCGGGCTCCGAGCGGGCCGCCATCCAGGCGATGGTGCCGGTCTACATCCCCCTGCTGCTGCCGCTGACGGTGATCGCGGTGCCGGTGGCCGACCTGCTGCTGGCGATCGTGCGGCGCACCTGGAAGGGGCAGTCGCCCTTCGCCGCCGACCGGGGACACCTCCACCACCGGCTGCTGGAGCTCGGCCACTCGCACAGCCGGGCCGTGTTCATCATGTACTTCTGGTCGGCGCTGATCGGCTTCGGCACGGTGGCCTACTCGGTGAACTCGGCGAGCGTCTGGGTCCTGCTGCTGATCGTCGCCCTGAGCGCGATGGGCCTGGTGCTGCTGCTGATGCCGCGCTTCACGCCACGGGCGCCGAGGTGGGCGGAGCGGTTCGTTCCGCCGCGTTACCGGCGGCGCAAGGTCACCGCTCCCGTGCCCGTCGCGGCGGAGGAACGGGACGAGGCGGAGCCCGTGCCCGCCGGGCTCCACGGGGCGACGGCCATCGGCGACCGGTCGCGTTTCGCCCACGCGCGGAAGATCGGCAGCAACCACTGAATACGCCGCATTAGCAGAGATCCATTGGCTCCGTCAGCCCCATGACCAGGGGCTTGACCCCTGCGTGTGACATGCGGCACACGATGTAGGTAAAGACCTCATCAAATAGTTTGTGATACCGTTCACGAAACCCGGTGGTAGAGCCGAAGGACCGTAGTGCGACGGCCCTTCAGTCGCGCTGCGCGTCTCATTCCCGGGGATACGCTCGTTCACGACGAATCGTTGCTTCCAACCCTTCGCCGGAGAAACCCTTCATGCAGTCCAACGACGCCCGAACGCTTCTTCAGTGCGCCGTCCCGACCGCCGTCGCCGGCCTGGTCGCCGTCGCCGTCAGCGCTGTCGTCGCCGGCGGCAAGGGCGGGCTCGGTGCCGTTGTCGGCGTGCTCCTCACCGGCTGTGTCATGGGTGCGGGGCTGATCATCCTCAATCGCACCGCGCGGCACCTGCCCCACCTGTTCCAGGCCATGGGTCTGCTGCTGTACACGACGCAGATCCTGCTCGTGGCCGTTTTCCTTCTGGTGTTCAAGGACACGACGCTCTTCAACACCAAGACATTCGCCTTCTCGCTGCTCGCCGCGACCCTCGTGTGGATCGGGGCGCAGGCGCGCGCCTACATGAAGGCGAAGATCTTTTACGTCGAACCCGAGTCCGGAGACGCCAAGAAGTCCGCTCCGGCCGGGTCCGCGTCATGACCGGTAGGGCCGGGATAAACGCTCGTGTGCTCACCTGCTATCGTCCGGTGCCATCTGAGGTGCAGCGGACGCAGGCAGCCGAATCCCCGGGTCCCACGGGTTCGAATCGGCTTCCCGCGCAGCTGACGCCTGCGATGACCGCCGGCCCGTGGCCGGCCTGCCGCACCCCTATCCGTAAGTCCAGTCCAGTGCCGTTCCGTGGCTGCACGCCGCGCCGACACAACGAGGTTGCCGTACCTATGCGCCACGCTGAAGGAGCTCGCGGTGAGTGCTGACCAGACGCTGCTCGCCTTCGAGACCGATTGCCACATCTTCGAAGGGTGCGGCTTCCCGGCCCCGGGCCTCCACTCGTTCGTCTTCGAGCCGCTCTTCACGATCGGCGGAGTCGACATCAACAAGCCGATGCTGCTGGCCCTGCTGGGCTCGCTCGTCATCGTGGGGTTCTTCTGGGTCGCGTTCGGCAAGGCCAAGGTGGTCCCGGGCAAGCTCCAGATGATCGGTGAGGCGGGTTACGACTTCGTCCGCCGCGGAATCGTCTATGAGGCACTCGGCAAGAAGGAGGGCGAGAAGTACGTCCCCTTCATGGTCTCGCTGTTCTTCTTCATCTGGATCATGAATCTCTGGTCGATCATTCCGGTCGCCCAGTTCCCGGTGACGTCGATCATCGCTTACCCGGTGGGCCTCGCCCTGGTCGTCTATGTGCTGTGGGTCGGCCTGACCTTCAAGAAGCACGGCTTCGTCGGCGGCTGGAAGAACATCACCGGCTACGACAAGTCGCTCGGCTGGATCCTGCCGCTGGTCGTCGTGCTCGAGTTCTTCTCGAACCTGCTGATCCGGCCCTTCACTCACGCGGTCCGGCTCTTCGCCAACATGTTCGCCGGTCACATGCTGCTCGTGATGTTCACGATCGCCAGCTGGTACCTGATGAACGGGATCGGCTTCGCCTACGCGGGCGCCTCGTTCGTCATGACGATCATCATGACCGCGTTCGAGCTCTTCATCCAGGCCGTCCAGGCGTACGTCTTCGTCCTCCTGGCCTGCAACTACGTCCAGGGCGCGCTCTCCGAGCACCACTGAGCGAGCTCTCCCCGCCCCCAGTCCAATATGACGTCCGGTGGCCAACCCCCACCGGTCCGTGAAAGAGAAGGAAGAACCGGCATGTCCGCTCTCCAGACCCTCGCCGCCGACGGTCTCACCGGCAACGTTGCTTCGATCGGCTACGGCCTCGCCGCCATCGGTCCCGGCGTCGGCGTCGGCATCATCTTCGGCAACGGCACCCAGGCCCTGGCCCGTCAGCCCGAGGCGGCCGGTCTGATCCGCGCCAACCAGATCATGGGTTTCGCCTTCTGTGAGGCGCTCGCCCTGATCGGTATCGTCATGGGCTTCGTTTACAAGTAAACCGACCCAGCGACAACCCCCTTTTCGACGAAAGGCACTGATGTGTACGCCCTGACGCACCTGGCGTCCGAGGAGATGGAGAACCCTCTCCTCCCGCCGATGCCAGAGCTCATCATCGGTCTGATCGCCTTCCTCATCGTCTTCCTGTTCCTCGGCAAGAAGCTCCTCCCGAACATCAACAAGGTTCTGGAGGAGCGCCGGGCGGCCATCGAGGGCGGCATGGAGAAGGCCGAGGCCGCGCAGGCCGAGGCTCAGCAGGTTCTCGAGGACTACCGGGCCCAGCTCGCCGACGCCCGCCACGAGTCCGCGCGTCTGCGCCAGGAGGCGCAGGAGCAGGGCGTCGCGCTGATCGCCGAGATGCGGCTCGAGGGCCAGCGGCAGCGTGAGGAGATCATCGCTGCCGGCCACGCCCAGATCGAGGCCGACCGCAAGGCCGCCTCGGCCGCGCTCCGCCAGGACGTCGGCCAGCTGGCCATCGACCTGGCCGGCAAGGTCGTCGGCGAGTCCCTCACGGACTCCGCCCGTCAGAGCCGGACCATCGACCGCTTCCTCGACGCACTCGAGGGCAAGGCGGCCGACCTCACGAAGGCCGAGGCGACCCGATGAGCGGAGCGAGCCGGGAGGCCCTGGCCTCCGCACGTGAGAGCCTCGACGCCCTGGCGGCGGGCACGTCCGTGGACGCGGCGAAGCTCGCCGGCGAGCTGGCCGCGGTCACCGCGCTGCTCGACCGCGAGGTGTCGCTGCGCCGGGTCCTGACCGACCCGGCGCAGACCGGCGAGGCCAAGTCCGAGCTGGCCCGGCGCCTGCTGGGCGGCCAGGTGGGCGGCGAGTGCGCCGACCTGGTGGCCGGCATGGTCCGCTCCCGCTGGTCGCGCTCCCGCGACCTGGTGGACGCGATCGAGGAGCTGGCCAGCGGTGCCGAGCTCATCGCCGCCGAGCGCGCCGGTGACCTGGACGACGTCGAGGACGAGCTGTTCCGCTTCGGCCGGATCGTCGCGTCGAACCCGGAGCTGCGCGCCGCGCTGACCGACAAGGTCGCGGACAAGGCCGCCAAGGCGGTCCTGGTGCGCGAGCTGCTGGGCGGCCGGGCCAACCCGGTCACCGAGCGCCTGGTCGACCGCCTGGTGACCGCGCCGCGTGGCCGTAGCCTGGAAGGCGGGCTGAACGCCCTCTCCAAGCTGGCCGCCGAGCGCCGGGACCGGATGGTCGCGGAGGTCGTCTCCGCGGTGCCGCTGACCGATCAGCAGAAGCAGCGCCTCGGTGACGCGCTCGCCAAGCTGTACGGGCGACGCGTTCACCTCAACCTGGACATCGACCCCGAGGTCCTCGGTGGTGTCCAGGTGCGGATCGGCGACGAGGTCGTCAACGGCACCATCGCGGACCGGCTCGCCGACGCGAACCGCCGTATGGCCGGCTGACCAGCCACCAACTCAAGAGCAAACTGACGGCCCGAGTTGGGTCGACGGTGTCCTCTGGGGGCCCAGAGCAGCGCGGCTGCTGTGGGAGAACGTCCCCAGACCCCCAGAATTACTTCGGGCCCAACAAGGAGAGCAGGGAACCCAAATGGCGGAGCTCACGATCCGGCCGGAGGAGATCCGGGACGCACTGGAGAACTTTGTCCAGGCGTACAAGCCGGACGCGGCCTCGCGCGAGGAGGTCGGTACGGTCAGCCTTGCCGGCGACGGCATCGCGAAGGTCGAGGGTCTTCCCTCGGCCATGGCGAACGAGCTGCTGCGGTTCGAGGACGGCACCCTCGGTCTCGCCCTCAACCTTGAGGAGCGCGAGATCGGTGCGGTCGTCCTCGGCGAGTTCAGCGGCATCGAGGAGGGCCAGCCGGTGCAGCGCACCGGTGAGGTGCTCTCCGTCGCGGTCGGCGAGGGATACCTCGGCCGCGTCGTCGACCCGCTGGGCAACCCGATCGACGGCCTCGGCGAGATCACCGGCATCGAGGGCCGCCGCGCCCTCGAACTGCAGGCCCCCGGCGTCATGGTCCGCAAGTCGGTCCACGAGCCGATGGAGACCGGCTACAAGGCCGTCGACGCGATGACCCCGGTCGGCCGCGGTCAGCGTCAGCTGATCATCGGTGACCGTCAGACCGGCAAGACCGCGCTGGCCATCGACACGATCATCAACCAGCGCGACAACTGGCGCTCGGGCGACCCGAAGAAGCAGGTCCGCTGCATCTACGTCGCCATCGGCCAGAAGGGCTCCACCATCGCGTCCGTGCGTGGCGCCCTGGAGGAGGCCGGCGCCCTGGAGTACACGACGATCGTCGCGGCTCCGGCGTCCGACCCGGCCGGCTTCAAGTACCTCGCGCCGTACACCGGCTCGGCCATCGGCCAGCACTGGATGTACCAGGGCAAGCACGTCCTGATCGTCTTCGACGACCTGTCGAAGCAGGCCGACGCCTACCGTGCCGTCTCCCTGCTGCTGCGCCGCCCGCCGGGCCGTGAGGCCTACCCGGGTGACGTCTTCTACCTGCACTCGCGTCTGCTGGAGCGCTGCGCCAAGCTCTCCGACGACATGGGCGCCGGTTCGATGACCGGTCTGCCGATCGTCGAGACCAAGGCGAACGACGTGTCGGCGTTCATCCCGACCAACGTCATCTCCATCACCGACGGCCAGTGCTTCCTGGAGTCGGACCTCTTCAACGCCGGTCAGCGCCCCGCGCTGAACGTCGGTATCTCGGTCTCCCGTGTCGGTGGCTCCGCCCAGCACAAGGCCATGAAGCAGGTCTCCGGCCGCCTCCGTGTGGACCTCGCCCAGTTCCGTGAGCTGGAGGCGTTCGCCGCCTTCGGTTCCGACCTGGACGCGGCCTCCAAGGCCGCCCTGGAGCGCGGTAAGCGCATGGTCGAGCTGCTGAAGCAGGGCCAGTACGCCCCGTACTCCACCGAGGACCAGGTCGTCTCCATCTGGGCCGGCACCACCGGCAAGATGGACGACGTCCCGGTCGAGGACATCCGCCGCTTCGAGCGCGAGCTGCTGGACTACCTGCACCGTGAGCACAAGGGCCTGATGACGTCGATCCGCGAGGGCGGCAAGATGTCGGACGACACCCTGACGGCCACGGGCGACGCGATCGCGTCCTTCAAGCAGCAGTTCGAGACCGCGGACGGCAAGCTGCTGGGCGAGGGCTGAGCATGGGTGCCCAGCTCCGGGTCTACAAGCGACGGATCAAGTCCGTCACTGCGACCAAGAAGATCACCAAGGCGATGGAGATGATCGCCGCCTCGCGCATCGTCAAGGCACAGCGCCAGGTGGCCGCGTCCACTCCGTACGCCAGTGAGCTCACCCGGGCAGTGACCGCGGTTGCCACCGGCTCCAACACCAAGCACGCCCTGACCACCGAGGTCGAGAACCCCGTCCGGGTCGCGGTCCTGCTCGTCACGAGCGACCGCGGTCTGGCCGGCGGCTACTCCTCCAACGCGATCAAGGCCGCCGGCCAGCTGACCGAGCGTCTCAAGGCCGAGGGCAAGGACGTCGTCACGTACATCGTCGGCCGCAAGGGCGTCGCGTACTACGGCTTCCGTGAGCTGCCGGTCGCCGAGTCGTGGACGGGCTTCACCGACAGCCCGACCTACGCCGACGCCAAGCGTGTCGCCGGTCCGCTGATCGAGGCGGTCCAGCGGGACACGGCCGAGGGCGGCGTGGACGAGCTGCACATCGTCTTCACGGAATTCGTGTCGATGATGACGCAGACGCCGGTCGAGAAGCGGCTGCTGCCGCTGAGCCTCGAGGCCACGGAGGAGGAGACGGCCAAGGACAAGATCCTGCCGCTGTTCGACTTCGAGCCCTCGGACGAGGCCGTGCTCGACGCACTGCTGCCGCGGTATGTCGAGTCCCGGATCTACAACGCCCTGCTGCAGGCCGCCGCTTCCGAGCACGCGGCCCGCCGCCGGGCGATGAAGTCGGCGACCGACAACGCCGAAGAGCTCATCAAGTCGCTCTCGCGGCTTGCCAACGCGGCCCGACAGGCCGAAATCACCCAGGAAATCAGCGAGATCGTCGGTGGCGCCAGTGCTCTGGCCGACGCGACCGCGGGGAGTGACCGATAAATGACCACCACTGTTGAGACGGCCGCCGCGACGGGCCGCGTCGCCCGGGTCATCGGCCCGGTCGTCGACGTGGAGTTCCCCGTCGACGCGATGCCGGAGATCTACAACGCCCTGACCGTCGAGGTCTCCGACCCGGCCGAGGCCGGCAAGAAGAAGACCCTGACGCTCGAGGTCGCGCAGCACCTGGGCGAGGGCGTCGTGCGCGCCATCGCCATGGAGCCCACCGACGGCCTGGTCCGCCAGGCCCCGGTGACCGACACCGGCGACGGCATCACCGTGCCCGTCGGCGACGTCACCAAGGGCCGGGTGTTCAACACCCTCGGCAAGATCCTGAACGACCCCGAGGCCGAGTCCGAGGTCACCGAGCGCTGGTCCATCCACCGCAAGGCCCCGGCGTTCGACCAGCTCGAGTCGAAGACCGAGATGTTCGAGACCGGTCTGAAGGTCGTCGACCTGCTGACCCCGTACGTCAAGGGCGGCAAGATCGGTCTGTTCGGTGGCGCCGGTGTCGGCAAGACCGTTCTGATCCAGGAAATGATCATGCGTGTGGCGAAGCTGCACGAGGGTGTTTCCGTCTTCGCCGGCGTGGGTGAGCGCACCCGTGAGGGCAACGACCTCATCCACGAGATGGCGGACTCCGGCGTTCTGGACAAGACCGCGCTGGTCTTCGGCCAGATGGACGAGCCCCCGGGCACCCGTCTGCGCGTCGCCCTGGCCGGTCTGACCATGGCGGAGTACTTCCGCGATGTGCAGAAGCAGGACGTGCTGTTCTTCATCGACAACATCTTCCGCTTCACCCAGGCCGGTTCCGAGGTCTCCACGCTGCTCGGTCGTATGCCGTCCGCCGTGGGTTACCAGCCGAACCTCGCCGACGAGATGGGCCTCCTCCAGGAGCGCATCACCTCGACCCGTGGTCACTCGATCACCTCCATGCAGGCGATCTACGTCCCCGCGGACGACCTGACCGACCCGGCCCCGGCGACGACCTTCGCCCACCTGGACGCCACGACCGTTCTGTCGCGTCCGATCTCGGAGAAGGGCATCTACCCGGCGGTGGACCCGCTGGACTCGACGTCCCGCATCCTGGACCCGCGCTACATCACGGCGGACCACTACAACGCGGCCTCCCGCGTCAAGGGGATCCTCCAGAAGTACAAGGACCTCCAGGACATCATCGCGATCCTCGGTATCGACGAGCTGGGCGAAGAGGACAAGCTGGTCGTCCACCGCGCCCGTCGCGTCGAGCGCTTCCTGTCGCAGAACACCCACGCGGCGAAGCAGTTCACCGGTGTCGACGGTTCGGACGTTCCGCTGGACGAGTCCATCGCCGCGTTCAACGCGATCTGCGACGGTGAGTTCGACCACTTCCCGGAGCAGGCCTTCTTCATGTGCGGTGGTCTCGAGGACCTCAAGAAGAACGCCAAGGAGCTGGGCGTCTCCTGATCCGGGGGGCTCTTCGGAGCCCCGCGATCGACGGCCCGGGGGCGGGGCACTCCCGCCCCCGGTCCGTACGTCCCCTATTCTTTGACCCAACACCCGTCGTACCCGGCGGGTGGAGACCCGAGGAGCCACGTTGGCTGCTGAGTTGCACGTCGAGCTGGTCGCGGCGGACCGAAGCGTCTGGTCCGGCGAGGCCACTCTGGTCATCGCGCGTACACCGTCGGGTGACATCGGCGTCATGCCCGGCCACCAGCCGCTGCTCGGTGTGCTGCAGTCCGGCCCGGTCACCATCAAGACCAAGGACGGCGTCGTCGTCGCCGCGGTCCACGGTGGCTTCATCTCCTTCGCCGACGACAAGCTCTCGCTGCTCGCAGAGATCGCGGAGCTCGCCGACGAGATCGACGTCGAGCGCGCCGAGCGGGCGCTCGAGCGGGCGAAGGCGGAGGCCGACGCGGCCGCCGAGCGGCGCGCCGATGTCCGGCTGAAGGCGGTCGCGGGCGTTCACTAGCCCCGATCCGCTTCGAGTACGACCCTCAGCCGCGGGCCGGCCTGGAATATGTCCAGGGCGGTCCGCGGCTGAGGCAATAACGCAGGTGCGGTTGCTCTAGATGATGCGAGGAGGTCGGTGGAGATGGTCCTCGCTCTGCTCGTGAGCGGCGTCGTCGTCCTGCTGGTGCTGGTTGGGCTCTTCGTCTTCGGGCTGCGGAGACGGCTGATCCAGCGCTCCGGCGGCACCTTCGACTGCAGCCTGCGCTGGAACGTTCCGGAGCTGGACCCCGAGCCCGCCGGCAAGGGCTGGGTCTATGGGGTCGCGCGCTACAACGGCGACCGGATCGAGTGGTTCCGGGTGTTCTCCTACGCCCCCCGGCCGCGCCGGATGCTGGAGCGGGACTCCATCGAGGTCATCGAGCGCCGTACCCCCCAGGGCGAGGAGGAGCTGGCGCTCCTGTCGGACGCCGTGGTGCTCGTCTGTCTCCACCGGGGGACGCGGCTGGAACTGGCCATGAGCGAGGACGCGCTGACGGGCTTCCTGGCCTGGCTGGAGGCGGCGCCTCCGGGGCAGCGGGTGAACGTCGCCTAGACGTTCGCCCGGTCCTTCTCCGGCTGCTTGGGCCAGATCGTGTAGCTGCCCGCGATCGCCAGGTTGATGCCGATGACCAGCAGCATCTTGGTCTGCCAGTCCCGCAGCGAGCTGATGTCGCCGGAGCCCTCCACGTACCAGACGGCGCATTGCAGCAGGCCGAGTGCCACGCCCGCCGCGAGGATCCAGCGGCCGGCGGTCCTCCACTCGTGCGCGGTGCGCTCCTTGCCGTACTTCGGCGGTTTCACCGGCGGCGGCCCGCCCGCGAAGCGGTGGGCGAAGCGCTGGTCGGCCCATTTGATGGTGGAGTGGCCGAGCCCCACCGAGAAGCCCAGGTAGACGGCGGCCAGTCCATGCTTCCAGTCGGCGGTCGCGCCGTTCTTCAGATCGATCGCGGTGGCGATCAGCAGCACCAGCTCCAGCACCGGCTCCAGCAGCAGTACCGCGACCCCCGCGCGCGGCATGCGGGCCAGGTAGCGGAGGCTGAGCCCGCCCACCAGCAGGATCCAGAAGCCGATCTCACAGGCGACGATCAGCGTGACGATCACGGTTCTCTCCCTTCCCTCACCTCCAGACTGACCGCCGCGACCTGCGGTTTCTTCGCCCGGTGTGAGGAGATGGGACTGCATCCTTCGATGTACCGCCCGCCCTTTCCGGCGGGCGCCGGGGCGACGACCGTACCCCCGGTGACGTGCTGAGATGGAGCCATGCCCGGCAGCCTTCCGTTCCGTCCGCCCGAGCGTGCCGACATGGCCGTCGCCACCGTCGGGCTGCTCGGCGGGCTGCTGCTGTACGCGCTGGGGCTGATCAGTCACCCCGTCCTGCCGGGGGTGCCGCGGCGGTTCGCGCTGCTCGCCCTCGTCGTGATGGCCGGCGCGGAGCTGCTGCGGCGCAGGGCGCCGCTGGTGGGGCTGGGCATCGGGACGGCCGCCCTGGCGCTGGACGTCTGCGCGGGCAGCCTCATCGCCAATGTCGGGATGTTCACCGACCTCGTCTACGCGGCCGTGCTCTACGGCCCGGCCGCCGCCTACCGGTTCATCCCCCGGGCCACCGAGGTGCTCACCGTGCTCGGCACGCTGCTGGCCGTCGCGCTGATGCGGGAGCCCGCCGCGCTGCTGGTCGGCATCGCGCTGGCCGTCCTGACCGTCGCCCCCGCCTGGACCGGGGTGGGCGTACGGGTGCACCGCGACGCCGCCGAGGCCGCCCGGCTGACGGCGGAGCGGACCGCGCTCCTGGTGGAGCTGGACCGGCGCGAGGCCGTGGCCGCCGAACGGGCCCGGATGGCACGGGAGCTGCACGACATGGTGGCGGGCCATCTGTCGGCCATCGCCATCCACTCCTCGGCCGCGCTGTCGATCGACGAGCCGGGGGCCTCCCGGGAGGCGCTCGGGGTGATCCGGGAGAACAGCGTCCAGGGCCTGGCGGAGATGCGCCGGCTGATCGGCCTGCTGCGGGAGACGGCCGGCGCGGACGAGCCCGCCCCCACCCCCCGGCTCGACGGCCTCGACGCCCTGCTGGAGCGGGCCCGCACCAGCGTCCGGGACGACCGCTTCTCCTTTGTGCTGCGCGACGGGCGGGGGAAGGGCGCGCTGCCCGTGCCGGTGGAGCTCGCGGCGTACCGGATCGTCCAGGAGTCGCTGACGAACGCGGTGAAGCACGCCGCGTCCGGCGAGGTGACCGTGGAGCTGGGCCGGGTGGACGGCGACGGCCCGCTGACCGTCCGGGTGACGAGCCCCCTGGGCGCGGCCTGCCCGGGGCCGAGGGCGCCGGGCGCGGGCGCCGGGCTCGTCGGCATGCGGGAGCGCGTCGCGCTGCTGAACGGGGAGTTCGAGGCGGGGCCGGTGGACGGGGCGTGGACGATCCGGGCAGTGTTGCCCGTGGACGAGGAGAGGTCGGAGAAGTCATGACGGGGTCGGTACGGGTCGTCGTCGCCGAGGACCAGGCCGCGGTACGGTCCGGGCTGGTGCTCATCCTGCGCTCGGCGCCCGGCATCGAGGTCGTCGGCGAGGCGGCCGACGGCGAGGAGGCCGTGCGGCTGGCCCGGGAGCTGCGCCCCGACGTGGTGCTGATGGACATCCAGATGCCCCGGCTGGACGGGGTGGCCGCCACCCGGCTGGTCACCGCCGAGGGGCTCGCCGATGTGCTGGTGCTGACCACCTTCGACCTCGACGGTTACGTCTTCGGCGCGCTGCGGGCGGGCGCTTCCGGCTTCCTGCTGAAGGACAGCGAGGCGGCGGAACTGGTGGCGGCCGTACGGACGGTGGCCCGGGGCGAGGGGCTGATCTCACCGGCCGTCACCCGCCGGCTCATCGCGGAGTTCGCGCGCCCCGCGCCCGTCCGCCCGGAACCCGGGGACGGCGCGGCCGCGCTGGAGACCCTCACCCGGCGGGAGCGGGAGGTGCTGGTGTGCCTGGGGGAGGGGCTGTCGAACGCGGAGGTCGCGGGGCGGCTGGGGATGGCCGAGGCGACGGTGAAGACGCATGTGAGCAGGCTGCTGGCGAAGCTGGAGCTGCGCAGCCGGGTCCAGGCGGCCGTACTGGCCCGTGAATGGGGTCTGGTCCAGACCTCTTGACCATTGGTACGGACCTTCTTACGCTCCCCTCACAACGCGCACCCCCCACCCTGTCTTGGCCCTCACCCGAGGAGCACGCCGTGCATACAGGAATCCCGGGACACGCACCCCTTCTCCCCCTTCTCAGACGTACCCGCTTACGAGCCGTCATGGCGGCCTTCGCCGCCCTGCTGCTCCCCATCGGCCTGATCGTCGGCCTGGCCGCCCCGGCCCATGCCGCCGCCTCCGCGACGGCGACATTCGTCAAGACCTCCGACTGGGGGACCGGCTTCCAGGGCGCCTGGACCATCAAGAACACCGGCACGACCGCCATCGACTCCTGGACCGTCGAGTGGGACTTCCCCGCCACGACGACGGTCGGCTCCTACTGGGACGCCCTGGTCAGCAACTCCGGAACGCACTTCACCGGCAAGAACCGCGAGTACAACGGGACCATCGCCCCCGGTGGGAGCGTCACCTTCGGCTTCGTCGCCGCCGGCGACGGCAGCCCCACCGGCTGCAAGGTCAACGGCGGCGGCTGCGACGGCTCCTCACCCGGCGGCGAACCGCCGGGCGCGCCGGGCACCCCGACGGCCTCGTCCGTCACCGCGAACAGCGTCGCGCTGAGGTGGACGGCCGCGACCAGCGGCAAGGGCATCAAGAACTACGACGTCTACCGCTCCGGGACGAAGGTCACGACGGTCGCCAAGCTCGCGTACACCGACTCCGGGCTGAGCGCGGGCACCGAGTACACCTACACGGTCGTCGCCCGCGACACCGCCGACCGGACCGGACCGGCCAGCGCCCCGCTGACCGTGCGGACCACGGGCGGAGGCGGCGGCGACCCCCAGCCGGGCGGCGACTACGCCAGGGTCGGCTACTTCGTGCAGTGGGGGATCTACGGGCGCGGCTACACGGTGAAGTCCCTGGACGCCACGGGCGCCGCCGCGAGGCTCACCCACCTCAACTACTCCTTCTCCAATATCGACCCCACCAATCTGACCTGCCTCAACGGCGTCACCAAGGCCACCACCCCCAACCCCCAGGACCCCGGCCAGGGGGACGGCGCCGGTGACTCCTGGGCCGACTACGAGAAGGGCTTCGGCGCGGGCGAGTCCGTCGACGGCGTGGGCGACACCTGGGACCAGAAGCTGGCCGGAAACTACAACCAGCTGAGGAAGCTCAAGGCCAAGTACCCCAAGCTGAAGATCAATATGTCGATCGGTGGCTGGACGTACAGCAAGTACTTCTCGGACGTCGCGAAGACGGACGCGTCGCGGCAGAAGTTCGTCAAGTCCTGCGTCGACATGTACATCAAGGGCGACCTGCCCGTGTCCAACGGCCGTGGCGGCCCCGGCACGGCGGCCGGGATCTTCGACGGCTTCGACATCGACTGGGAGTGGCCGGGCTCGGACGGCCATGCCGGCAACCACGTCTCCAAGGACGACAAGGCGAACAACCTGCTGCTGTTCGCGGAGTTCCGCAAGCAGCTGGACGCGCTGAGCGCCACGACGGGGAAGAAGTACCTCCTGACCGCCTTCACCCCGGCCGACCCGGCGAAGATCGACGCGGGCTGGGACATCACCACCAAGGACGGCATGCCCAGCGTCTTCGACTACATGGACTTCGCCAACGTCCAGGGCTACGACTTCCACGGCTCCGGCAGCGACAACAGCTGGGAACCCAACCGGACGGGCCACCAGGGGAACCTGTACGCGGACGCGAAGGACCCGTACAGCACGAAGTTCAGCGTGGAGAAGACCGTCCAGACCTATCTCGACGCGGGCGTCGACCCCCGCAAGGTCGTCCTGGGGCTGGCCTTCTACGGCCGCGGCTGGCAGCAGGTCGCCGACGGCGGTGCCCACGGGGTGTGGCAGGCGGCGGGCGGCGCGGCCCCGGGCCAGTTCCCGGAGGAGTCCGGGACGCGCGGCTACGACAACCTGATCGCGTCCGTGCCGAATCTGACCGTCTACCACGACGAGGCGTCGGTGGCGACGTACGGGTACACCGGGGACGGCGGCCAGTGGTGGACGTTCGACGACGCCTGGTCGATCGGGAAGAAGACGGCCTGGCTGAAGGGGAAGAAGCTGGGCGGGGTGATGATCTGGGAGATGTCGGGGGACAGCGGGACGCTGATGAACGCCGTTGACGGCGGGCTTCGCTGAGCTGGCTGCCTTTCGACCTGCCGGGGAGGCGGGAAGCCTCCCCGGTTCCCAGGCCCCACCTGCTGTTCCTCTTCATTCTTTCACTGCGGAAATAGCCTCGCTCTTCAGCTCTTCCATGAGGCGGGCGCCGAAGTCTTTCGACGGTGAGTGAACCTTTTTAGATTCCTTGCGTCCTCTTCGTTGCTGGAGCATGACTATCGAACAACGGAGGATCTCGCTCTCATAGGCTGATCTCAGCTGAGAGTTCTCCAGCTTTTCCGACACGAGCGTCAATCGCTTGGTGGACTGGGGCTCCAGAGAGATGTACACGGGATGCTCCTCGCGCACTTCTTCCTCCCGGCCTGATCCATCGACTACCTTTACTACGCGAAGGGACGCCGGCGGTATCTGCTTGGAACCTCCCTCGGTTGCGAGGGCGCCATAGGGGTTCAATACTGCGACCCTACCTCCGTGGTTTACGGCCACAGCTGAGATCTCAAAGGGGTCGTGGGCGAAGACGTTGTCAAGGGCTGCCATCACTGCATGGGCGCGCAGACGGTCTCTCTCGAAGGCTTGCTCGGCATACCCCAGAACCTGTTGAATCACTTGCTTGTCGAATCTCTGCAAGGCTATTAGGTAATCGCGGAAGGGTTCATGGCTGACCTCGAAGTCCGACCAGCCGAGAGTGTACTTGGTCACGTTGTGGGAAAAAGACATGTGGAACTGAGGCCGTTGGAGGCCTTCGTCCTCGAAGACGGACTCTGTGACATTGAAGAGCCGTCCAGGGGAGGAGTCCTCCTGTTCTTCGGCTGACGCCGGGCCAACGTCCACTCCCCGGGGCCGAGGAGGGGGGCTCCCGCTCTCTTCGTGCGATGGAGGAGGGCTCACGCGTGCAGGCCTGCCCAGGTCGAGCTCCCTACGAGAGAGAGCTCCTTCGACTGTCGCGCAGAGCATGAAGTTGTCGAGCATCTTGTACAGGAGCTGTTCCTTCTCCTCCCTGTCGCTCGCGCGGGGCAGCTCCTTACGTACATCCCGGATGGTTTCCCGAACGGAAGGCGCCTCTTTTATGATGCGCTGACAGATCTCGTAGCATGTCCGCGCATCTGCTGCAGTTGATTCCTTGGCGAGGGGTACACCCCAGGGGAAGTCGGCTACGAGCTCAACCACCAGATCTGGCATCTCTGTGGTGCCGCTGGTTTCGATGCCCTTCGAAATGGAAACCATGGTCAAGCTCACGCGAGCACGCACGAGCCACCAGGTGGCAAAGGCTCCGGCGACACCGCTGAAGAGGATTGTGAGCATCAGGCTGATGACTGGCATTTTGAGCACCTCGGGCCAGTAAACCACTCCCACTACTCAGTGTAGGCGGCGTCAATACTCCACGCACCTCCGAATGAGCAACCTACAGGGGCGCTGGACGATGGGAAGTGGTGTCCAGGTTCGGAAGACTGCTCACCACTAACGGTTCTCGCCCGGCACCCACAGCACGTCGCCGACCTCCTGGTTGGCGGCGCGCGCCAGGATGAAGAGCAGGTCCGACAGCCGGTTCAGATATGTCGCCGTCAGGTGGTTCATCGTGTCGCCGTGCATTTCCAGCGCCGCCCATGTCGACCGCTCCGCCCGCCGCACCACCGTGCACGCCTGGTGCAGCAGCGCCGCGCCGGGGGTGCCGCCGGGCAGGATGAAGCTGCGCAGCTTCTCCAGCGGCTCCAGGAAGTGGTCGCAGTCGGCCTCCAGCCGGTCGACGTAGGACTGCTCGACCCGCAGCGGCGGGTACTTGGGGTCCTCCACCACCGGGGTCGCCAGATCCGCGCCCACGTCGAAGAGGTCGTTCTGCACCCGGACGAGGACCTTCACGACCTCCTCGGGCAGCTGCCCCAGCGCGATGGCCACCCCGATCGCGGCGTTCGCCTCGTTGGCGTCGGCGTAGGCCGCGATCCGGGTGTCGGTCTTGACGGTGCGGCTCATGTCGCCGAGGGCGGTCGTGCCGTCGTCGCCGGTGCGGGTGTAGATGCGCGTCAGATGGACCATGGGTACGAGCCTAGCTACGCCCCCGCTCTGCGGAAGTACCGTGTGCCGGCCGTCATCGAGACGGCCATCAGTATGAGGGCCGCCAGGGCGCCGCGGGCCAGCGCCGGGTCGGCGTAGTGGCCGGTGAAGGCGGCGCGGACCGCGTCCACCAGATAGCGCAACGGCATCACATGGGAGAGGGCGTCGAGCCAGCCGGGCGCCAGCGACATGGGCAGCAGCAGGCCGGAGAGCAGCATGGTCGGCATGGTGACCGTGTTGACGAGCGGGGCGAAGGACGAGGGCGCGGCGGCCTTCATGGCGAGTGTGTAGGACAGGGCCGCCAGCGAGAGGGCCAGCGCCGCCGTGAAGGCGAGGCCCAGCAGGACGCCGGGCAGCGGCGCCCGCAGCCCCATGGCCACGGCCACGAGCACGATCACGACGGCCTGCGCGGTGAGCAGCGCGGCGTCCCGCAGCGCGCGCCCCAGCAGCAGGGCGAGCCGGCTGACCGGGGTCACCCGCATCCGGTCGACGATGCCGTGCTGCTTCTCGATGATCAGGGTCATGCCGGCGAAGGACGCGCCGAACAGGGCGAGTTGCAGCAGCAGGCCCGGGACGAGGACCTGCCAGGAGGAGCCCTTGCCGCCGAGCGGCATATGGGTGAGCAGCGGGCCGTAGAGGACGAGGTAGAGCGCGGGCATCAGCGCGCCGAAGGTCATGGCGGCCTTCGAGCGCAGGGTCTGGCGGGCGTACCGGCCGAAGACCAGGGCGGTGTCGGAGAGGAGAGTGCGCACGGGACCGGGCTCCTGGTGGGTCAGACGGCTATGGGGGTGGTGTCCTGGGCGGCCGGGCCGCGCCCGGTGATGGCGTGGAAGGCGTCCTCCAGCGTGGCGTCGGGGGAGCCGGCGTGGCGGGCCTTCAGCTCCGCCGGGCCGCCCTCGGCGACGATCGTGCCCTTGTCGATGACGACCAGCCGGTCGGCGAGCGCGTCGGCCTCGTCGAGGTAGTGCGTGGTGAGGACGACCGTCGTGCCCCACTCGGCGCGGACGCGGCGCACGAGGTCCCAGAGGTCGGCGCGGCTGCCGGGGTCGAGGCCGGTGGTGGGCTCGTCGAGGAAGAGCACCTCGGGCCGGTGGGTGAGGGCCATGGCGATGTCGAGGCGGCGCCGCTGCCCGCCGGAGAGGGCGGCGCACGGCCGCTCCAGGAGCCCGGTCAGGCCGAGCTCGCGCGCCAGCTCCCCGGCGCGCTCCTCGGCCCGGGCCCTGCGCAGCCCGTAGAGCCGCCCCTGGGTGACCAGTTCCTCGCGGACGGAGACGGCCGGGTCGACGCCGCCGGACTGGGCGACGAGGCCGATGCGGCGGCGCACGCCCGCGGGGTCGCGGGCGAGGTCGTGGCCGGCGACGGTCGCGGTGCCGGCGGTGGGGGAGAGGAGCGTGGTGAGCATGCGCAGGGTCGTGGTCTTGCCCGCGCCGTTGGGGCCGAGGAGGCCGAGGATCTCGCCGCGCCGGACGGTCAGGTCGATGCCGCGCACGGCCTCGACGGGGCCGCGCGGGGCCGGGAAGGTCCGGGCGAGCCCGGACGTGCGGATGCTGTCGGAGCTGTCCATGCCCCAAGAAAAGCAGAGTCGCTGAAAGTTTGCAATGACCCCAAGTTTTCAGTGGATCCAGCGAAGCTACGATGAGGGCATGACCGGAGAAGGGCTCAGGGAGCGGAAGAAGCGGCAGACCAGGCAGCACATCTCGGATGTCGCGACCGGCCTGTTCCTGGAGCACGGCTTCGTCACGGTGACGATCGCGGACATCGCCTCGGCCGCCGAGGTGTCCGTCAACACCGTCTACAACTACTTCGGGTCGAAGGAGGACCTCTTCCTCGACCGCGAGGACGACGCCGTCCAGTGGCTCGCCTCCGTCGTCCGCGGCCGCCGCGCGGGCGAGTCCCCCGCCGCGGCCGTGCTGCGCGCCCTGCGCGCGGAGGTCGTGGCCGTCTCCCCGCGCGTGGGTCTCATCGACGGGTACGAGCGGTTCATGCGCGTCATCGAGGAGTCGCAGGCCCTCCGCTCCCGGGTGTTCGACATGCGGCGCCGTGCCACCGATCTGCTGGCCGACGTGCTCACCGAGGAGGCGGAGGGGGAGGGCTCCGCCCTGCTGCCCGCGCTGGTGGCCGGTCAGCTGGGCTGGGTCCAGGCGCATGTCGTCGAGTACATCCAGCGCGAGCTCGTGGCGGGGCGCACCGCCGTCGAGACCTCCCGCTCGGCGCTCGTCCTGCTGGACGAGATCGAAGGGCTGCTGGGCGACCGCCTCCTGACGTACGGCACCCGCCCCGCCCTGTGACTCCAGGGGCTCCCGGGGTCCGAGTGGCCCAACTGCGGGGTGTGGCCCGGGCGGTGGCCGTCTCAGTGTGATGTCCGTCATCCGGGACGTGACGCGCATCTCTTACCGCCCAACGGCGCGCCCATGAACGCTAAGGTCCGGGCGGAGAGCCGTAAATGAACAGATTCATGCACAGGGAGTAAGGGGACAGCCGTGGCCAAGAAGCTCGCCGTCATCGGTGCCGGACTGATGGGCTCGGGAATCGCCCAGGTCTCCGCCCAGGCGGGGTGGGACGTCGTGCTGCGGGACGTCACCGACGAGGCCCTGAAGCGCGGGACGGACGGCATCAAGGCCTCGCTCGACAAGTTCGTCGCCAAGGGCAAGCTGGAGGCGTCGGCCGCCGAGCAGGCGCTGGCCCGGATCACCCCCACCACCGACCTGGACGCGGCCGCCGACGCCGACATCGTCGTGGAGGCGGTCTTCGAGGACATCGAGACCAAGCAGGGCATCTTCCGCACCCTGGACGGCCTGGTGGGCGACGAGGCCGTGCTGGCCTCCAACACCTCCGCCATCCCGATCACCAAGATCGCGGCCGCCACGAAGCGCCCCGAGCGCGTCGTCGGCGCGCACTTCTTCTCCCCGGTGCCGATGATGCAGCTGTGCGAGCTGGTGCGCGGTCACAAGACCAGCGACGAGACGCTGGCGAAGACCCGTGAGTTCGCCGAGGGCATCGGCAAGACCTGCATCGTCGTCAACCGCGACGTCGCCGGCTTCGTCACCACCCGCCTCATCGCCGCCCTCGTCGTCGAGGCGACCAAGCTCTACGAGTCGGGCGTGGCCAGCGCCGAGGACATCGACATCGCCTGCAGGCTGGGCTTCGGCCACGCGATGGGCCCGCTGGCCACCGCGGACCTGACGGGCGTGGACATCCTGATGCACGCGACCGAGAACATCTACACCGAGTGCCGGGACGAGAAGTTCGCCTCCCCCGAGCTGATGCGCCGCATGGTCGACGCCGGCGACCTCGGCCGTAAGAGTGGCCAGGGCTTCTACCAGTACTGAGCCCGTACGGCCAGCCCTCTTCACCCTGTGGGGTGAAATAAGTATCGGTTCGCTTACAGACGGCAACTTTGTCGTGTGAGAGGCAGTCAGTTCTTTAGAGCCAGGACCCACCCACACCACGCACCACTCGGGGAGCGCATATGCACATCAGGGGCGACCACGCCGAACTGGTCGTCGGGGGGCGCCTCGACGTCCGCAGCGCGGCGGACGCCCGTACGGTCCTGCACTCCGCCCTCGACGCCGGGCGCGGCGACCTGGTCCTGGACCTCACCGAGCTCGACTCCTGGGACGCGACCGGGCTCGGCGTCATCATGGGCGCCCACCGCCGGGCCGGGCGCACCGGCCGGCGGCTGGTCCTGCGCGGCGTGCCCGACCGGATGCAGCGCGTCCTGGTCGCCACCCGGCTCCACCGCATCCTCGCCATCGAGGACGACGCGCCCGCCCCGGCCGGCGCCGCCCACCCGGTGCCCCACTCGGCGCCCCATCCGGTCACCCGCCCGGTGACCCGTCAGCACCCGCAGCGCAACGGGTGACAGGGGCGCCGGACGAGCCGGACGAGCCCCCCTGGGGCATGAGTACCCCGATCCTCACGAGACTGTGACGTCCCACGACGACGCGGCACCATCCCCGTCATAGATACTGTGGCGAGGTCTGTTCGGTTTCCCGCCGGCTTCGGCGGGCACCGGGCCGAAGGTCGAAGGAGTGCGGACAGGCCGGAGAGCACGACGGCACGCCACGCATCTTGGGGGCTTCAGAACCATGGACCCGACGAACCGGGGATCCGAGGCATTCCACGACGACGAGCAGTCTTCCGCGGGAGGCCCGCGGAAGCGCCGCCCACCCCGCGAACCGGAACGGGCGGAAGTCACGCCCGGCGGTCAGGGGCCGGTGCGCGTCGTCCAGCTCGTCTCCGGTGACTATCTCCTGACCGTCAATCCGGTCGACGGC
>NZ_JAILXP010000189.1 GCF_020740895.1 Streptomyces sp. UNOB3_S3 | reverse complement strand
GGGTTGGGGGTTTCCTCCCCGGTGTTTTCCTGGGGACGGCCGACGGCGTGGTCGGTCGGCCGACCGGGGGCCGGAGGGGCGTCCGTCGGCGGCGATTGCCTGTCCCGGATGGCCAGAGCCTCGGCCTCCGTCAGCGGGACATTCGATACGAGCTGTGTCGTGGACCAGCGTCCTCGGGGCCCGGCGAGGCGCCACTCGTGGAAGTAACCCTCGGCGATGAGTTCGCGCTTGGCGCGGCCGAAGGCGGTTTTCTTGATCCCGGCGCGCCGGGCGGACTCGGAGAGGGACTCGTCGACGCCGGGCGGGAGTGAAAGCTGCCAGAGGAGGAGGCACTTGGCGTCGGAGGAGAGGCGGGGATGGCGGATGATCTCGTTGGAGACGGGGGTGTAGAAGCGCATGGGAGCGGTAGCATGCCTAAGCATCTTGAGGGAGGCCTACTCTCCTGGTGGATGTAGACCCCCGGATTGGTGTTGTGAGCACCGCCGGGGGTCGATTCGTCTGCGCCGAAACGTACTCCACGGGGGCGTGCCGAAGGGCACGTTCCGGTGCTCCAACACCCGTACGGTTATGAGTAGATCAGCCGTGCGATACGCGCTGATGGACGCCCATGGCGGTGGCCATCGCCATGGCCATGCCCTGGTTTCCGTCGCGCACGGCCATGGCCCGGCTCCGCTTGATGGTCCGGCACTCCTCGCAGGGCGGCGGGCCCGTGTAGGCGGTCAGGGCGGCGGTGAGGATTTGGGCCTCGTAGCCGGTGAGCGGGTCATCGATGATGAGAAACATCTGCCCGTTGACAGGTCCTTGGGGAACGACCTGGACCGTACAGCCGTGAGCTTTGAAGGCTTCGGAGAGCTCGCGTGCCGTGCGCGCGGCGGCGTGACGGATGTTGTCGTGTGGCATGGGTGGGCTACCTCGGTCGTGTCTGTTGCTCCGGTTCCGGTTCTCAGCATCGGGGCGTAGGGCTACGCTCACCAGGGGTAACGGCTTTCGGCGTGACAAGACGAAAACGGGTGGTTGCCTCCATGCCTGCGCCCAAGGAACTCGACCCGAGCAGTTCTCTATCGGCCTTGTACGGAACGAAGTTGCGCAAGCTGCGCGCGCGGGCGGGCTGGACGCAGAAGGAGCTTGCGGAGAAGGTGCACCTCTCGCACAGCCGCATCGCCCAATTCGAGCTGGGCAAGGAAACTCCGGCCGAGGAAATCTCGGCGATGCTCGACGATCTCTTGGGAGCGGACGGCGATCTGTCCGACCTTTGGGGGCACTTGCAGCGACTGCCGCCGTCGGACGCTTTCCGTAAGTACAAGGAGTACGAGGTCAGGGCCAGCGCGATTCATCAGTACCAGGCTCATTGTGTGCCGGGACTGCTCCAGACGGAGGCGTACGCGCGGGAGATCATGAGTCACGCTGGGCCGTGGTGCTCCGATGAAGAGATCGGAGTGATGGCGGCAGCCCGAATCGCCAGGAGTGGCCTGCTCAGGAAGGAAGCTCCGCCCCTGTTGTGGGTCGTTCTGGACGAGGCGGTGATTCGTCGGCCGGTCGGAGGCCCGTCTGTCATGGGCGCGCAAATGGCCCACCTGCTGAAGATGTCCAGGGAGCCTCGAATCGAGATCCAGGTTCTGCCGTACGCGGCTGGCGCCCACGCGGCCATGGGCGGATCGCTGACAGTCCTGTCCTTCGACAACGCTCCGGACGTGGTGTACCTCGAAGGCGGATTCGGCCTGACCGACATGGTCAGGGACCGCCGGGCGGTGGCGCGGCATTGTCACCGATACGACTTGGTTCATGCCATGGCGCTTCCACCAGCCGAGTCCAGAAGGTGGATCGAGAAAGTGATGGAGGAATTCCGTACATGGGACTCGAACTGAGTGGTGCGACCTGGCGGAAGTCGACATACAGCACCGCGAACGATGACTGCCTGGAGGTCGCCGACCCCATACCCGGCCACCTCATACCCGTCCGCGACAGCAAAACCCCCGCAGGCCCCGCCCTGCTCCTCCCGGCAGGCGCCTGGGCCACCTTCGTCCGTGCCGTTGGCGCGGCGGGCGGGACGAACGAAACGTGAGTGTCCTCGATGTCGATGGAGGTATCCAGCTTCGCATCGAGGGCGGCAGCAAGAACGCGGAGGAGCGGGAGCGTCGGCGCCGTGCCGCCGCCTTCGATGTGTTCGACGTCCGCAAGTGAAAACCCGGCCCGCTCGGCGAGGGCGCCCCGGGTGATGCCCCGCGCTCACGGTGACTCCTCGAATGTCCGGTGGCAGGTGACCACTGCCCGGGGATGCGATGCCCCTGAGCGCCGTCTATGAACTGTCCTTCCTCGGCCGCCCGTTAGAACGGTTGCGCCACCAATACCTCGATAGGTGCCAACTCGCCGCATTCCGTCATCGGGTGATGTGAACTGCCCCTAGGCTCACGCCTGATGACGCAGTGACGTGCCGGTCTTTCCGGGGCGCCCGCAACGGTCAGTCACCCGCACGGGGGGCTGTTTGGGGCGCGGCCTCCCCGGAGCCACCGGGTGGTCGCGCCCATGGTCAGCCCTCCGCTGAGAGGGGTGACCGGTGGGCGAGTGCCTACCTCGGGAGAAAGGCGCAGCACGTGCGCCATCGCAAAAAGAAGGACCGTAGCCGTCTGTGGTCCCGGCTCCACCGGATCTACCGCTGGTCTGCGCCGATGCTCGGCGCCATGGCCGTGGCGGCAATCCGTTGGTGGTTGGAGGCGGCTCACCTGCTGTAACCCTCGCCAGACAAGCTAGCGAGGGGTCCAGCCGACAATCCTTCCAAGAAGCCCTACCGTCGTGACCCCGGCGGTGGGGCTTCGTTTGCAATCCTCGTCAGATGAACTAGCGAGGGGTGCGGTCTGCATCCTTCCAAGATGCCTTGCCGCCGTGCCCTGGCGGCTTCGCCACGTCCGTCGACCATGCCTGGCCGGCACAGCCACCGGGGGCCCGACCGGGTGGACGTCGCAGCACCACGGTAGCGGCTCCGCCTCCCCTTGGCACGGCAGATGGGCTCGCTGTCCCCCGGTAGGTCGACCCGGATTCGCAAGCGCGATCGATCACTCCGCGCCGTAACGGCCTTGGCCATATCCCGCCCTAGGCGAGCCCGGAACGTGCCGCGAAGGTGGAGTCCGTGCGCCGGCGGGTCCGCCGCCGGTGGCGGAAGCGTGAGAGAGGACGTGCCACGCATGGCCCCGACCCCGGTCAAGCCCGGCAAGTACAAGATCCACGCGCACATCATCGGCCCGAGCTCCCTTCTGACGGCCACCGAGTACGCCGTCAAGTACGGCGCTCCGGTCATCACCGACCGCTTCAACCCGCTCCCGATCGAGCAGGATTGGATCATCGACGTCGCCGACCACGAGGTCGTGGGCTCGCCGTACGTCATCCACCTCGCCTACCACCCGGCCGCGGGTCTCGTCGTCCACGAGGACAAGCTCTTCGTGAACAGCGTTCCGCGCGCCGAGTGGGCGAAGTTCACGTTCGAGCGGGTCATCGGCGGGCTCAAGATCCTGGACGAGAAGGGCCTCGCCCTGCGCGCCGGGCACCGTGGTGCGCAGATCGAGCTCGTCGCGCCCAAGCCGGAGTTCCAGGAGACCTGGACCCTGGAGTACCAGGGCCCGATCCCGGAGGCCGGGGAGTAGGAAGAGCGGGAAGCGGAGAGGCGGGGCGGCCCACGGGCCGCCCCGTTCACGTGTCCCCGTTCAAGTGGCCCCCGGTCACTCCTCCGCCGGCGCCTCCCCGAACCGGGCCAGCGCCAGCGCCCCCGCCACCGCCAGGGCGAAGCCCGTCACCGCGAGCGGCAGCAGCCCCTCCCTCGTACGGTCGCCGAGCCAGGAGACGCCGATCCAGGCCGGGCCGAGGGTCTCGCCGATGACCATGCCGGCCGTGGCGGCCGTGACCGAGCCGCGCTGCAACGCGGACGTCAGGAGCAGGAACGCCGCCCCTCCGCCGATCAGCAAGGCGTACGACGCGGGGTTGGTCAGCACGGCGGACGGCGCGAAGTCGTCAACGAGCCGGACGGAAACCTCCACCACCCCGAAGCCGATGCCCGCGCCCAGGCCCAGGGCCGCCGCCCGTGTCCGCCCCCGTGCCCGGCCCGCCGCCGCGCCGAAGGCGAGGACGCCCACTGCCGTGACCAGGACACCGACCCGGAGCGCGGTGTCGCCCGTGCCCGTGCCCTCCGCGCCGGAGGACAGGCCCAGCATCGCCAGCCCGCCGCACACCACCAGCACCGCGGCCCACTCCACACCGCTGAGCCGCACGCCCAGCACGCGTGAGGCGGTGACGGCCGTGACGGCCAGGCTCGCGGCGAGGGCGGCGCTCACCGCGTAGATGGGCAGGGTGCGGAGGGCGACGAGTTCCAGGAGGAAGCCCACGCCGTCCAGGGCGAGCCCGGCGAGGTAGCGCCACTGGCGCAACGCCCGCATCAGGAGTATCGGGTCCACGCCGGAGCCCGTGCCGGGCGCGGTGGCCCGGGTCGCGGCGGCCTGGAGGACGGACGCGGTGCCGAAGCAGACCGCCGTGCCGAGTGCGCAGAGCATGCCGAGAAACACGCCTCCGACTGTAGGACGGGGGAGGCCCCCGGACCCTAGAGTCGACTCGTGCTTTCCGTAGTCGTGGCGCCCTGGCGGCGCGCTCCCGTCGTCGAGCGGAACCCGGACGTGCCGCATGACGCGGCGAGCACGATGAAGGTGGCCGTGCTCGCGGCGCTGCATCGTGACGGGACGGACCTCGACAGACGGATTCCGGTCGTCAATCGTTTCGTCTCTGTGACGGGAACCGGCACTTTCGCCAACGACCGCTCCTACGACAGCGACGACGAGCCCTGGGAACTCCTCGGCGGCACCGCGTCGTTGCGCTGGCTCGCCGAGCGGATGGTGACCCACTCGTCGAACCTGGCCACCAACCTCTGCCTCGCCGAGACGGGCCACGAGGCCGTGGCCCGCGTGTGGAAGCGGGCGGGGGCGCGCGGCAGCGCCACGCCGCGCGGCATCGAGGACGCGCCGGCGCGCGCGGCGGGCATGCGCAACCTGGTCACAGCAGGGGATCTCGTCCGGTTGCTGGAGTCGCTGGAGCCGGAGGTGCTCGCCCTGCTGGAGGGCAACGTCCACCGCGTGGACCTGGCGGCGGGGCTGCCGCCGGGGACCCGGCTGGCGAGCAAGAACGGGTGGTTCCCCGGGGTTCGGCACTGCGCCGCCGTCGTCCACCCGCCCGACGCCGGGCCGTACACGATCGCCGTCTGCTACACCGGGCCCCTCGCCAACGGGGAGGACGTGGACGACCCCGCCGCCCGTCTGCTGGCGCGGATCTCGGCGCGGGTGTGGGCCGGCCGTCACACCATCCTGGGCTGATGGAGACCGGCGGTCATCAGGGCCTCGACACCGCCGCGGTTGAGCAGGTTGATGCGGATGTACCCGGGGTGGCCGTCGAGCTCGAAGTACGTCCCGTCCATCGCCAGGAACCAGCGGTGCGGCACCCGCGGCCGGGCGAACAGGAAGAAGCCGGTCTCCACCGGCATCCGCGCGCTGAGCGCGCCGCTGTCCGCCAGCACCCGGTGACGGTCGCGGACGTGCCGTACCAGCGCGCCGTTGCCCTCGCCGAGCATGAGGTCGGCCGCGCGGTGGGCGAAGAGGCGGTCGGAGACCGCCACATCACCGTGCAGATTGATGTGCAGCTCGGCCATCTCCTCGCGCAACCGCTCCGGAACGAGCAGATGGGCGCAGCGGTAGCCATGGATCGACAGGTATTTGGTGGGGCACACCAGGCGGAGGGTGAGGTCGCCGGGCAGATGGGCCGCCGACTCCTCGCCGCGTTCCCCGTCCCAGCGCATGTACTGGAAGGTCCCGTCGACGAAGACCAGTGAACCCGTCTCCTGCTGCCAGGCCCCGATCGTCTTCAGCACCGTGGACGGGACCCTTCTGCCCGCGTACCAGACGGGGTCGGTGAGGACGAGCACGGTCCGCTCGTCGGGCAGGCGGAGATCGAATTCCGGCTGGTAGGCGTGGGCGCGGGCGACGGGGACGGGTTCGATGCCCATGCGTCTGAAGAGGTAGGCGAGCTTGTAGTACACCGGCGCGACGTAGTGGACCCGCCGCTGTCCCCTCAGCAGCAGCCAGGTGGCGAACGTGCCGAGGAGACTGCTGGAGCCGCCGGCCGGGAGCACATGGCGCGGCGTGCAGTCGGCCCCGTCGTAGCGCCGGTGCATCGCGGCGATTTTGGTGCGCAGCCTGTCGTCCTCGTCCAGTGCGGAGTAGCGGGTGACGTCCGCCAGGCGTCCGGGCGGGGTGTCGGCGAGCTCGCCGAGGAATTCCCCGACGAACGGGTGCCCGCCGTTGTAGTCGGAGACGAAGACCCGGGCGCCGGGCTGCTGCCGCTCGGCCTCGATCCGCTCGTGCCGGTCGAGCATCCGGAACAGTGACGGCGTCACGGGCGTACCCCTTCGCATGCGTCGGCGGTCGGCTCGCAACGACAGTCTCAGGGCGCGCGGACGCCCCGGCAATACGGCCCGGGCGGGGTGCCGGGCGGCAGGCCCGGAGCCACGGTTTAGGGTGGACGAACTTTCGAACGCGACGGGGGCGTCAGAGATGGAGAAGAAGGCGCGACGGCGTCTGCGGTCCAGCACGGTCATATTGGGCGGAATGGGCGTGCTCGCAGCCGCCCTCACCTCCTGCGGATCCGAGCCGGACAAACGCTGCGTGGACCGCAACAGCTACGAGGCGGGAAAGGGCTACAAAGTCCTCGACTCGAAGGCGTGCAAGAGCGGCGGCAGCGGTGGCCATGCCGCCGGCAGCGGCACCGGCACCTGGTACTACAACTCCGGCGATTCCGGCAGCCGTGCCAAGGCCGGTACGTTCGACAAGAGCAAGGCCGTTTCCCGGGGCGGATTCGGCTGTTCCTCTTCCAAGAGCCATTCCGGTTCGAGCGGCGGCTGATCCCGGGACATGCGCCGCCACCGCACCACCCCTCGCCCCGGCTGGCAGAACACCGTCGAGGAACAGGGCCTGATCTATCCGCTCACACGGGAGCCGGACGGCTCCCTGCGGCCGTACTGGGACGAGAGCGCGTACTACTCCTTCACGCTGCCCGAGGTCGAGGCGCTGGAGGAGGTCGTCGAGGAGCTCCATACGATGTGCCTGGCCGCGGCCGCGCACATCGTGGAGCACGACCGCTACGCGGACCTCGGCCTCACCGACCCCCGGCTGACGGCCCTGATCAGCGAGTCCTGGCACCGGCGCGAGGAACTCCCCTCCCTCTACGGGCGGTTCGACCTGCGCTACGACGGGCGCGGCGGCCCCGCGAAGATGCTGGAGTACAACGCCGACACCCCGACATCCCTCGTGGAGGCGGCCGGTCCGCAGTGGTTCTGGATGGAGGAGCGCTTCGCCGGCGTTCCCGACGCCGACCAGTGGAATTCCCTCCACGAGCGGCTCGTCGACGCCTGGCGCCGCCAGGCGGACCTGCTGCCGCCCGGCGCGCCCGTGCATTTCGCGCATTCCATCGGCGATGAACTCGGCGAGGACCTGATGACCGTCGCCTATCTCCGCGAGACGGCGGAACAGGCGGGCATCGCGACGGACGTCATCTCGATGGAGGACATCGGCTGGGACGGCCTCTCCGGCCGTTTCGTCGACAAGAAACTCCGTTTCGTCCGGGCCTGTTTCAAGCTCTATCCCTGGGAATGGCTGGCGGAGGACGACTTCGGCCCGCACGTGCTCGACACCCTCGACAACGGCGGCGGCACGGGTTCCACGCTGTGGATCGAACCGGCGTGGAAGATGCTGCTGTCGAACAAGGCGCTGCTGGCCGTGCTGTGGGAACTCTTTCCCGGGCACCCGAATCTGCTGCCCGCCTATCTGGACGGCCCCCGCGAACTCGCGCGCGAGGGCGGCTGGGCGGCCAAGCCGCTCTTCGGCCGCGAGGGCGCGGGCGTCACCCTCCACCCCGCCGGGAGCGCGCCCGCAGTGCGGGACGAGCCCTGCTGCTACCAGGAGCTCGCCCCGCTCCCCGGCTTCGACGGCAACCACGTGGTGCTGGGCGCCTGGGTGGTCGACGGCGAGCCCGCGGGGCTGGGCATCCGGGAGTCGGCGGAGCTGGTCACGGACGGGTACGCCCGCTTCGTCCCCCATGTGATCCTCCCGGAGGGGTGATCGCGCCCGGGCCGGCCCTTCAGCCGGCCCCTCAGCCGGCCGTCAGGACCTCCCGCAGCCGCTCCAGGCCCCAGTCCAGGTCCTCCTTGCTGATGACCAGCGGCGGGGCGATGCGGATCGTCGCGCCGTGGGTGTCCTTGACCAGCACCCCGCGCGCCATCAGCCGCTCCGAGACCTCGCGGCCCGTGCCGATCTCCGGGGCGATGTCGACGCCCGCCCACAGGCCCCGGCCGCGGACGGCGGTGACGGCCGGGCCGCCGGTCAGGAGGTTGAGTTCGTGGTGGAGGTGCTCGCCGAGGCGGGCCGCGCGCTCCTGGTACTCGCCGGAGCGGAGGATCGCGATGACCTCCAGGGCGACCGCGCACGCCAGCGGATTCCCCCCGAAGGTGGAACCGTGCTCGCCGGGCCTGTACACGCCGAGGACGTCGCGCGAGGAGACCACCGCCGAGACCGGCACCACGCCGCCGCCGAGCGCCTTGCCCAGGATGTAGACGTCCGGGACCACGTCCTCGTGCTCGCAGGCGAACGTCCGGCCCGTTCTGCCCAGCCCGGACTGGATCTCGTCCGCCATGAAGAGGACGTTCCGCTCCCGGGTGAGCCGGCGGACGCCCGCCAGATAGCCGGGCGGGGGCACCAGGACGCCCGCCTCGCCCTGGATGGGCTCCAGCAGCACGGCCACGGTGTGCTCGTCGACGGCGGCCTCCATCGCCGCCAGGTCGCCGTAGGGGACGATCTCGAAGCCGGGCGTGTAAGGGCCGTAGTCCGCCCGGGCCTCCTCGTCCGTGGAGAAGCTGATGATCGTGGTCGTCCGGCCGTGGAAGTTGTTGTCCGCGACGACGATCTTCGCCTTGCCGTCGGGGACGCCCTTGACGCGGTAGCCCCACTTGCGGGCGGTCTTCAGGGCCGTCTCCACGGCCTCCGCGCCCGTGTTCATGGGCAGGACCATCTCCATCCCGCACAGCTCCGTGAGCGCGGTACAGAACTCGCCGAAGCGGTCGTGGTGGAAGGCACGGGAGGTCAGGGTCACCCTGTCGAGCTGCTCCTTGGCCGCGTTGATCAGCCGTCGGTGGCCGTGGCCGAAGTTCAGCGCCGAGTAGCCGGCGAGCATGTCGAGGTAGCGGCGCCCCTCGACGTCGGTCATCCAGGCGCCCTGCGCGGTCGCGACGACGACCGGCAGCGGGTGGTAGTTGTGCGCGCTGTGCTTCTCGGCGGCGGCGATGGTGCGTTCCGTGGCGGTCACCGTGTGCTCCGTTCCACTCCGGGGCTGCTGCTGACGCCTTTGTACACCCGCCGTACACCCCCGGTGGGCGCGGTTTTCCACAGCTGAACCGAGTCCGCTCCCGCACCTGAGAGAATGTTGTGCATGGCCCTTGATCGTCCGCGCGCTCTCTCCGGTATCCAGCCCACCGCAGGCTCGTTCCACCTGGGGAACTACCTCGGTGCCGTCCGTCAGTACGTGGCTCTCCAGGAGTCCCACGACGCCTTCTACATGGTCGTCGACCTCCACGCGATCACGGTGCCGCAGGACCCCAAGGAGCTGCGGGCCAACACCCGGGTCGCGGCCGCCCAGCTGCTGGCCGCCGGGCTGGACCCGGAGCGCTGCACGCTGTTCGTGCAGAGCCACGTCCCGGAGCACGCGCAGCTCGGCTGGGTGATGAACTGCCTCACCGGCTTCGGCGAGGCCTCGCGCATGACGCAGTTCAAGGACAAGTCCGCCAAGCAGGGCGCCGGCGCCACCACGGTCGGCCTGTTCACCTACCCGATCCTCCAGGTCGCCGACATCCTCCTCTACCAGGCGGACGCGGTCCCGGTGGGCGAGGACCAGCGCCAGCACATCGAGCTCACGCGCGACCTGGCCGAGCGGTTCAACGGCCGCTTCGGCGACACCTTCACCCTCCCGTCGGCGCACATCGTCCGGGAGACGGCGAAGATCTACGACCTTCAGGACCCGTCGTCGAAGATGAGCAAGTCGACGGCGAACCCCAAGGGCCTGATCAATCTGCTCGACGAGCCCAAGGTCTCGGCGAAGAAGATCAAGAGCGCGGTCACCGACACCGACACGGTCATCCGCTTCGACGCCGAGAAGAAGCCGGGCGTCAGCAACCTCCTCACGATCTACTCCACGCTCACCGGCACCACCGTCGCCGACCTGGAGCTGAAGTACGAGGGCAAGGGCTACGGCGCGCTCAAGACCGACCTCGCCGAGGTCATGGTCGAGTTCGTCACCCCCTTCCGCGCCCGTACGCAGGAGTACCTGGACGACCCGGCCGAGCTGGACGCGGTGCTGGCCAAGGGCGCGGAGAAGGCCCGGGCCGTCGCGGCGGACACCCTGGCCCGGGCGTACGACCGGGTGGGCTTCCTGCCCGCCAAGCACTGACCGGCCGCGCTACGGCGGCCCCGCCGGCCGCTGAGCCATCCGGATACGGTTCACCGGCGTCCGCGCACGTCGGGACCCTTGGCCCGGGCGGGCGGGACCAGGAGATCTGGCAGTGGGAGCGGCCCAGCCGTCACACTGACCACGGGGACGTACAGGCGCCAGGAGGGAGAACGCAGTGGGGACCGTAACGCTCGGCGTTTCGATCGCGGTCCCGGAGCCGTACGGCAGCTTCCTCCAGAAGCGCCGCGAGGGCTTCGGCGACCCGCACGCCCACGGCATTCCCACGCACGTCACCCTGCTGCCACCCACCGAGGTGGACGCCTCGTCACTCCCCGCGATCGAACGGCACCTGGCCGGGGTCGCGGCGGCGGGGCGCCCCTTCCGGATGCGGCTGGCGGGGACGGGCACGTTCCGGCCGCTCTCGCCCGTCGTCTATGTGAACGTGGTCGAGGGCTCGGCCTCCTGCGCATGGCTCCAGAAGCGGGTGCGGGACGCGTCGGGCCCGGTCGCGCGGGAGCTCCAGTTCCCGTACCACCCGCATGTCACCGTGGCCCACGGGATCGCCGAGGAGGCCATGGACCGGGCCTTCACGGAGCTCGCGGACTACGAGGCGGAGTGGACGATCGAGGGCTTCGCGCTCTACGAGCAGGGAGAGGACGGTATCTGGCGCCTCGAGCGCGACTTTCCCTTTGGGACGGACCCCGAGCCCGGAACCGGGCCCGAAACCGGGCCCGACGAGGTGACCGCGGCGGTGCCGCGGCAGGAGGGCGCGGGTATCCGTAGCTCATGGACTGGCTCACCCGGCTGCCCCTGATCGGCCCGCTCGCCTCGAAGGCGACGCGTACGCGCGCCTGGCGCGCGTACGCCACCCTCGATCGTGTGAAGTGGGCACGGCTCGCCGCCGCGATCACCTTCTCGAGTTTCGTCGCGCTCTTCCCCCTGCTCACCCTCGGCGCGGCCGTGGCCGCCGCCGTGCTCAGCGACGAGCAGACCAAGGAGCTGGAGCGCCGGATCGCCGAACAGGTGCCCTCCGGGGCCCTCGACCTGACCACGTTCACCGACAACGCCGGCACGGTCGGCCTCGTCGCCGGAGCCCTGCTGCTGTTCACCGGGGTCAGCTGGGTCGGTCAGCTGCGCGGGTGCCTGCGCGCGGTGTGGGAGCTGGAGGAGGACCCCGGCAACGTCCTGCTCCTCAAGGCCAAGGACGTCATGCTGCTGCTGGGCCTCGGCGGGGTCTTCCTGCTGTCGGCGGCCTGCTCCGCCTTCGCGTCGGCGGCGGTCGGCTGGGTCGTGGAACGGGCCGGGCTGCAGGGCGCCGGCGGGCTGCTGACGGCCGTGGGATTCTGCATCGCCGTCCTCGCGGACTTCCTGCTGATGCTCTACGTCCTGTCCCGGCTGCCCGGCGTGCTGCCCGAGCGGCGCCGGCTGGTCACCGGCGCGCTGCTCGGGGCGGTGGGCTTCGAGCTGCTCAAGCTGGTGCTGAGCGGCTATCTGCGGGGCGTGGCGGCCAGGAGCATGTACGGCGCGTTCGGCACCCCGATCGCCCTGCTGCTGTGGATCAACTTCACGGCGAAGCTCACGCTCTTCTGTGCCGCGTGGACCGCCACGGACGGCGCGGCCACGCGACAAGAGGAGTCTCCGGCTACTCCTTCGGCGGGTTCTTCGGCGTAGGCGGTGCCGCGTGCCCCGGGCGGCGCCGCACCCGCTCCGGCAGCGGATGCCGGCGGTTGACGACGAACCCGGCCACGGCCAGCACCGCCAGCGCCCCGCCGGTCAGGCCGACGGCCGTCCACATACCGTCGCCGCCGCCCGTGACGGCGGCCTGGGCGCCCTGCGAGGACTGCCCGTTGGCACCGCCCGCCTTGTCGGCGGGGAAGCCGCCCTTCGGCGGGACGAGCACACCGACCGGCTTGACGTGGCCGACCGCCTCGAAGCCCCAGTCGAGGAGCAACTGGGTCTCCTTGTAGACCTGGTTGCGCTCCTTGATTTCCGGGTTCATCACGGTGACCAGCAGCTTCTTGCCGTCGTGCTGGGCGACGCCGGTGAAGGTGTTGCCGGCGTTGGTGGTGGAGCCGTTCTTCACCCCCGCCATGCCCTTGTAGGCGGGCACCCCGTCCTGGCCGGTGAGGAGCCGGTTGGTGTTGACGATCTCCTTCGTCTTCCCCGGGTGGTCCTCGTCGGGGAACTGCGCCCGGGCCGTCGAGCAGTACTCGCGGAAGTCGGCCTTCTGCAGGCCGGAGCGGGCGAACAGCGTCAGGTCGTAGGCGCTGGAGACCTGCCCCTCGGCGTCGTAGCCGTCGGGCGTGACGACGTGGGTGTCCTCGGCCTGGAGCTCGTCGGCGTGCTCCTGCATGTCCCGGACGGTCTTGGCGACGCCGCCGTTCATCGCGGACAGCGTGTGCACGGCGTCGTTGCCGGAGCGCAGGAAGACACCCATCCACATGTCGTGGACGGAGTAGGTCAGCCCCTCCTTCATCCCGACCTGGCTGCTGCCCTCGCCCATGCCCTCCATGTCGGACGGCTTGACCTGGTGCTTCTGGTTCTTGGGGAACCTCGGCAGCACCGTGTCGGCGAACAGCATCTTCAGCGTGGAGGCGGGCGGCAGCTGCCAGTGGGCGTTGTTGGCCGCGAGGATGTCACCGGTCTCGGCGTCCGCGACGAGCCAGGAGTTCCCGCTGAGCTCCCGGGGCAGCTCGGGCGCGCCGGGGCCCAGCTGGACCTGCGTGCCGGGCCGGCCCAGGAGTTCGCCGCCCACCGTCGACATCTTGGCCGGCGGCCGCTTCGGCGGGGGCTTGGCCTTGCCGTCGGCGGCCTTGCCGGGGGTCGCCGAGGCGCCGGGGGATACCGCGGGCGATCCGCTGGGGCC
>NZ_JAILXP010000188.1 GCF_020740895.1 Streptomyces sp. UNOB3_S3 | reverse complement strand
TCCGCCGCCTGACCGGGCACCCCACCCCCCCGTATCCACCGAAGGACCCGTCATGACCAGCACTCCGGACACCACCCCTCATCTCTCCGGTCACCCGGTCACCGCGCTGGAGCCGTTCGGCGTCCGCGTCGACGCGGCCTCGCCCGGCGCCGAGGCCGCGAGCCTGCCCATAGCCGACCTGCGCGAACTGGCCAGGCGTCACCATCTCGTACTGCTGCGGGGATTCACCGCCTTCACCGACGCCGGAGCGCTCACCGAGTGGAGCGCCCGCTGGGGCGGGATCGGCATGTGGCCGTACGGGGCCGTGCTGGAGCTCGTCGAGCACGACGAGCCCGACGACCACATCTTCGACCACCGCTACGTACCGCTGCACTGGGACGGCATGTACCGCGAGCAGATCGCCGAGTTCCAGATCTTCCAGTGCGTCTCCGCGCCGGGCGAGGGCGACGGCGGCCGGACCACGTTCTCGCAGACCGAGGCCGTGCTCCGTGACGCCGCCCCGGAGCACCGGGAGCTGTGGGAGCGGGTCACCGGCCACTACCGCCGGGCGGTCGCGGACTACGCGGGCGAGTGCGTCTCGCCCGTCGTCACCACGCGCCCGGGCGGCCGTGCGGTGATCCGCTACAACGAGCCGGTCCCGGCGGACGAGGTCTTCCTCAACCACCCGGACCTGGAGTTCACCGGCGTGCCCGGGGAGCTGCTGCCCGAGTTCCACCGCACGCTGCGGGCGGCCCTGTACGACCCGCGCCACCTGTACGCCCACGCCTGGCGGGACGGGGACGTGGTCGTCGCCGACAACTACACGCTGCTGCACGGCCGGGAGTCCTTCACCAGCCGCTCGCCGCGCCATCTGCGGCGCGTCCATGTGCTCGGCGACCCACCGCTGGAGAACACCGCGCTGGTCCACCGCGGGTGACCGCGCGACCGAGCTCGCCGCTCAGGCCGGCGGCGGTTCAGGCCAGCGGCAGCTCGGCCCAGATGACCTTGCCCTCCGGGGTGTAACGGGTGCCCCAGCGCTCGGCGAGCTGGGCGACGAGGAACAGGCCGCGGCCGCCTTCGTCCTCCGCCGCCGCGTAGCGCAGGTGCGGGGCCGTGCTGCTGGTGTCGGACACCTCGCAGATGAGGAACTTGTCGCGCAGCAGCCGGACCCGGATGGGGCCGGAGGCGTGGCGGATGGCGTTGGTGATCAGCTCGCTGAGGATCAGCTCCGTGGTGAACACCGCCTCCTCCAGCCCCCACTCGGTCAGCTGCCGGGTGACGTCGGCCCGGGCGCGGCCCACGACCGCCGGGTCGGAGGGCAGCTCCCACTCGGCCGACCGCCCGGGCTCCAGGATCCGGGTGAGCGCGGCGAGCAGGGCGATGTCGTCGGTCTGCTCGGCGGGCAGCAGCGCCTCCAGGACGGCCTCGCAGGTCTGCTGGGGTGTGCGGCCGGGCCGGGCCAGGGTGTGGGCGAGGACGGTCATGCCGGTGTCGAAGTCGCGACGGCGGTCCTCGACGAGGCCGTCGGTGTAGAGCACCAGGCTGCTGCCCTCGGTCAGGGACAGCTCCATGGCCTCGAAGGGCATGCCTCCCACACCGAGCGGCGGCCCGGCGGGCAGCTCGGGGAAGGTCACCTCGCCGTCCGGGTCGACCACGGCCGGCAGGGGGTGGCCCGCGCGGGCCAGGCAGCACTTGCCGGAGGTGGGGTCGTAGATGGCGTACAGGCAGGTGGCGCCCGCGATCGCGGCGTCCCCGCCGGCTTCCCCGCCGGCCTCCGCCGCCTCCTGGTCGATGCGGACGACCAGTTCGTCGAGGTGCCCGAGGAGCTCGTCCGGGGGGAGGTCGAGGGCGGAGAAGTTCTGCACGGCCGTGCGCAGCCGCCCCATCGTGGCGGCGGCGTGGAGGCCGTGGCCGACCACGTCGCCCACGACGAGCGCGACCCGGGCGCCCGGCAGCGGGATGACGTCGAACCAGTCGCCGCCCACCCCGGCCTGGGCGGGCAGATAGCGGTAGGCGATGTCGAGGGCGCTCTGCTCGGGCACCCCGCGCGGCAGCAGGCTGTGCTGGAGGGTGACGGCCATGGCGTGCTCGCGCGTGAAGCGGCGGGCGTTGTCGATGCACACGGCGGCGCGGGCGGCCAGCTCCTCGGCCAGGGACAGGTCCTCCTCCTCGAAGGGCTCGCTCCCCTCGACGCGCCAGAAGTTGACGATGCCCATCAGCACCCCGCGCGCCTTCAGCGGCACGGTGATCAGCGAGTGGAAGCCGTAGTCCAGGATCTGCTGGGTGCGCATGCGGTCCTGGGTGCGCCAGCCGGTGGACGCCGAGAGGTCCGCCACGAGCACGGGTTGCCCGCTCATGAAGCCCTGGGCCTGCGGCGTGGGCGACGCGAACCGGTGGAGCTCGCCCGCCCCGTACAGCGGGTGGTCGTCGCGGACGCCGCTGAGCGCGACCCGGCGCAGCTCCGGGGCGCCGGCCGTCGAGGGGCGGGGCTCCTCGCCGTGCAGCACGGGCTCGGCGAGATCGACGGTGGCGTAGTCGGAGAAGCGGGGCGAGGCCACCTGGGTGAGCTCCTCGGCGGTGCTCCTGACGTCCAGGGTCGTGCCGACGGCCACGCTCGCGTCGTAGAGCAGCCGCAGCCGCTCGCGGGCGACCTCGGCCTTGCCGGCGAGCGCGCGCAGCTCGGTGGAGTCACGCAGCGTGGCCACGCTGCCGGGCGGGCCGCCCTTGCGGTCGGTGCGCCGGTTGTTAACGGCCAGCATCCGCTCCCCGACGGGGATCACCTCGTCGGTGGCGACCCGGCGGGAGACCAGCAGTTCCGCCATCCGGGGGTCGAGGCCCAGGCCGTCGACGGGCCGGCCCTCGACGTCCTCGGGCAGGTCGAGGAGGCGGCGGGCCTCGTCGTTGGCGAGCAGGACCCGGCCGTCGCCGGCGACGATGACCACGCCCTCGCGGACCGCGTGGAGCACCGCGTCGTGGTGGTCGTACATCTGGGTCATCTCGGCCGGGCCCAGGCCATGGGTCTGGCGCCGCAGCCGCCTGCTGACCAGCCAGGTGCCGCCCGTGGCCAGCAGCAGCGCGAGGGCACCGGCGATCAGCACCACGGGCAGCAGCCGGTCGGCCGCGCTGCTCACCCGGCTGACCTTCATCCCGGACGCCACCATGCCCACGACATGGCCGCGGTCGGTCACCGGGACGACGACCTGGAGCTCCTCGCCGAGGGGGCCGTTGACGTCCTCGACGGTGATGTGGCCCTCCAGCGAGGGCCCGATGGTGCCGACGAACTTCTTCCCGATCAGCCGGGGGTCGGGGTGGGAGTAGCGGATGCCCTCCCGGTTCATCACCACGATGAAGTCGACCCCGCCCTGTCTGCGGGCGTCCTCGGCCAGGGGCTGGAGCACGGCGGCCGGGTCGGGGCCGCGCAGCGTGGCCACCATGCCGGGGCCGTGGGCGAACGCCTCGGCAGCGGCGAGCGAGCGGTCGCGCGCCGCCTGGAATCTGTCGCTCCGCGCCTGGAGCAGCAGGGTGACCGCCGCGGCCACGACGAGGAGCACGACGATCAGCACCTGTAGCACGAACATCTGTCCGGCAACGCTACGGGTGCTCGCCACGGCGAACCAACGGCCCGAGGGCCTCCAGGAGCGGCCCTGGCTTCGGGCCATACCCCATGTCTACCCTGCCGCCTTCCGCCGCGCGAACGGTGCGCGGCCGCGCCGGGCGCGTACCGGCCACCCCGGAGGCGGTCCGGCGCGCCCGGGCGCGTGTCGGGACGCGCCGAGCGTCGTTGACCATATCGGGCCCAATCGCCCTCCCGCCCCGCAATCGAGACCAAGGATCCGTGATGCGCCTGTTCCGCACCGCAGTGGCCGCCCTCGCCGGCCTCCTCCTCGCCGTCGCGCTGCCCGGCAGCACGGCGGTCGCCGTGAGCGGCCAGTTCCTCTGGGTGGGCCCGAAGGGGAAGGCCTACTCCATCCAGAACCCGCCCGACAACAAGTGCTACGACATGGGACAGGAGGCCCACGCCGCCCGGAACGAGACGAAATCGCCGCTCTTCGTCTACTCCAAGAAGAAGTGCAAGGGGGAGGCGACCCGGCTCGCCCCCGGGCAGCAGGCGCCGCAGGGCTCCGGCTTCCAGAGCGTGATCTTCAACCCGCGCTGAGCCCGCGCCGGGCCCACGCCTCCCGGCGCGCCGCCCGGGCCGGTCACCGGCCCGGGCGGCGGCCTTTCTAGTCCCGCACCACTCCCCTGGTGTCGAGGGCCGCGCCGGCCTGGTCGGCGAGCGTCACGGCCACGAGCCGTGCCTGAAGGGAGGGGACGGCGCCCGGAGCGGGCCGCATCATGAACCGGCCGATGAAGCGGCCGTTGCCGAAGACCCGCAGCTCGGTCTCCTCACCGGGCAGGCCGTGCCGCTCCACGTCCCAGGTCCGCCGGCCCGCCACCACCGAGCCGTCCGGCTCCAGGCGCGGCGGGTGGCCGAGGAGGGTGCCGTACTCGAAGCGGCAGGCCTTCAGGCCCAGCAGGTCGGTCAGCTCGTGGCGTACATGGTCGACCACGGCCCCCGAGGAGGTCGCCGACTGCGCCAGGTCGGCGGTGGCGTGGATGCGCGCCAGGTGGTCCGCGTCCGTGATGGCCACGACCTCCAGCCGGCGGGCGTGCGCGGCCAGCTGGGACACGGCCACGCCCACGAGCAGCAGCAGGACGGCGGTCCTGATGTCGGCCGTCTTCGTGATGGCGAACCGCTCGTAGGGCCGGGTGAAGAAGAAGTCGAACCAGGCCGCCGCCGAGACCGCGCTGAGCGCGCCCGCGGGCCGGTGGCCGTTGGCGGAGACCGCCACGACGACCACGACGAGGACGAGCGCGACATCCGTGTTCGACAGCGTGGTGCGCAACGGCACCAGCACCGCGGCCACCGCCAGCGGTGCCAGCAGTGCCGCCGCGAGCGCGATGCGGTCCCTGTGCCGTCGCACGTAGTCGGCCATGTGCCGCACCTCCTGTCGTTCCGTCCAGGATGCCCCGGCGGCACCGCCGGGAACAGGACCCGCGCCGGGGGCGGCGCGGGCGCGGCCGCCGGGGCGACCCGGCCCGTCAGCGCGATCCGGCCGGTGCCGGGGGCCGGGCGCCCGCCGGGGCGACGCGGCCGGCGGGGGCGCCGGCCGCGTAGTGGACGTACTCCCGGACCGGGCGGAAGCCGGTCGCGGCGGCGAGGGCGCGGCTGGGGTGGTTGTCGCGGGAGCAGGTCCAGCTGGGGACGCGGCCCCGGGCCGCGATGTCCGCGCACAGCGCGCGGACACAGACGGACGCCAGGCCCCGGCCGCGCGCCTCGGGCACGGTGAGCACGGCGACGTCCTCGTGGCGGCCGCCGAGGAAGTAGGTACAGGCCACGGAGAGCAGCCGGCCGTCCCGGAAGACGCCCCAGGCGTGCCCGGAGGCCACCAGGCCGGGGGCGCCGCCCCAGGTCGCGGCGATCCAGGCGTGACCGTCGCCGAGCGCCCGGACGGCGGGGGCGTCGGAGGGCGCCCGGGACAGCCGCCGCAGCAGCGCCCCGGGGACGGGCCGGCGCGGGGGCCGGACGGGCGCGGGGGCGTCCCGCACCCACACCGTGCGCTCCCACGGCACGACACGGTCGAAGGCGGCGCCGAGGAGCGGCAGGAAGCGGTCGGGGGTGGCGATGTAGCCGTGGGCGAACGGGTGGAGGTCACGGGGCGCCATGACGCGCGGGTCGCCGCCCAGGATCACCTGGCCCGCGCAGGAGACGGCGGCGGCGCGGGGCCGTACCGCCCGGTCGGCCCACCAGCGTCCGTGGCCGGTGGCGCGGACGTGCTCGGCGAGGGCGCCGAGGCCGGGGTGGCCCGAGGGGAACCAGGACGCCCAGGGGCCGGTGGCGGGGACGGTGCGACGGACGAGCTCGATCACGGTGATCCCCCTTCGGGCGTGCGTCAGCGGGCGCCGGCCTTCTTGCCGTGGTTGGCGCTCTTCTTGCGGCGAGCCTTCTTCTTACGGGCGCGCTTGGACATCCATGTCCTGCTTTCGTTGGTCAAGTTCACGCCATCGAGTGATGGCGGGGAAGGTTTCAGACGGTCTTGGCGACCAACTGGTCGGCGAGCTTGCACAGTCGGCGGACCGTGCGCTCCTCCAGGGCGACGGGCGCCGCCGGGGAGAGCGCCGAACGGTCGTAGTAGCCGCCCGGCTCCACCTCCGTCGCCGGGTCGCACAGCCGTACGACGCGCTGCGCGCCCTCGGCGGGCGCGTCCCCCTCGTGGGCGTAGAAGGGCAGCAGGGCGGTCTCGCAGACGCCCGGGTGGACGCTGACGGACGTCCAGGGCGCCTGCTCACGGGCGAAGATCGTCAGGGCGAGCTGGGACTGGGCGTAGGCGGCGAGCCGGGAGTAACGGCGTTCCCGCTGCGGGTCGTTCCAGGCGATCGAGGCCGTGCGGTGCACGGAGGAGGAGACGTTGACGACGCGGCTGCCCGGCCGGGCGCTCAGCGGGCCGGTGAGCTCGTGGGTGAGCAGGTAGGCCGCCAGGAAGTTGACCTGGAAGGAGATCTCGTTGCCGTCGGCGGTCACGGTGCGGCGCTCCGGGGCGGCCACGGCCGCGTTGTTGACGAGGACGTCGAGCTCCGGGTGCTCCTCGGCCACGCGCGCCGCCATCGCCCGCACCTCGTCCAGCCGGGAGAAGTCGGCGACGACGAGGCGCAGGCGGAGGGTGTCGGCGCCGGTGGCCACCAGACGGGCGATGGCGTCGTCGCCGGAGGCCTGGTCCGGGGCGTGGACGATGACGGTGTCGCCCCGTTCGGCGAGCAGCCGGGCGGTCTCCCAGCCGATGCCGGAGGTGGCACCGGTGACCAGTACGGTCCGGGGGGCGGGAGAAACGGCAGAAGACATGCTGATGCAACTCCGGGATGAGGAAAGGCGGCGACGCCGCACCGCGCCCATCGCACATCGGTGCGGTTCGGGGCGGCGCGGTGTGAAAGGGAAAGAGGAAAGGGAAGCGGTCGCCGTGACGGCGATCGCGTTCGGTGATTCCGGCGCGGACTAACGGACTAGCGGACCGGAAGGGAACAGCGCGCAGAACTCGGCGACGCCGTATGAGGCGGCCGGTCGTCGTGGCGCAGGACACTGTTCACGACGTCCATACAAGAGGGAGCGGTGGCCGGATTCAAGTGGGCCGCGGGGTCCCTGACGACTCCCTGACACGGTCCATGGCCGGATACGACGACCGCCCCGACCGGCGGGTGCCGGTCGGGGCGGTGTGCGGGGTGCGGGGCGTGGGCCCCGGGGTGGGTCAGGCCAGGGTCGCGATGGCCTGGTTGAAGGTCGCGGACGGGCGCATGACGGCCGCGGCCTTGGTGACGTCGGGCTGGTAGTAGCCGCCGATGTCGGCCGGCTGCCCCTGGACGGCGTTCAGCTCGTCGACGATCTTCTGCTCGTTGGCGGCGAGCGCCTCGGCGAGCGGGGCGAAGGCCTTGGCCAGGTCCGCGTCGACGGTCTGCGCGGCCAGCTCCTGGGCCCAGTACAGGGACAGGAAGAAGTGGCTGCCGCGGTTGTCGATGCCGCCGACGCGACGGGTCGGGGACTTGTCCTCGTTGAGGAAGGTCGCCGTGGCGCGGTCGAGGGCGTCGGCGAGGACCTGGGCGCGCTGGTTGCCCGTGGTCTTCGCGTAGTGCTCCAGGGACGGGACCAGCGCGAAGAACTCGCCGAGCGAGTCCCAGCGCAGGTAGTTCTCCTTGACCAGCTGCTGGACGTGCTTGGGGGCGGAGCCGCCGGCGCCCGTCTCGAAGAGGCCGCCGCCCGCCATCAGCGGGACGACCGACAGCATCTTGGCGCTGGTGCCCAGCTCCAGGATCGGGAACAGGTCCGTGAGGTAGTCGCGGAGCACGTTGCCGGTGACGGAGATGGTGTTCTCGCCGCGGCGGATGCGCTCGACGGACAGCTTGGTCGCCTCGACCGGGGACAGGACGCGGATGTCCAGGCCCTCGGTGTCGTGCTCCGGCAGGTACTGCTGGACCTTGGCGATCAGGTTGGCGTCGTGGGCGCGGTTCTCGTCGAGCCAGAAGACGGCCGGGTCGCCGGTGGCGCGGGCGCGGGTGACGGCCAGCTTCACCCAGTCCTTGATCGGGGCGTCCTTGGTCTGGCAGGCGCGGAAGATGTCGCCGGCGGAGACGGTCTGCTCCAGGACGACGTTCCCGGCCCGGTCGACCAGGCGGACGGTGCCGGTGGCCGGGATCTCGAAGGTCTTGTCGTGGCTGCCGTACTCCTCGGCCTTCTGGGCCATCAGACCGACATTGGGCACCGTGCCCATCGTGGCCGGGTCGAAGGCGCCGTGGGCGCGGCAGTCGTCGACGACGACCTGGTAGACGCCCGCGTAGCTGCTGTCGGGCAGCACGGCGAGGGTGTCGGCCTCCTGGCCGTCCGGGCCCCACATGTGGCCGGAGGTGCGGATCATGGCCGGCATGGAGGCGTCGACGATGACGTCGCTGGGGACGTGGAGGTTGGTGATGCCGCGGTCGGAGTCGACCATCGCCAGGGCGGGGCCCTCGGCGAGCTCGGCCTCGAAGGACGCCTTGATCGCGTCGCCCTCGGGCAGCGCCTCCAGGCCCTTGAAGATGCCGCCGAGACCGTCGTTCGGGGTGAGGCCGGCCGCGGCCAGGGTGCCGCCGTGGGCGGCGAAGGTCTTCGGGAAGAAGGCGCGGACCACGTGGCCGAAGATGATCGGGTCGGAGACCTTCATCATCGTGGCCTTCAGGTGCACCGAGAACAGCACGCCCTCGGCCTTGGCGCGGGCGACCTGCGCGGTGAGGAACTCGCGCAGCGCGGCGACGCGCATGACGGAGGCGTCGACGACCTCGCCGGCGAGCACCGGCACGGACTCGCGCAGGACGGTGGTGGAGCCGTCGTCACCGGCCAGCTCGATGCGCAGCGCGCCGTCCTCGGCGATGACCGCGGACTTCTCGGTGGAGCAGAAGTCGTCGACACCCATGGTGGCGACGTTCGTCTTCGACTCGGCGGTCCAGGCGCCCATGCGGTGCGGGTGGGTCTTGGCGTAGTTCTTCACCGAGGCGGGGGCGCGCCGGTCGGAGTTGCCCTCGCGCAGGACCGGGTTGACGGCGCTGCCCTTGACCTTGTCGTAGCGGGCGCGGATGTCGCGCTCCTCGTCGGTCTTCGGGTCGTCCGGGTAGTCCGGCAGCGCGTAGCCCTGCTCCTGGAGCTCCGCGACCGCGGCCTTCAGCTGCGGGATCGAGGCCGAGATGTTCGGCAGCTTGATGATGTTGGCGCCGGGCGTCTTGGCGAGCTCACCGAGCTCGGCGAGGGCGTCGGCGACGCGCTGGCCCTCCTCGAGGTACTCGGGGAAGCCGGCGATGATCCGGCCCGCCAGGGAGATGTCACGGGTCTCCACAGTGACCCCGGCCTGCGAGGCGTAGGCCTTGACCACGGGCAGGAACGAATGCGTCGCCAGGGCCGGGGCCTCGTCGGTGTGGGTATAGATGATGGTCGAGTCAGTCACCGGGTGCTCCGCTCCACGTCTATAACATTGCTTGACATCAAGATATCTCGTACCGGGCATCTCTTCGACAGGACCCCGTCCCGGGACCCCCGGGGCGCACCGAGGCCGGACAATAGGGGGGATCCGCCCGCCGTGGACGTACCGGACGTACTGCAGGAGCACCGAGCCCTGCTGGAGCGGCTGCTGCCCGGCGACCGGGCCGGGGAGCTGGTCGTCCACCGGGGACAGTTCCACCAGGTGGTGATCGGCCGCACGCGCGTGGTGTGCTTCGCCCGCACCGCCGCGGCGGCGGCACGGCTGCCCCGGCGGGCCGCCGTGCTGCGCGCCCTCGCCGGCGCCGGCCTGGGCTTCCGCACCCCGGAGCTCCTGGAGGAGGGCCCGGCGCATCTGGTGCTCGGCCGGATCCCCGGAGCCCCGCTGGGGGAGGCCGCCCTCGCCGCGCCCGGCGCCGCCGACGCCGTCGCCGGGCAGTACGCCGCCCTGCTCGCCGGGCTCGCCGCGGCGGGCTCCGACGAGAGGGTCCGCGCGGCGCTGCCGGGGGCGCCGGAGGGCGGGTGGCGCGCGTTCGCGGACGGGGTGCGGGCCGAGCTCTTCCCGCTGATGTCCGCCACCGGGCGGGAGCGGGCCGGGCGGGAACTGGCGGCCCTCGACGCGCTCCCCCACCTGACCACGGCCGTGGTCCACGGCGACCTCGGCCGCGAGAACGTCCTGTGGGACACGTCCGGCGGGCTGCCGCGGCTGAGCGGCGTGGTCGACTGGGACGAGGTCTCCCTCGGCGACCCCGCCGAGGACCTCGCGGCCATCGGCGCCGGCCACGGCGAGGAGCTGCTGCGACGGGTCATCGGGTTGCGCGGGCCGGACGAGGGCGTCGGGGAGCGCGTCGCCGCAGTCCGCGGCACCTTCGCCCTCCAGCAGGCCCTGTACGCGCGCCGCGACGGCGACGAGGAGGAGCTGGCGGACGGCCTGGCCGGTTACCGCCGCCCCTGAACCGGGGCGCGGCGTACCGCCGGGGCGGCACCGATGCCCACCCCGGCGGTACGCGGCGCGGGGGAGGTCAGGCCCGGTCGCGGGCCTGCCGGCGGCGTGCGGCCAGGACGATGGCGGTGCCGCCGGCCGCCAGGGCGCCGGCGCCCGCCAGGGCCATCAGGGCGGTGCGGTCGTCGCCGCCCGTCTCGGCGAGCTGCCCGCCCTGGGCGGCGGGAGCGTTCGCGGCCTTCACGGCGGCGGGCGCCGCGGCGGCGCCGGGGTTCCCGTCCCCCGCGGCGGTGTGCGGGGCGGGGGCGGCGGCCGCGTGCCCGCCGTCACCACCGTGTCCACCGTGCCCGCTGTCGCCGCCGTGCCCGCCGTGGGAGACCGTCGACTTGTGGGCCTCGGCGGCGATCTGCTGCTCGCCGGGTGCGGCGGCGAGCGGCGCCTTCGCGTCCGGGGACCGGCCGAAGTCCACGTCGGAGCAGGTGTAGAACGCCTCGAGGCTGTCCGAGCGCTGCCAGACGCTGTAGATCAGGTGCCGGCCCGACCGCTTCGGCAGCTTCCCGTCGAAGACGTAGCTGCCGTTCCGCAGCGTGGGGTCGGTGACCTTGGCGAACGGCTTCGCCTCCAGGTCCGACCACTTCAGCGGCTTCTTCGGGTCGTACCCGTCCTTCGTGATGTACAGCTCGAACGCGCCCCGGTGCGGGGCGGTCGCCCGGTAGCGGAACGTGTGGGCGCCGGGGCTCAGCCGCGTCCCGGGCCAGTCCGCGCGCGGCAGGTCCAGCCCCCGGTACTTGGCGCGCCCGGCGCTGCACAGCTTGCCGTCCGGGATGATCTGCCGGTGCCGGCCTGCGGCGGTGCCGATGTTGACCTCGTTCCAGTCGTACAGCGGCTGGGTGCCGCCGGCCGCCACCAGCGCCTTGCACGCGGCCGAGCGCGGATGCTCGGGCCCTTCCGCGAAACAGGCCGCCACCCGGCTCACCGGGTCCGACATCGAACCGTGCGCGTCGGCCGGACCGGTGGCCAGCACCGAGAGCGCGAGCGGCCCGACGGCGAGCACACCGACCCGGGCGGCACGGCGCGCGGTCGTACGACGAACATCCATGGGGGGTCTCCTTCGTGAAGCGGAACGCCCCGCACGCTAGCCCCGACGACCTGTGCGAACGCCCGCCGAAAGCGCTACCGGCCAGTCCTTATGACTCCCTTAAGACGGCCCTGAGGCGGCGCTCAGGCCGGGCGTCCCGCGCCGGGGCGCGCCCCGGCCCCGGCGTCGGCGGCGGGCGGAACGGCGCGAGCCGCCGCCGGCCAGGGCGAGCCATACGCGTACCTCCGTACCGCCGAGTACCGACCGGCCGATGCGGATGTCCCCGCCGGTCGACTCGGCGACGCGGCGGACGATGTCCAGGCCGAGGCCGGTGGAGCCGGGGCCGCCGGCGCCGTGGCCGCGGCGGAGGGCGGCGCCGGGGTCGGCGATGCCCGGGCCGGCGTCGGAGACGAGCACGATCACGGCGTCCTCGCCGTGGTGGACGTCGACCGCGAAGGCGGTGCCCTCGGGGGTGTGCCGGAACACGTTGCCGAGCAACGCGTCGAGCGCGGCGACGAGTTCGGGGCGGGGCACCGGGACCCGGGCCGTCGCGGCGGCGCCGGCGAGCCGTACCGTGCGGCCCTCGTCCTCGGCGAGGGCGGACCAGAAGGCCATCCGGTCGCGGATCACCTCGCAGGCGTCGCAGCCGGGCGCGGGCCGCGCCTGCCGCTCGCCCCGCTCCCGTGCCGTACGGATCAGCTGGTCGACCTCGCGCTCCAGCTGGGCGACGGCGGACCGGGTCTGCTCGGCGGCCGGGCCGTCGCCGAGCGAGGCGGCGTTGAGGCGGAGGACGGTGAGCGGGGTGCGCAGCCGGTGGGAGAGGTCGGCGGCCAGCTCCCGTTCGCTCTCCAGGAGCCGTACGATCTTGTCGGCCATGGCGTTGAACGACGCGGCGGCGGCGCGCAGTTCGGCGGGCCCGTCCTCGCGCACCCGCACCTCCAGCCGCCCCTCCCCGAGCGCCCCGGCGGCCTCGGCGAGCCGCTCGGCCGGGCGTACCAGGCGCGTCCCGAGGCGGTCGGCGACGGCGACCGCGCCGACGACCAGGCCGAGGCCCACCCCGGCGAGGATCAGCCAGGAGGCGGTGACTCCGGCGCCCACCGCCTCGTGCGGCACATAGACCTCGACCACCGCGAACTCGCCCGCCGCCAGGGCCGTCGGCTGGAGCAGGACATAGCCGCCGGGCACGGGGGCGACGGCGGAACGACCGCCGCGGGCCGTCTCCACATCGCGCGAGGCGGCGCGGCCCCGGCCGATGCGGTACGTCTCACGGGCGCCGGTGCCGTCGGTGCCCGCCGGCACATGGATCGCCAGCCGGCCCTCGCCCCCGGCCTGCGAGCTGGCGACCGCCCGTTCCAGCTGGGCGCGGTCGGTGGTGATGGCGAGCGCGGGCCGGATCTGGGCGGCGCGGCGCTCGGCGTCGGCGAAGGCCCGGTCGCGGGCCAGCTCCCTGACCACCAGCCCGAGCGGCACGGCGAAGGCGAGCACCACCATCACGGTGACGGCGAGCGAGACCCTGATCAGCGCCCATCTCACGCGTGCTCCACGGCCGCCGGCGGCGCCTCCAGCTTCACGCCGACCCCGCGGACGGTGCGCAGGTAGCGCGGCCGGGCGGCGGTCTCGCCCAGTTTGCGGCGCAGCCAGGACAGGTGGACGTCGATGGTCTGATCGTCGCCGTAGGACTGCTGCCACACCTCGGCGAGGAGTTCCTTGCGGGGGACGACGACGCCCGGCCGGCCGGCGAGGTAGGCCAGCAGGTCGAACTCGCGCCGGGTCAGGTCAAGTGCGTCGCCGTCGAGTTCGGCGTGGCGCCGTAACGGGTCGACGGTCAGCCCGCCCACCCGCAGCGCCCTCGGCGGCCCGGGCTCGCCCC
>NZ_JAILXP010000187.1 GCF_020740895.1 Streptomyces sp. UNOB3_S3 | reverse complement strand
GGTGGGGCTGCACGGCCCGGCGGGACCGGGCGTCCCCCTCGCCCGGGCGGCACGGGAGCTCGGGCTCAAGCCGCGCGAGTTCGAACTGGCCGTCCAGCTGGGGGAGGTGCGGACCGTCGTGACCGGCCCGGACGGGCGGCGACGGGTCCCGCCGGAGGAGATCGCCCGGCACGCGTCGGGCGAGGGCTTCCCGGAAGCGCTGCGCTCCCGGCTCTGGGCCGTGGGCACGGCGGAAGGAGCCGAGCTCATGGGCGTCGGCCCCGCCCGCTTCACCCGCCTGGCCCGGGCCGGCTGCTTCACCCCGGTCCGCTTCTACGTCAACCGGTACCGCGCCGTCGTCTGGCACTATCTGGCGGCCGACCTCGCGGAGTTCGCCGACCGGGAACCCGGGCTGCTCACCGGCCGCACCCCCGCCCTGCTGCGGACCGCGCTGGACGAACACCCCGACCGGCGCGCCCGGGGCTGGCGCGCCCGCCGGGTCGACCAGCTGACCGCCCAGGCCACGGACCCCTGGCGGCGGGCGGCCGCCACCGCCGCCGTGCTCGACGCCCCCGAACTGGCACAGGCCGTGCCCGACCCGGGCGAACGGGCGTACCTGAGCGCGCTGCGCCCGGAGCTGACCCGGATCCGCTCGGAGATCCCGGCCGCCCGTGAGGTGATCGAGTCGCTGGTACTGGCGGAGGACCAGGACGAGACCGACTGGTACCGCCACTGCCTCACGGCCACGCTGCCCCAGGCCCGGGCCACCCGGCCCGCACCCGGCACCGCCCCCGCACCCGGCACCGACGGGGACCGGGAGGCCGGGCAGGGCCGCACGGCCGGGCCGGAGCGCGGCGCGGACCGTGCCGCGCCACCGGAGCCCGGGCCCGCACATACCCACCGGCCTGGTCCCCGTTCCCTGCGGCCCGGAAAGTTGTGGTCATGGCTGCGCGGGCGCGGGTAGACCACGGTCCGGCGGAGTGCCGCGCACGCCGCCGGACCCTGGCCGGGAAGGTGTCAGAGCTGGCCGACGTCCATGACCCGGACGACCGCCCGGCCCTCCTCGTCGGAGGCCGCGAGGTCCACCTCGGCGGAGATGCCCCAGTCGTGATCGCCGTTGGGGTCGGCGAAGGTCTGCCGGACCCGCCACAGACCGTCCTCCGGCCGCTCCTCGATCCGCAGCAGCTTCGGCCCGCGCGCGTCCGGGCCGGTGCCCAGCTCTTCGTACTCGTCCCAGTAGGCGTCCATGGCATCGGCCCAGCGGTCCTCGTCCCAGCCGGACTCGGCGTCCATCTCACCGAGCTCGCCGACCTTGTCCAGGGCGGCGAGCTCCACACGACGGAACATCGCGTTGCGCACCAGCACCCGGAAGGCACGGGCGTTGGCCGTGACGGGCTTGACCTGGTCGGCCCGCTCCTGGGCCTCCTCCGCACTCTCCTCCGAGGGGTTGGCCAGCTGCTCCCACTCGTCCAGCAGGCTCGAGTCGACCTGGCGGACCATCTCGCCGAGCCAGGCGATCAGGTCCTCGAAGTCGTCGGACTTCAGGTCGTCCGGCACGGTGTGGTCCAGCGCCTTGTAGGCACTGGCGAGGTAGCGCAGCACGATGCCCTCGGTCCGGGCCAGGTCGTAGTACGCCGTGAACTCCGTGAAGGTCATCGCCCGCTCGTACATGTCACGGATGACCGACTTGGGCGACAGGGGGTGGTCACCGACCCACGGGTGGCTCTTGCGGTAGACGTCGTAGGCGTGGGACAGCAGCTCCTCCAGCGGCTTGGGGTAGCTGACGTCCATGAGGCGCTCCATGCGCTCCTCGTACTCGACGCCCTCCGCCTTCATCGCCGCCACGGCCTCGCCGCGCGCCTTGTTCTGCTGCGCGGCCAGGATCTGCCGGGGGTCGTCCAGCGTCGACTCCACGACCGAGACCATGTCCAGCGCGTAGGAGGGGGACTCCGGGTCCAGGAGCTCGAAGGAGGCCAGCGCGAAGGTCGACAGCGGCTGGTTGAGCGCGAAGTCCGACTGGAGGTCGACCGTCAGCCGCACGATCCGGCCCTCGGCGTCCGGCTCCTCCAGCCGCTCCACCACGCCGCCGTCCAGCAGCGAACGGTAGATGGCGATGGCCCGGCGGATGTGCCGCAGCTGGCTCTTGCGCGGCTCGTCGTTGTCCTCCAGCAGCCGGCGCATCGCCTCGAAGGCGTTGCCCGGCCGGGCGATGACCGCCAGCAGCATCGCGTGGGTGACCCGGAAACGGGAGGTGAGCTGCTCAGGCTCGGAGGAGATCAGCTTCTCGAAGGTGTTCTCCGTCCAGTTGACGAAGCCCTCGGGAGCCTTCTTGCGGACCACCTTGCGGCGCTTCTTGGGGTCGTCCCCCGCCTTGGCCAGCGCCTTCTCGTTCTCGACGACGTGCTCGGGCGCCTGCGCGACGACGAACCCGGCCGTGTCGAAGCCGGCCCGCCCGGCCCGGCCCGCGATCTGGTGGAACTCCCGCGCCCGCAGCGTCCGCACCCGCTGGCCGTCGTACTTGGTCAGCGCGGTGAACAGCACCGTGCGGATGGGAACGTTGACCCCGACGCCCAGGGTGTCGGTACCGCAGATCACCTTCAGCAGGCCGGCCTGCGCCAGCCGCTCCACCAGCCGCCGGTACTTCGGCAGCATCCCGGCGTGGTGCACACCGATGCCGTGCCGGACGAAGCGCGAGAGGTTCCGCCCGAACTTGGTGGTGAAGCGGAAATTGCCGATCAGCTTGGCGATCTCGTCCTTCTCCTCGCGCGAGCACATGTTGATGCTCATCAGCGCCTGCGCCCGCTCGACGGCGGCCGCCTGGGTGAAGTGGACGATGTACACCGGGGCCTGACGCGTCTGGAGCAGCTCGGTCAGCGTCTCCGTCAGCGGCGTCGAGCGGTACTCGTACGACAGCGGAACGGGCCGGGTCGCCGAGCGGACCACCGAGGTGGGCCGGCCGGTGCGGCGGGTCAGGTCCTCCTCGAAGCGGGAGACGTCACCGAGCGTCGCGGACATCAGGATGAACTGTGCCTGGGGCAGCTCCAGCAGCGGGATCTGCCAGGCCCAGCCCCGGTCCGGCTCGGCGTAGAAGTGGAACTCGTCCATCACGACCTGGCCGATGTCGGCGTCCTTGCCGTCGCGCAGCGCGATGGAGGCGAGCACCTCGGCCGTGCAGCAGATCACCGGGGCGTCGGCGTTGACCGAGGCGTCGCCGGTGAGCATGCCGACGTTCTCGGTGCCGAAGATCTTGCACAGGTCGAAGAACTTCTCCGAGACCAGCGCCTTGATGGGGGCGGTGTAGAAGGTCACCTGGTCATTGGCGAGCGCGGTGAAGTGCGCGCCCGCCGCGACCAGGCTCTTCCCCGAGCCGGTGGGCGTGGAGAGGATCACGTTCGCCCCGGAGACCACCTCGATCAGCGCCTCCTCCTGGGCGGGGTACAGCGAGATGCCCCGCTCCTCGGCCCAGGTCGAGAAAGCTTCGAAAAGGGCATCGGGGTCGGCATGGCTCGGCATCTGATCGATAAGGGTCACACCCCCATACTGCCTGGCCCCGGGCCGGATCAGGGAACCGGCCGGTCGAACGATGATCATCCGGGCATTACGCTGAGTGGCCGACAGGGCGTCAGCGAAGCCCGGCACGGGCCGGCGAAGGGGTGGCACGACGATGATGGGACCGGCTCATTCGCTCTCCGGGGCGGCGGCCTGGCTGGGTGTGGGAGCGGCGGCCGCCGCGCTGGACCACCCCATGCCCTGGCCGGTGCTCGTCGTCGGCGCGCTGATCTGCGCCGGGGCCGCCCTGGCCCCGGACCTCGACCACAAGTCCGCGACGATATCGCGCTCCTTCGGCCCGATATCCCGGATCCTGTGCGGGATCATCGACCAGCTGTCCTACGCGGTCTACAAGGCCACCAGGTCCAAGGCCGACCCGCGCCGCAGCGGCGGCCACCGCACCCTGACCCACACCGCCCTCTGGGCGGTGCTGATAGGGGCCGGCGCCTCGGCGCTGGCGATGACCGGGGACCGCTGGGCCGTGCTCGGCATCCTCTTCGTCCACATGGTGCTCGCCGTCGAGGGGCTGCTGTGGCGGGCGGCCCGGACCTCCAGCGATGTGCTGGTCTGGCTGCTCGGGGCCACCAGCGCCTGGATCCTCGCCGGGGTCCTGGACGAACCGGGCAACGGCTCCCACTGGCTGTTCACCGGCCCCGGCCAGGAATACATGTGGCTGGGCCTGCCGATCGTCCTGGGCGCGCTCGTGCACGACCTCGGGGACGCCCTGACGGTCTCCGGCTGCCCGATCCTGTGGCCCCTGCCCATAGCCCGCAAGCGCTGGTACCCCCTCGGCCCCCCGAAGGGGATGCGCTTCCGGGCCGGCAGCCGGGTCGAGGTCAAGATCCTGATGCCCGCCTTCATGATCCTCGGCGGTGTGGGCGGGCTGGGGGCCCTGGAGCTCCTCTGACCTCCCGGGCCCCCGCCCCGCCCGGAGGGCTAGCGGTGCCAGGAACGCCACAGCGCCGCGTACGCGCCGTCCGCCGCGACCAGTTCGTCGTGGCTGCCCAGCTCGCTGACCCGGCCGTCCTCCGCCACCACGATCACGTCCGCGTCATGGGCGGTGTGCAGCCGGTGCGCGATCGCCACGACCGTGCGCCCCTCCAGCACCTTCGCCAGGGAACGCTCCAGATGGCGGGCGGCGCGCGGGTCCAGCAGCGAGGTCGCCTCGTCCAGGACCAGGGTGTGCGGGTCCGCGAGCACCAGCCGGGCCAGGGCGATCTGCTGGGCCTGGGCCGGGGTCAGCGCCAACCCGCCCGAGCCGACCTCGGTGTCCAGGCCCCGCTCCAGCGCCCGGGCCCAGCCCTCGGCGTCCACGGCGGCCAGGGCCGACCACAGCTCGTCGTCCCCGGCGTCCGTCCGGGCGAGCAGCAGGTTGTCCCGCAGGGCGCCGACGAAGACGTGGTGCTCCTGGTTGACCAGCGCCACATGGCGGCGCACCCGCTCCGTCGGCATCCGGGAGAGCTCCGCGCCGCCCAGCGTCACCGTCCCCGTCCGCGGGGCGTAGATCCCGGCCAGCAGCCGGCCCAGCGTCGACTTACCCGCCCCGGACGGTCCCACCAGCGCCACCTGGGTGCCCGGCCGGACGTCGAGCGAGACCTCGTGCAGCACATCGCCGCCGGGTCCGTAGCCGAAGCGCACGCGGTCCGCCCGGACGTCCCGGCCCGCCGGGCGCACCCGCTCGTCGGTGTCGTCGGCGCCGATCTCCCGTACGCCCACGAGCCGGGCCAGCGACACCTGGGCGACCTGGAGCTCGTCGTACCAGCGCAGGATCAGCCCGAGCGGCTCGACGAGCATCTGCGCGAGCAGCGCTCCCGTCGTCAGCTCACCGACCGAGAGCCACCCCTTGAGCACACAGAACCCGCCGAGGAGCAGCACGACGCAGAGCAGCAGCACATGCGACACATTGACCACGGGGTACAGCACCGAGCGCAGCCACAACGTATAGCGCTCCCACTGCACCCACTCGAAGACGCGACGGTCGGACAGCGCGACGCGCTCCCGGCCCAGCCGGTGCGCCTCGACGGTCCGCCCGGCGTCCACGGTCTCCGCCAGGGACGCGGCGACGGCCGCGTAGCCGGCGGCCTCGGAGCGATAGGCGCCCGGTGCCCGCCGGAAGTACCAGCGGCAGCCGAAGAACAACAGCGGGATCGTGACCAGCAGCGACAGCGCCAGCGGCGGCGCCGTGACGGTCAGCGCCCCCAGCAGCAGCCCGCCCCAGACGAGGCCGATCGCCAGCTCGGGCACGGCCTCCCGCATGGCGTTGGCCAGCCGGTCGACGTCCGTGGTGATCCGCGACAGCAGATCACCGGTGCCCGCCCGTTCCAGCACGCCCGGCGGCAGGCCCACCGACCGGACGAGGAAGTCCTCGCGCAGGTCCGCCAGCATCTGTTCGCCGAGCACCGCCCCGCGCAGCCGCACCATGCGCGTGAACAGCGCCTGGACGGCCAGGGCGACGGCGAAGAGGGAGACCGTACGGCCCAGATGGAACTCCCGGGCGCCCGAGGCGAGGGCTTCGACCAGCCCGCCCAGCAGATAAGGGCCGGTCATCGAGGCCAGCACGGCGATCGCGTTGGCCCCCACGAGCAGGGCGAAGGCGCCCCGGTGCCGGCGCAGCATCCCCTTCGCATAGCTCCGCACCGTGGTGCGTCCGGCCACCGGAAGCGTCGTCGCCGACTCCGGCGCGGCCGGGTCGTAGGCCGGCGGTGCCAGGCCGATCATGCCGTTTCCCCGATCTGCTCGCCCTTGTCGGCCCCGGTCTTCTCGAAGCCGGCGAGCTCCATGTCCAGTGCCTTGTCGATCTCTTCGTCCGCCCTGTTTGGCTCTTCGCCCATACCGTCCGGCTCTTCGTCCGTTCCGTCCGGTTCCTCGTCCGTCCGGCGGGTGACGACCGCGCGGTAGGCGGGGTCGGTGCGCACCAGGTCGGCGTGCGCCCCGACCGTCGCCACCTGGCCCTCCTGGACGAACACCACCCGGTCGGCCCGGTCGAGCAGCAGCGGACTGGAGGTGAACACCACCGTCGTACGGCTCGCGCGCAGGTCGCGCAGCCCGTCGGCGATCCGCGCCTCGGTGTGCGAGTCCACCGCGGCGGTCGGCTCGTCCAGCACCAGCGCCTCGGGGTCGGTGACCAGGGAACGGGCCAGTGCCAGGCGCTGGCGCTGCCCGCCGGACAGCGAGCGGCCGCGCTCGGTGATCCGGGCGCGCATCGGGTCGTCGCTCCCGTCCGCGGAGGACCGGCCCAGCGAGGCCAGTACGTCGTCGCACTGCGCCGCCGCCAGAGCGGCCTCGGCCGTCACGGCGCCCGAGGAGGGCACGTCCAGCAGCTCGGCGAGGGTGCCCGACAGCAGCACCGGGTCCTTGTCCTGGACGAGCACGGCCTCGCGCGCCACGTCGAGCGGCAGTTCGTCCAGCGCCACCCCGCCCAGCAGCACCGAGGGCGATCCGTCGGCGCTCCCCTCGGCGTGACCGCCGAGCCGGTCGGCGAGCCGGCCCGCTGCGTCGGGATCCCCGCAGACCACCGCCGTCAGCAGCCCGGCCGGGGCGAGGAGCCCGCTGGCGGGGTCGTACAGATCGCCCCGCGGCCCCGGCCCGGACGCCGCCCCCCGGTCGTCGTCCGGCGGCGCGACGCGCTCCAGCCCCAGCACCCTGGCGGCACGCGCCGCGGAGGGCCGGGAGAAGGAGTAGGCCTGGGCGATCTCCTCGAAGTGGCGCAACGGCAGCAGCAGGAAGCTGACCACGCCGTAGACCGTGACCAGCTCGCCCACCTCGATCCGCCCCTCCCGGACCAGCCGTACGCCGTACCAGACCACCGCGATCAGCAGCAGCCCCGGCAGTACCACCTGGACCGCCGCGATCAGCGCCCACATCCGGGCGCTGCGCACGGCCGCCGTGCGCACCTCCTGCGAGGCGTGGCGGTAGCGGGAGAGGAACAGCTCCTCGCCGCCGATGCCCCGCAGCACCCGCAGCCCGGCCACGGTGTCCGAGGCCAGCTCGGTGGCCCGGCCGGCCTTCTCCCGCTGCTCGTCGGCCCGCCGCGTGGCGTGCGGCAGCAACGGCAGCACTGCCAGGGCCAGTACGGGCACACCGGCAGCGACCACCAGCCCCAGCACGGGCTGATAGATCATCAGGGACACACAGAGCACCAGGGTGGTGAACAACGCCGCCAGGAAGCGGGAGACGGACTCCACGAACCAGCCGATTTTCTCGACGTCGCCCGTGGACACCGCCACCACCTCACCGGCGGCGACCCGGCGCGTCAGCGTCGCCCCCAACTCGGCGGTCTTCCGGGCCAGAAGCTGCTGCACCCGTGCCGCCGCCGTGATCCAGTTGGTGACCGAAACCCTGTGCAGCATCATGTCGGCCAGCGCCATGGAAACCCCGAGCAGCAGCATCAGACCGGCCGCCAGGGCCAGCCGGGTGCCGGAGCGGTCGACCACCGCCTGTACGGCGAGACCCGCCGCCAGGGGGAACAGGGCCACGGACGCCATGTTGGCCGTGCCCCAGAGCATCGCCTTGGCCTGGCCGCCCACCTGACTCCGCCCCAGCCACAGCAGGAAGCGGGGGCCCGACCGGACGTCCGGGCGGCCGGGGTCGGCAAACGGCAGATCGCGAATGTGCATGACATCCCGGTTCGGAGTGGGTGGTAGGGGTCCGTGCCAGGCTCGCGGCAGGGAGATGTCCGGTTCAACTGGTTTTTACGCGTGGGGTGTCCGGCCATGGACCATCAGGCCGGACTCGTACTGGTGCGCCATGCGGCGACGCGCTTCACTCCTGCCCCATGAGACGACTGCTCCTGGCACTGTGCGCCGCGGCCACCGGACTGGCGCTGAGCGCGGGACCGGCCACGGCCGCCACGCCGCCCACCGAGTTCGGCACCGACTGGCACGACCCGATCACCGCCGGCCCACCCGTGGCCACCCCTCGCACCACTTCCTGCACCGTGACCGTCGCCGAGACCGAATTCCGCGACTACACGCCCTACAAGAGCACCTACGCGCCCCCCGAGCGCTGCGGTGACCGCTGGAACAAGGTCGTCCTCAGACTCGACGGCGCCGTGGCCGGGCGGCAGTTCGACCGCCTCGGCTACCTCCGCATAGGCGGTGTCGAGGTGTTGCGCACCTCGACACCCGAACCCTCGCCCAAGGGCATCACCTGGCATGTCGAGAAGGACGTCACCCGCTACGCCCCCTCCCTGCGCACCCGGCAGCCCGTCGAAATGCTCATCGGCAACCTCGTCAACGAGACCTACACCGGCGTCATCAAGGTCAAGGCGACCCTGACCTTCTACAAGGCCGAGGGGCGGGTGAAGCCCGCCGGCACCCCGGACCGGGTCCTCACCCTCGACGGCGCGCGGACCACGGGCACCGCTTACGAGGGCGCGCTGACCGTGCCGCGCAACAGCGAGCGCGTCGTGGCCGAGGTCTACGCGACCGGATCCGGCGGCGGCTGCGAGGAGTTCTGGTACCTCGCCACGCCGGAGTCCGCGCCCTACTCCTGCAAGGCCAAGGACGGGCCCAACCGGGAGGTGCGCGTCTCGGTGGACGGCACGCCGGCCGGGATCGCCGCCCCCTACCCGACGGTGTGGACCGGTGGCTGGTCCAACCCCTTCCTGTGGTACGTGATCCCCGGCCCGCGCGCCTTCGACGTCCGGCCGGTGGAATACGACCTCACGCCCTTCGCGGGGCGGCTGAACGACGGCAAGCCGCACCGGATCTCCGTGACGGTGGCCGGAGTGCCCGAGGGGCAGAGCGGCTGGGACACCCCCGTCAACGTCCTGGTCTGGCAGGACGCCAAGGCGTCCGTGGTCACCGGCGCGGTCACCCGGCACCAGGAGGGCGCCCCGCGCAACGCCGTCGACTACCAGCCCGGCACCCGGCACCGGGTATCGGCCGACGCCGAGCACACGCTGACCGTCTCCGGATACCTGAACACCTCGCACGGGAAGGTCACCACCACGGTCAGCCGCCGTCTGGCCGCCACCTCGCTCCACCGCTGGAAGGACGGCGAGTCCACGGACGGGCTGCGGGCCCGCTGGACGGACGACGAGACCGTCACGGTCGCGGGCCGGGGACCGGCCACCGTGAACACCGCCCACCGCGTCTACAGCATGGAGGGCGTCACCACCGTGGACGCCGGCAACCGGCTGGACACCGTGCTGACCATGGACGACCAGGCCGATCTGCGCACCACACGGGCGGGGAAGCAGCTCACCTGGAGCCGGCTGGACGACACCTACAGCGGCAACGCGTCCTACATCCAGAACGTCCCCAGGGAGCAGCGCCACGCCGTGGGAGTCTCCCGTGAGCGCTACCGCCTCCTGGGCCCGGGCGCGTGCTACGACCGCACCCTGGCCACGGCCCAGGGCGTGCTGACGGAGGACAGCCGGCGCTGCTGACGGTTCAGGGGGTGGTGCGGCCCGGGCCCGTGAGCAGCTCGGCGAGCAGATCGCCCAGCACCTCGCGCTGGTCGTCGTCCAGCGGGGCCAGGACGTCCTCCACCGCCGCGCGGCGGGCGTCCCGCAGGGCGCGCAGCGTCGAGCGGCCGTGGTCGGTGAGCTCTATCCGGATCACCCGGCGGTTGGACGGGTCCGGCACCCGGCGCACCGCCCCATTGGTCTCCAGGGCGTCGACCAGGGTCGTCACCGCCCGGGGCACGACCTCCAGGTGCTCGGCCAGATCCGCCATCCGCGGCGGCGCCTCGTAGTGCGCGACGGTGCGGAGCAGGCGCGACTGGGCGGGCGTGATGCCGACCGGGTCCAGATAGCGCTTCTGCGCGCGATGGAGCCTGCGGGTCAGCCTCAGCAGCTGCTCGGCGAGCTGGCCGGACGTGTCGGGGGCCGTCATGATCGCAATGTTATCAGGACAGATTTCATTGTGAGCATAGGTAACAGTGAGCTATGCTCTGTTCGGTGCCGGACGAGTCATGACACATGAGTCGTCCGGCACCGTCCGGCGTCACCGTGCCGTCCGCCTCACGGACCCGACCTCGCTGAAGGAGCCCATGCCTCACGACGCACTGGACTGGACACCACCTCCCGCAGACCCGGAGCGGCCCGCGCAGGTGCGGCGCATCCTCCGCCTCTTCCACCCGTACCGCGGCCGGCTCGCGGTCGTCGCGCTGCTCGTCGGCGCCTCGTCGCTCGTCACCGTCGCCTCGCCGTTCATGCTGCGCGAGGTCCTCGACGTCGCCATCCCCCAGGGCCGTATGGGTCTGCTGAGCCTGCTGGCGCTCGGCATGATCGCCGCGGCCGTCGTCAACAGCGTCTTCGGCGTGCTCCAGACCCTGATCTCCACCACCGTCGGCCAGCGCGTGATGCACGATCTGCGCACCGCGGTCTACGGGCGGCTCCAGGGCATGCCGCTGGCCTTCTTCACCCGGACCCGCACCGGCGAGGTGCAGTCCCGCATCGCCAACGACATCGGCGGGATGCAGGCCACCGTCACCTCCACCGCGACCTCGCTCGTCTCCAACCTGACCAGCGTCATCGCCACCGTCGTCGCGATGATCGCCCTGGACTGGCGGCTGACCGTCGTCTCCCTGCTCCTGCTGCCGGTCTTCGTCTGGATAGGGCGGCGCGTGGGCGACGAGCGCAAGCGGATCACCGCCGAACGGCAGACGCAGATGGCCGTCATGGCCGCCATGGTCACCGAATCGCTCTCCGTCAGCGGCATCCTGCTCGGCCGCACCATGGGCCGGGCCGACTCCCTCACCAAGGCCTTCAGCGAGGAGTCCGAGCGGCTCGTCGAGCTGGAGGTGCGCACCAATATGGCGGGGCGCTGGCGCATGTCCACCATCGGCGTCGTCATGGCCGCCATGCCCGCCCTCATCTACTGGGCGGCCGGCATCGCCCTGCGGACCGGCGGCCCGGACATCTCCCTCGGCACGCTCGTGGCCTTCGTCTCCCTCCAGCAGGGGCTCTTCCGGCCCACCGTCGCGCTGCTGTCCACCGGTGTGCAGGTGCAGACCTCCGTCGCCCTCTTCCAGCGGATCTTCGAGTACCTCGACCTGCCCGTGGAGATCGCCGAGCCCGCGCACCCGGTACGCCTGGAGAAGATCCGCGGTGAGATCGCCTTCGAGAACGTCTCCTTCTCCTACGGCCCCGGCAGCGCGGCCCTCAGCGGCATCGACCTCGCCATCCCGGCCGGCGGCAGCCTGGCCGTCGTCGGCCCCACCGGCTCGGGCAAGAGCACCCTGAGCTATCTCGTGCCGCGCCTCTACGACGTCACCGGTGGCCGGGTCCTCATCGACGGGGAGGACGTGCGCGACCTCGACTTCGACACCCTCGCCCGGGCCGTCGGAGTCGTCTCCCAGGAGACCTATCTCTTCCACGCCTCCGTCGCCGACAACCTCCGCTTCGCCAAACCCGACGCCACGGACGAGGAGATCAGAGCCGCCGCCGAGGCCGCCCAGATCCACGACTATGTCGCCTCCTTGCCCGACGGGTACGACACCCTCGTCGGCGAGCGTGGCTACCGCTTCTCCGGAGGCGAGAAACAGCGCCTCGCCATCGCCCGTACGATCCTCCGCGACCCGCCCGTGCTCATCCTCGACGAGGCGACCAGCGCCCTGGACACCCACACCGAACACGCCGTCCAGAAGGCCCTCGACACCCTCTCCGCGGGACGTACGACGATCACCATCGCGCACCGGCTCTCCACGGTCCGCCACGCCGACCAGATCATCGTCCTCGACGGCGGCCGGATCGCCGAGCGCGGCACCCACCAGGAGCTCCTCGCGGACGACGGCCGCTACGCCGCGCTGATCCGGCGCGACATCCCCCTCGTGGCCAAGGTCTGAACCCCGCGCGCGGGGCGGGCGGCCGGGCCCGGACCCGCCGGCCCGCCCGGCCGCGTGCCACCCCGCCGCCGGGCCTCAGAGGGACCCGAGCGGCACGGCCCCGGCCATCACGCGGTACCCCGCGTCATTGGGATGCTTGTGATCCCCGCTGTCGTATACGGGGTCGAGCGTCTCGGCGTCGTCCGGGGAAGCCAGGGCCGCGGCGAAATCGGCCACCGCGTCGAAGACCCCGGACGTGCGGGTCCACTCGTTGAGCGCGACACGCTTCGCCTCGGCCCTCGGCGTGTGGTACTCGGCGCCCTTGAACGGCAGGACCGTCCCTCCGATCACCTTGACGCCGCGCCGGTGCGCCCGCTCGACGAGCTCGTGGTAGCCCGCCGTCAGCTCGGCCACCGACACCTGGGGGTTGGGCCGGTAGGTGGGCAGATCCACCTCACTGAACCCGATGTCGTTGAGCCCCACGAGGACGACCACCGAGCGGACACCGGGCTTGTCGAGGACGTCCCGGTCGAAGCGGGCCGGAGCCCGCTCGCCGTACCACGGCGAGTCGTTGAGCAGCAGATTGCCGCCGATGCCCGCGTTGAGTACGGCCCAGGAGCGGCCGGCGGCCCGCAGCCGCTCGGCGAGCGCGTCCGGGTAGCGCCGGTCGGCGCCGACCGTGGAGCCGAAGCCGTCGGTGAGGGAGTCGCCGAAGGCCACCACCGTCCCCGGGGCCGGGCCGTCGCCGCCCGTCACCTCCACGTCGGAGAGGTAGTACCACGAGTGGGTCCGCTCGGCGAAGCCCTCGGCCCCGGCGTCGGCGGTCCGGTCGCCGGACGCCCTGAAGCTCGCGGCATAGGCCTGCGCGTGGAAGGTCGCCGGCCCCGTCGGGCCCGCGAAGTACAGGGTCACCGTGACCGAGGACAGCGGCTCGACCGGCAGCTCCGCCAGGTCGCTCACGACCTCCCCGCCCGCCGGTACGACGACCGTCGACGCCCCGTCGAAGGTCAGCGGCCGCAGGGTGCCGGGCCGGACGGCGGCCCCCGCGTCGGCCAGGGCGAGCGACGCGGCGTCCACGGTCAGCGGCGCCGCGCCGTAGCGGTTCGACAGCCGGATCCGGGCTCCGGAGCCCCCGTCCGTCACCCGGACGGTCTGACGCACCGACTGGTGGCCGAAGCCGGTCTCCGCCCAGTTCTCCTCGAAGCCGCCGCTCGGCCGCTGCGCCGGGGCCGACCACCCCGCCCGCCACCGGGTCCCCGCGTC
>NZ_JAILXP010000186.1 GCF_020740895.1 Streptomyces sp. UNOB3_S3 | reverse complement strand
ACCGCCGGGGGCGCCCCCGGCGCCCCCGGCGGTTACGGCTACCCGGGCGCCCCCGGCGTCCCCGGGCAGCCGCAGTACGGCGGGTACGGGCCCACCGCGCAGTTCCCCGCCGGCGCGCCCACCGGAGCCCCCGGCGGCAACGGGCCCAAGAAGCGCATGGCGCTCATCGCCGGCGCGGTGGCCGCGGTGCTGGTCGTCGCCGCCGGCGGAGTCTGGTTCGCCACCAAGGGCGGTGGTGACGACGACAAGAAGACCGAGGCGGGCTCCAGTGCCGGTACCCAGGGCGGCCAGGCCCAGGGCGGCGGCCAGGCCCCCAAGACCATCGAGGGTAAGCTGCTCTTCACCGTCGACCAGCCCAAGGCCGACGACCTCATCAGCGTCAAGGGCCTGTGGGCGACGGACAAGGTCTTCGCCAAGGCCGACATCTACAAGATCGTCGGCTATGGCCTCTCCGGCGGCAAGCAGTGGGAGATCCCGCTCGACGGCGAGATCTGCTGGCCGTCCCAGCGGACCACGGCCGACGGCAGGACGGCCCTGGTCGTCAAGGACGGCAAGGCCAACAACGCCCAGTGCACCCAGGTCGTCGCCCTCGACCTGAACAACGGCAAGAAGCTCTGGCAGAAGTCCGCCAAGAGCGGCGACCAGGACATCCGCTTCAGCGAGGTCACCATCGGCGGCGGCACCGTCGCCGCGGGCGGTACGTCGGGCGGTGTCGCCTGGTCGCTGGACGGCGGCAAGGAGCTGTGGAAGCCCAAGCCGGGCGACGACTGCCGGGACGACGGCTACGGCGGCGGCTCCAAGCTCGTCGCGGTCCGCCGCTGCGGCGACTACGCGCGCCCGCAGATGCAGGTGCAGACCCTCGACCCGGCGTCGGGCGCGCCCAAGTCGGTCTACAAGGTCCCCGCCGGCATCCAGTGGGTGCACATCGCGTCCACCGACCCGCTGGTCATCGCGGTCGACGCGGGCGGCGACAAGGGAAGCGGCGCCTCCGACTTCCTGGCCGTCGACGACAGCGCCACCGACGGCAAGCTGCGCTCCAAGGTCTCCACGGGCAACGGCGGGTTCACGCCGAAGTGCCCGTCGACCAACGTCGAGGGCTGCACGAAACTCGCCGTCACCAAGGACACCCTCTACCTGCCCTCCGAGGAGCACTCCAGCGGCAACGCCCAGCAGGTCGGCCGCGTCAACGAGATCGTCGGCTTCGACCTGGCCACCGGCCAGTCCAGGGGCAAGGCCGATGGCGTCCCGGGATCCACTCTGACCCCGCTGGGCGTCGACAAGGACGGTTACCCCATCGGTTATCAGGATCCGACCTACAAGGCAGGTGGCCAGGTGGTCCGGATCGATCCGAAGTCGTTCAAGACCGATGTCCTGCTGAAGAATCCGGCCGCGTCGGCGCAGAGCGAGCGCACGCTCTCGCCGACCATCCAGCCGGTCCTCTGGTCCCAGGGCCGGCTGTACCTGGGCGGCAGTTTCGCCAACAAGCCCAGCTCGGTGAGTTTCGGGAAGCAGTATCTGGTGATGATTTTCGGCGGTAGTTGATACTGATCGCTTGACGAGCACTCCAGCCGTATCCCTGCCCGCCGCGTGTGCATGCCTGAACGATCCGTTTCAGTCGCGAAGTACACGTGATTGGCAGGGATTTCGGCATTCCGGGGGACTTCTCACCGGTAAGGGGCGCGGAACGTCGAACAAGCGTGTAGCTTCCCGGGCAAGAGGGTGCCGGGGAGACGTGCGCGAGCGGCAGTGGGCGGCAGCGGGCGACAGGGGGGAAGCTCAATGGGCGTGCGGCTCATGGTGGTCGACGACCACCGTCTGCTGGCCGAGGCCCTCGCCTCGGCACTGAAGTTGCGCGGGCACCGGGTGCTGGCCGCGGCCGCGCCCAGCGCCGGCGCGGCCGATCTGGTGATCAGCCGCGCCCCCGAGGTGTGCCTGCTGGGCACGGCGTCCCCGGCCGAGCCGGGCGCCTTCGACCCAGTCGTCCGGATCAAACGGGAGCGGCCCCAGGTCGCCGTCGTCGTGCTCGGCCCCGTGCCGAGCCCCATGGGCATCGCCTCCGCCTTCGCCGCCGGCGCCTCCGGCTACGTCCGGCACAACGAGCGCATCGAGGGCGTCGAGCGGGCGATGATGAAGGCCCGCGCGGGCGAGGCCGCCGTGGAGCCCCAGCTGCTCCAGGGCGCCTTCACCGAGCTCCTCAACCCCGCCACCCAGCCCGACGACGAGGGCGCCCGGCTGCTCCAGCTGCTCACCCCGCGCGAGGTCGAGGTCCTGGTGCGGGTCGCCGAGGGCGAGGACACCCGGCTGATCGCCGCCGGCATGGGGATAGCGCCCAGCACGGCCCGCACCCACGTCCAGCGCGTCCTGATGAAGCTCGGGGTGGGCTCGCGGCTGGAGGCGGCCGCCCTGGCCGCCCGTACGGGCCTGCTGGACCGCGCCACGGGCGGCTCGGCGGCCGCCCCCGCGCCGGTGGTCAGTCCGCCCCGTCCGCCGGTGCCTCCCCGGGGGGTGCCGGGTCAGCCGGGCGGCGGCTGAGCCAGAGGAAGAAGCCGCCGAGCGCGAGCATGCCGAGACCGGCCCAGAGGTTGATGTTCACCCCCTGGGCCTTGCGCAGGTCCGCGTCGGAGGCGGCCGCCCCGGCGACGGTGAGCAGCAGCCCGTAGAGGGTGAACAGGCCGCCGATGACCCGCCGTATGTCGAAGGCGCTCTTCATGCTTCGCTCCTACAGCGAGAAGGGGACGTAGCAGACGGCGGCCAGGAGCACGGCGCCCCAGCCGAGCGGTGCGGGCCTGCGCCACCAGACGGTCCCACCCGCGGCGGGCGCTTCCGCCGTCCCGTACACCAGCCCCGTCAGCGCGCCGGCGGGCCTCGGCGCGGTGAACAGCGACACCGCGAGCATCACCAGCGCCGCGACGGCGAACGCCACGATGGACGAGACGAAGTTGGCGCCCTGGTCGGTGGGGATGCCGATGACCCCCTGCCGGTACAGCCAGAAGTAGTTGACCATCGCGGCCGCCGTGCCCGACAGCAGCCCCCAGAAGCCCGCCGCGGCCGTGGCCCGCTTCCAGAACATCCCGATGACGAAGACCGCGAAGAGCGGCACGTTGAAGAACGAGAACAGCGTCTGGAGGTAGTTCATGATGTTGGAGAAGGACGAGGCGATGAACGCCGTGCCCATCCCCGCGAGCACCCCGGCCGCCGTCACCACCCGACCGGTGGCCAGGTAGTACGCGTCGGCGCGGCCCGGCCGCACGTACGCCCGCCAGATGTCGCTGGTGAAGACCGTGTTGAAGGACGACACATTGGCGGCCATGCCCGCCATGAACGCCGCGAGCAGGCCCGTCACCGCGATGCCCAGCATGCCGTTGGGCAGCAGGTCGCGCATCAGCACGGGGATGGCGTCGTTGTAGCTCAGCCCGCTGCCGGCCCGGCCCAGGGACGGCTCCAGCACCAGGGCGATCAGCCCCGGCACGACCACCACCAGCGGGACCAGCAGCTTGGGGAAGGCAGCGATCAGCGGCGTCCGCCGCGCCGCGCCCAGGTCCTTCGCGGACAGCGCCCGCTGCACCTCGGCGAAGTTCGTCGTCCAGTAGCCGAAGCTCATCACGAAGCCCAGGCCGAGCACGATGGTCAGCCAGTTGGCGCCCAGCGGATTGGCGTGGCCGATGCCCGTGCCGCCCCAGGCGCTCAGGAAGTTCTCGCCGTGCGCGGCGGAGACCGCGTCCCGCAGCCCGCCCGGGCCGCCCACGCGCTTGAGGCCGACGACCGTCAGCGGCACCAGCGCCGCCAGGATCACAAAGAACTGGAGTACCTCGTTGTAGACCGCCGAGGGCAGCCCGCCGAGCGTGATGTAGGCCAGGACGAAGAAGCCCGCGACGACGATCGCGACGCCCTGCGGCCAGCCGAGCAGCGCCCGCAGCACGAGTGCCAGCGCGTAGAGGTTGACGCCCGCGATCAGCACCGACGACACCGCGAAGATCACGGAGGAGAGGAGGTGGGAGGCGGGCCCGAAGCGCCGCAGCAGGAACTCGGGCACCGAGCCGACCTTCGACCCGTAGTAGAACGGCATCATCACCAGGCCCAGGAAGACCATGGCCGGTATCGCGCCGATCCAGTACCAGTGGACGGTGTACACGCCGTACTGCGCGCCGTTGGCGGCCATGCCCAGGATCTCGGTGGCGCCGAGATTGGCGGCGACGAAGGCGAGCCCGGTGATCCAGGCGGGCAGGGACCGGCCGGAGAGGAAGAAGTCCAGGCTGGTGCGGACCGAACGGCGCGCGGCGACGCCGATGCCCAGGACCACCGCGAAGTAGATCGCCAGGATGGCGTAGTCGAGCCCGTTGACGGGGAGCCGCAGGCTCTCGGCCGAATAGCGCATGCTTCACCTCTCGGTCGCTCGGGCGCTGTTGACCGTGCTGTCGGGTCATGATTCCTTGTGTGCGGTTATGTGTGAAGGTGTGTGAGGAGAGGTCGTATGAAGAAGACGGCGACCCGGCTCGCCGACGGCCGGGAACTGCTCTACTTCGACTCCCGCGACGACACCGTGCGCGACACCGCCGACCGGCGCCCGCTCCAACCCCCGTACGGGGCGAGCGAGATCCGCTACGACCCGCTCGCCGGCGAAGGCGTCGCCATCGCCGCCCAGCGCCAGGGCCGCCCCCTCCACCCGGCCGCCGACGACTGCCCGCTGTGCCCCTCGCGCGACGGACGGCACACCGAAATCCCCGCCCCCGCCTACGAGGTGGCCGTCTTCGAGAACCGCTTCCCCGCCCTCTCCGGCGACTCCGGCCGCTGCGAGGTCGTCTGCTTCACCGACGACCACGACGCCTCCTTCGCCGGCCTCGACGAGGACCGCGCCGCGCTCGTCCTCGCCGCCTGGACCGACCGCACCGCCGAACTCGCCCTGCTCCCCGCCGTCGAGCAGGTCTACTGCTTCGAGAACCGCGGCCACGAGATCGGCGTCACCCTCGGCCACCCCCACGGCCAGATCTACGCCTACCCCTTCGTCACCCCGCGCACCGCGCGCATGCTCGCCTCCGCCACCGCCCACCGCGAGCGCACGGGCATGGCCGGCGCGGGTGGCCGGAACCTCTTCGACGACGTCGTCGCCGACGAGCTGGCCGACGGCCGCCGGATCGTCCTCGAAGGCGAGCACTGGCTCGCCTTCGTGCCGTACGCCGCCCGCTGGCCGTACGAGATCCGGCTCCACCCCCGCCGCCGGGTGCCCGACCTGCCGTCCCTCGACGACGCGGCCCGCGCCGAGTTCCCCCGGGTCTATCTGGAGCTCCTGCGGCGCTTCGACCGGATCTTCGGCCCCGGCCAGCCGCCGACGCCCTATGTCTCCGGCTGGCACCAGGCACCTTTCCGGCACCCCCACAGGAGTGAATTCGCGCTCCACCTCGAGCTCTTCACCAGCCGCCGGGCTCCCGGAAAGCTGAAGTTCGTCGCCGGTTCGGAGGCAGGCATGAACGTGTTCATCAACGACGTGCGGCCGGAGGCCGCGGCCGGACGGCTACGGGAGGTAGCGAGCGCATGAGCGGTGGAGGCGGCGGAACGTACCTGGTCACGGGCGGTGCCGGCTATGTCGGCAGCGTCGTGGCCGCGCATCTGCTGGTCGCCGGTCACGAGGTGACCGTCCTCGACGACCTCTCCACCGGCCACCGCGACGCCGTCCCCGAGGGGGCCCGCTTCATTAGGGGCAGGGTGCAGGAGGCGGCCCACGAGCTGGTCGCCGGTCACGACGCCGTGCTCCACTTCGCCGCGTTCTCGCAGGTGGGGGAGTCCGTGGCCCGCCCGGACGCCTACTGGCGCAACAACGTCGGCGGCACCCTCGAACTGCTCACCGCCATGCGGGACGCGGGCGTGCGCACCCTCGTCTTCTCCTCCACCGCCGCCACCTACGGCGAACCGGCCACCGTCCCGATCACCGAGGACGCCCCCACCGTCCCCACCAACCCCTACGGCGCCACCAAGCTCGCCGTCGACCACATGATCGCCGGGGAGTGCGCGGCCCACGGACTGGCCGCCGTCTCCCTGCGCTACTTCAACGTGGCGGGGGCGTACGGGCGCCACGGCGAGCGGCACGCGCCCGAGTCCCATCTGATCCCGCTCGTCCTCCAGGTCGCGCTGGGGGAGCGGGAGGCGGTCTCCGTCCACGGCGAGGACTACCCGACCCCCGACGGGACGTGCGTCCGCGACTACATCCACGTCGCCGACCTCGCCGAGGCCCACCTCCTGGCCCTCGGCGCCGCCCGCCCCGGCGAGCACCTGATCTGCAACCTCGGCAACGGGCGCGGCTTCTCCGTCCGCGAGGTCGTCGAGACCGTCCGCAAGGTCACCGGGCACCCCGTCCCCGAGGTCCCCGGCCCGCGCCGGCCGGGCGACCCCGCCGTGCTCGTCGCCTCCGCCGAACGGGCGCACCGGCTGCTCGGCTGGCGGCCGCGCCGCGCCGAGCTGGCCGGGATCGTCGAGGACGCCTGGGACTTCGCCCGGCACGGCGCCGCCCGGGAGCGCCCTTGACCGCCGGGCGGGCGGCGGCCGCCTTCCGGGCCGTGTACGGCACCGGCTGCGAGGGCGTCTGGGCGGCGCCCGGCCGGGTCAACCTCATCGGCGAGTACACCGACGTCAACGACGGCTTCGTGATGCCGCTCGCCCTGCCCCGGAGCACCCGGGTGGCGGCCCGCGCCCGCGCCGACGGACGGCTGCGGCTGCACTCGGCGGACATGCCGGGCGGCGTCGTGACCGTGACGCCGGACGCGCTGCGGCCGGGCGCGGTGCGGGGCTGGGCGGCGTACCCGGCGGGCGTCCTGTGGGCGCTGCGCGAGGCGGGGCACGCCGTGGCGGGCGCGGACCTCCACGTGGAGAGCGAGGTGCCGGTGGGGGCGGGGCTCTCGTCCTCCGCCGCCCTGGAGATCGCCACCGCCTGCGCCCTCGACGGGCTGTACGGGCTCGGGCTCGCCCGCCCGGAGCTGGCCCGGCTGGCGCGGCGGGCCGAGAACGTCTTCGCCGGCGTCCCCTGCGGGATCATGGACCAGACCGCCTCGGCGTGCTGCGTGGCCGGCCACGTCCTCCACCTCGACACCCGCGATCTCACCCGGCGGCACATCACCTTCGACCTGGCGGCGCACGGCCTGCGCCTGTTGGTCGTCGACACGCGCGTCAAACACGACCTGGGGGAGGGCGAATACGCCCGGCGGCGCGCGGGGTGCGAGGCGGCGGCGCGCGCACTGGGGCTACGCGCCCTGCGTGACGTCCCGTACGAGGAACTCGACGACGCGGTACGGGAGCTGCGGGCCGTGCCCGGGGCGGGCGCGCTGGTGCGGCACGTCGTCTCCGAGAACGAGCGGGTACGGGCCGTGGCCGCGCTTCTCGACGCGGGCGACCCGCGCGCCGCCGGGCCGCTGCTGACGGCCGGGCACGCGTCCCTGCGGGACGACTTCGCCGTCTCCTGCCCGGAGCTGGACCTGGTGGTCGCCGCGGCGAACGGGGCGGGTGCGCTGGGCGCGCGGATGACGGGCGGGGGCTTCGGCGGCTCGGCCCTCGTCCTCGCGGGCGAGGCGGCGGCCGGCGCGGTGGAACGGGCCGTGACGGAGGCCTTCGCCACCGCCGGGCACACCGCGCCGCGCGTCGTCCCGGTGACGGCGGGCGAGGGCGCCCGGCGCGAGCTTTAGGGCCTGCCGCGGGCTCTGAGCGGGCTTGGTGAAGTCCGGTGCGGTTCGGTAGCGCCCCGAAGGGGCGCGGGGAACTGCGCGACCGGCCACGACGCACCCGCAGATGATGTTACGGACTTCCAGCGGAGCGCTCAGGCCCCGGAGACCGGCGGGAACCGCTTGATCAGCAGATGGTTCGTCATCCCCGGCGGATAGTCCTCGACCGCCGCCACCTCCTCGTAGCCCACCTTCCGGTAGAAGCCCGGCGCCTGGAAGTCCCAGGTCTCCACCTGGCTGCCCACGGCCCCGTGGGCCTCGCGCGCCACGTCCTCCGCACGCGCCGTGAGCGCGCCGCCGAGTCCCGCGCCGCGGTGGCGCTCGTCGACCCAGAGGAGGTCGAGATGGAGCCAGCCCCACTTGACGTGCCCGACGAGACCGCCCGCGAGTCCGCCGTCCGGGCCGGTCGCGTAGACCTCCACGGGGACGCGGCTTTCGAGGGGTGTGCCACGCAACGTCCGCATGATGGACGAACGTTCGGTATTGGTCGCGCGGAGTCGCGTGAGGACCACATCGCGTCGTTCCGAGTCGTTCACCGCCTCAATACTGAACATAAAGCTCACGATAAACACCCGGGTCAAGCAGTTTTGCCAATCGCCTTCCGTCGCCGGACCCCGGCCGTACGCTGATGCACAGTGCCGGTGGGGGCCGGCGCTGATCAGGGGGCGAGACAGGCAGGTACGACGCCCGGGGCGGGGTGGTTGTCAGGGCACGGCGGCGGCCGTGCGCGCGTGGCGGCCCCGGGTTCGGGCGCCGTACCCGCACTGCCTCCGCCTACCGGGACATGGGGGTGGTTGTGGCACGTATTCGGGTATTGGTGGTCGACGACCACCGCATCTTCGCCGAGTCGCTCGCCGCCGCCCTCGCGGCGGAGCAGGACGTGGACGTCTCGGCGGCCGGCAGTGGGCCGGCGGCGCTGCGCGCACTGGAGCGCGCGGCGGGCGAAGGGCGGCGTTTCGACGTGCTGCTGATCGATGCCGACCTCGGCACGGTGGGTCCGGACGTCGCGCACGTGCCCGCGCAGTCCCGCGGCCCGGGCCAGGACGGCTCGGGGCCGGGCGAGGGCGCGGTGGACGGGATCTCGCTGGTGGCGAGGGTCCGCTCGGGCCATCCGGGGGTGCGGACGGTCGTGCTGGCCGAGCGCGACGATCCACGGCGGGCGGCCGCCGCGCTCCAGGCGGGGGCCGGCGGCTGGGTGGCCAAGGACTGCTCGCTCTCGCGCCTGCTGTCGGTGATACGAGGAGTGCTGCGCGACGAGACGCATCTGCCGCCCGCCCTGCTGACGGGCGTGCTGCGCGAGCTGACGGCCGCGCGCAAGCACCGCACGGAGAGCGAGCGGCTGGTGGAGTCGCTGACCCCGCGTGAGCGCGAGGTGCTGCGCTGCATGGTCGCCGGGCTGGGCCGCAAGGCCGTCGCCGAGCGGCTCTACCTCTCCCCGCACACCGTCCGCACGCATATGCAGAACGTGCTCGGCAAGCTCGGGGTGCACTCCACCCTGGCCGCCGTCGCGCTGGCCCGCCGGGCCGGGGTGGGCCCGGTGGACCTAGCCGGGGACGTTGTCGAACGGGGCGGTCAACTGGCGTAGCAGCCCGGCCAGTTCCCCGCGCTGCCCGGTGGACAGCTCGGCGAGGATCGCGCGCTCCTGGGCGAGCAGCCCGGCGAGCGCCTGATCCGCGCGGTCCCGCCCCTCGGCGGTCAGCCGGACGAGCACCCCGCGCCGGTCGCTGGGGTCCGGCTCCCGCTGGACCAGGCCCTTCTTGGCGAGCCGGTCGATACGGTTGGTCATGGTGCCCGAGGTGACCAGAGTCTGTGTCAGCAGCTGCCCGGGGGAGAGCTGATAGGGGTCCCCGGCGCGGCGCAGGGCGGTCAGGACGTCGAACTCCCAGGGCTCGAGCTCATGCTCGGCGAAGGCGATCCGGCGCGCCCGGTCGAGGTGCCGGGCGAGTCTGGAGACGCGACTGAGCACTTCGAGTGGTTCCACGTCGAGATCGGGGCGCTCTCGACGCCACGCCGCGACCAGCCGATCGACCTCGTCCTCCATGGGATCAGTGTAGTAGGTCTGTCGACATGAAGTCTCTTGATGTCAAGATAGGTCTCATGGGGCGCCACGCTCCCGACTGGGACCCCGGCCAGTACCTCCGCCACGCCGGGCACCGGACCCGGCCCTTCCATGAACTGCTCGCCCGCGTACCGGAGCCGCCGGGTCGTCCTGCCCGGATCGCCGACCTCGGCTGCGGCGCCGGCAATGTCACGGTGCTGCTCGCCGACCGCTGGCCGGACGCCCGCATCACCGGCTACGACAACTCCGCCCCGATGCTCGCCGAGGCCGCCGCCCACGCCGGCCCGACCCCCGGCGGCGGCCGCCTCGACTTCGCCCACGCGGACCTGGCCGACTGGACGCCGGAGCCGGGTGGCGAGCGCTACGACCTGATCGTCTCCAACGCCGCGCTCCAATGGGTGCCGGACCACGTACGGGCCTTCCCGGCCTGGCTGGCCGGCCTCGCCCCCGGCGGCACGTTCCCCTTCCGGCGGATCTTCGTGGTGGCCCGGAAGCGGGGGTTCGCCTGAGGCCGGCGGCCTGGCACCGCCGGGAATGAGCCCGTTTCCTGGGGGCGAAGCCCCCAGCCCCCCTGAGGGGCGAGGGGTCCGGGGCGGCAGCCCCGGGAAACGGTGAAAGGGCGGGACCGGGGCCTCCTCCGCCGCGACGGCGGGCAACCCACCGCCGGGGAGCCCGGCGGTGCCGAACCGGCCGGCGCTCGCCCCCGAGGGGGGACCGGCCCGGCCGGTCAGGACTTGCGGTGGCCCACCAGCCGCGGCTTCGGCTCCAGCCCGTCCAGCCCGTGCCACGCCAGGTTCACCAGGTGCGCCGCCACCTCCGCCTTGCGCGGCTTCCGCACGTCCAGCCACCACTGGCCCGTGAGGGCGACCATGCCCACCAGCGCCTGCGCGTACAGCGGCGCCAGCTTCGGGTCGAAGCCCCGGGCCTTGAACTCCAGGCCCAGGATGTCCTCGACCTGCGTGGCGATATCGCTGATCAGCGACGCGAACGTGCCCGTCGACTGCGCCACCGGCGAATCCCGCACCAGGATCCGGAAGCCGTCCGTGGACTTCTCGATGTAGTCCAGGAGGGCGAAGGCCGCCTGCTCCAGCAGCTCCCGCGGGTGGCCCGCCGTCAGCGCGCCCGTGACCATGTCGAGGAGCCGCCGCATCTCCCGGTCCACGACGACCGCGTACAGCCCCTCCTTGCCGCCGAAGTGCTCGTAGACCACCGGCTTGGAGACCCCGGCCTTCGCCGCGATCTCCTCCACCGACGTCCCCTCGAAGCCCCGCTCGGCGAAGAGCGTGCGACCGATGTCCAGCAGCTGCTCACGGCGCTCCGCACCGGTCATCCGCACACGGCGGGGCCGGCTGCGCCGGCTCCCGGGGGCAGCGGGCAGGTCCTTGTCACTGGTGTTGCTGTCGATCGCCACGCTGTCAATCATGCCGCGTGCGCGGCATCCTCCTTATCCCGTTTCTCCCCGGCCGCCCGCCGGGACTCGATCCGGCCCGCGTTCGGCCAGCGCACGTCGTACGCCCAGCCCGCCCGCTCGAACCAGCGGATGATACGGGCGCTGGAGTCCAGCTGCCCCTTCAGTACACCGTGCCGCGCCGACGTCGGGTCGGCGTGGTGGAGGTTGTGCCAGGACTCGCCGCACGACAGCACGGCCAGCCACCACACGTTCCCGGAGCGGTCCCGCGACTTGAACGGACGCTTGCCCACCGCGTGACAGATCGAATTGATCGACCACGTCACATGGTGCAGCAGCGCCACCCGCACCAGCGAACCCCAGAAGAACGCCGTCACCGCGCCCTGCCACGACCAGGTCACCAGCCCGCCCACCAGCGGGGGCACCAGCAGTGAGACCACCGTCCACAGCACGAACTGCCGCGAGACCGCGCGAATGTCGGGGTCCTTGATCAGATCCGGCGCGTACTTCTGCTGCGGCGTCTGCTCCTGGTCGAACATCCAGCCGACGTGGGCCCACCACAGCCCCTTCAGCAGGGCCGGCACGGACTCGCCGTAGCGCCAGGGCGAGTGGGGGTCGCCCTCGGCGTCGGAGAACTTGTGGTGCTTGCGGTGGTCCGCGACCCAGCGGACCACCGGGCCCTCGACCGCCAGCGAGCCCATGACCGCCAGCACGATCCGCAGCGGCCGCTTGGCCTTGAACGAACCATGGGTGAAGTACCGGTGGTAGCCGATCGTGATGCCGTGGCAACCGATGTAGTACATCGCCACCAGCAGCCCCAGATCCAGCCAGCTCACCCCCCAGCCCCAGGCGAGCGGGACGGCGGCGAGCAGGGCGACGAACGGAACGACGATGAACAGCAGCAGGGTGATCTGCTCGATCGACCGGCGTTGCTCCCCGCCCAGCGTGGCGGAGGGGAGCGGGGTCTCCTGGGCCTTCGGCGCGTCTTCGAGCACGTCGGGGCTTGCAGTCATGGGTTCCCTCATGGGGGTCGGATCTTGGTCACGGTTCCTACGGTTCCGTAACCTACGGCCTCGTAAGTATGGCAGGGCCGGGCGCGTGAGCAAGAGGGCCACGGGCAACCGCGCGTCGGGCGGCGACCTATGCTGTTGCCGTCGGACAGCGCGGTCCGCCACCCCTCCAGAAGTGCCGGAAACTCTGCAAGGAGCAGCACCTGTGAGCAGTGCCGACCAGACCAACGCCGCCCTTCGCGCCGACATCCGCCGCCTCGGCGATCTCCTCGGGGAAACCCTGGTCCGCCAGGAGGGTGAAGAGCTCCTCGATCTGGTGGAACGCGTACGAGCGCTGACCCGCACCGACGGCGAGGCCGCCGCCGCACTCCTGGCGCGCACCGACCCGGAGACCGCCGCCAAGCTCGTCCGCGCCTTCTCCACCTACTTCCACCTGGCCAACGTCACCGAGCAGGTCCACCGCGGCCGCGAGCTGCGCGCCAAGCGCGACGCCGAGGGCTCGATCCTCGCCCGCACCGCCGACCAGCTCAAGGAAGCCGACCCCGAGCACCTCCGCCAGACCGTCGAGAACCTCGGTGTCCGCCCCGTCTTCACCGCCCACCCCACCGAGGCCGCCCGCCGCAGCGTCCTCAACAAGCTCCGCCGCATCGCCGAGCTCCTCGACACCCCCGCCACCGGCACCGGCGACAAGCGCCGCACCGACCTCCGCCTCGCCGAGAACATCGACCTGCTCTGGCAGACCGACGAACTGCGCGTCGCCCGCCCCGAGCCCACCGACGAGGCCCGCAACGCCATCTACTACCTCGACGAGCTCCACGCCGACGCCGTCGGCGACGTCCTGGAGGACCTCGCCGCCGAACTCGACCGCGTCGGCGTCGACCTCCCCGCCGGCACCCGCCCCCTGACCTTCGGCACCTGGATCGGCGGCGACCGCGACGGCAACCCCAACGTCACCCCCCAGGTCACCTGGGACGTGCTGATACTGCAACACGAGCACGGCATCACCGACGCCCTCGAACTCGTCGACGGCCTCCGCAGCGCCCTGTCCAACTCCATCCGCAACAGCGGCGCCACCGAGGAACTCCTCACCTCCCTCCAGCGCGACCTCGAAGCACTCCCCGAGATCAGCCCCCGCTACAAGCGGCTGAACGCCGAGGAGCCCTACCGCCTCAAGGCCACCTGCGTCCGGCAGAAGCTCGTCAACACCCGCGAACGACTCGCCAAGGGCACCCCCCACCAGGAAGGCCGCGACTACCTCGGCGCCGGCGACCTCCTCGCCGACCTCCAGCTCATCCAGGACTCCCTCCGCGTCCACCGCGGCGGCCTCATCGCCGACGGCCGCCTGGAGCGCGCGATCCGCACCCTGGCCGCCTTCGGCCTCCACCTCGCCACCCTGGACGTCCGCGAACACGCCGACGCCCACCACCACACCCTCGGCCAGCTCTTCGACCGCCTCGGCGAGGAATCCTGGCGCTACGCCGACATGCCCCGCGACTACCGGCGCAAGCTCCTCGCCAAGGAACTCCGCTCACGCCGCCCCCTCGCCCCCAG
>NZ_JAILXP010000185.1 GCF_020740895.1 Streptomyces sp. UNOB3_S3 | reverse complement strand
GGGGAGAGACACAGGACCGCACTGTCAGTGCCCACCGCTACGGTGTTCCGCATGGCTGCCCGTACCTCTCGCTCGTCCGCCAAGGACCGGCCCTCCTACCGCTGCACCGAGTGCGGCTGGACCACCGCCAAGTGGCTCGGCCGCTGCCCCGAGTGCCAGGCGTGGGGCACCGTCGAGGAGTTCGGCGGCGCGCCCGCCGTGCGGACGACCGCGCCCGGCAGGGTGACCACCGCCGCCCTGCCCATCGCCCAGGTCGACGGCCGTCAGGCCACCGCGCGCGGCACGGGCGTCCCCGAGCTGGACCGGGTGCTCGGCGGCGGCCTGGTGCCCGGCGCGGTGGTGCTGCTCGCGGGCGAGCCCGGCGTCGGCAAGTCGACGCTGCTGCTGGACGTGGCGGCGAAGGCGGCCTCCGAGGAGCACCGCACGCTGTATGTGACGGGCGAGGAATCGGCGAGCCAGGTCCGGTTGCGCGCCGACCGCATCGGCGCGCTCTCCGAGCATCTCTATCTCGCCGCCGAGACCGATCTGTCCGCCGTCCTCGGGCACCTCGACTCGGTCAAGCCGTCGCTGCTGATCCTGGACTCCGTCCAGACCGTGGCCTCCCCGGAGATCGACGGGGCGCCCGGCGGCATGGCCCAGGTCCGTGAGGTCGCCGGCGCCCTCATCCGGGCGTCCAAGGAGCGCGGCATGGCCACCCTCCTGGTCGGCCACGTCACCAAGGACGGCGCCATCGCGGGCCCCCGCCTGCTGGAGCACCTGGTCGACGTCGTCCTCCACTTCGAGGGCGACCGGCACGCGCGGCTGCGCCTGGTGCGCGGTGTGAAGAACCGCTACGGCGCCACGGACGAGGTCGGCTGCTTCGAGCTGCACGACGAGGGCATCACCGGCCTCGCCGACCCCAGCGGCCTCTTCCTCACCCGTCGCGCCGAGCCCGTGCCGGGCACCTGTCTGACGGTGACGCTGGAGGGCCGCCGTCCGCTGGTGGCCGAGGTGCAGGCGCTGACCGTCGACTCCCAGATCCCCTCCCCGCGCCGGACGACCTCGGGCCTGGAGACCTCCCGCGTGTCGATGATGCTCGCCGTGCTGGAGCAGCGCGGCCGCATCAGCGCCCTCGGCAAGCGCGACATCTACAGCGCCACGGTCGGCGGCGTGAAGCTCTCCGAGCCCGCCGCGGACCTGGCCATCGCGCTCGCCCTGGCCAGCGCCGCCAGTGACACCCCCCTGCCGAAGAACCTGGTGGCCATCGGCGAGGTGGGCCTGGCGGGCGAGGTCAGAAGGGTCACGGGCGTGCAGCGGCGGCTGGCCGAGGCGGCCCGGCTTGGCTTCACCCACGCCCTCGTGCCCGCCGACCCGGGCAAGGTGCCCAGCGGGATGAAGGTGCTGGAGGTCTCGGACATAGGCGATGCCCTCCGGGTGCTGCCCAAGCGTCCCCGCCGGGAGCAGGGCCGGGAGGCGAACCGGGAGGCGAACCGGGAGGCGAACCGGGAGGCGAACCGGGAGCCGGGCCGGGAGGCAAGCCCGAGGACCACTCCCGAATAGGCTGGGCGCCAGTAGACTTTCACCTGGTCCCGCCCGTACGTACGCTCCGCCGCATACGACAGCGCGCGACGCGCACGGCGTGCACGACGGCGCGTACGCGACAGCAGGGCGGCCCGAGGCACCGTTGACCTTGCGACCGGAGGAGTGCAGTGGCAGCCAACGACCGGGCATCGGGCCCCGGCAAGTCCGGAGGCGCCTCCGGTGGCTCCGGGGTCGACGGGCTGATGCGCACGCTGAGCGCCGTCGCGCCCGGCACGGCCCTGCGTGACGGCCTGGAGCGCGTTCTCCGCGGCAACACCGGCGGGCTCATCGTCCTCGGCATGGACAAGACCGTCGAGTCGATGTGCACCGGCGGATTCGTCCTCGACGTCGAATTCACGGCCACCCGGCTGCGCGAGCTGTGCAAGCTGGACGGCGCGCTGATCATCGACAAGGACATCAGCAAGATCGTGCGGGCGGGCGTCCAGCTCTACCCCGACGCGTCGATCCCCACCGAGGAGACCGGCACCCGCCACCGCACCGCGCAGCGCGTCTCCATCCAGTCGGGCTTCCCCGTGGTCTCCGTCAGCCAGTCGATGCGGCTGATCGCCCTGTACGTGGGCGGGGAGCGCCGCGTCCTGGAGGAGTCCGGCGCGATCCTCTCCCGCGCCAACCAGGCGCTGGCCACCCTGGAGCGCTACAAGCTCCGCCTGGACGAGGTGGCGGGCACCCTGTCCGCCCTGGAGATCGAGGACCTGGTCACCGTCCGGGACGTCACGGCCGTCTCCCAGCGGCTGGAGATGGTCCGCCGCATCGCCACGGAGATCGCGGAGTACGTGGTCGAGCTCGGCACCGACGGCCGGCTGCTCTCCCTCCAGCTCGACGAGCTGATCGCGGGCGTCGAGCCCGAGCGGGAGCTGGTCGTGCGCGACTATGTCCCCGAGCCGACCGCCAAGCGCACCCGCACGGTCCCCGAGGCCCTCTCCGAGCTGGACTCCCTCTCCCACGCCGAGCTCCTCGAACTGCCCATCGTCGCCCGCGCCCTGGGCTACAGCGGCTCCCCCGAGACGCTGGACTCCGCCGTCTCGCCGCGCGGCTACCGGCTGCTGGCGAAGGTGCCCCGGCTGCCCGGCGCCATCATCGAGCGGCTCGTGGACCACTTCGGCGGGCTCCAGAAGCTGCTCGCCGCCAGCGTGGACGACCTCCAGACCGTGGACGGCGTGGGCGAGGCCCGGGCGCGTTCGGTGCGCGAGGGGCTCTCGCGGCTGGCGGAGTCGTCGATCCTGGAGCGGTACGTCTAACGCTCCGCTAGGAGGGTTGACGGGCCGCTGCGGGTCCGTTGTGGCTGGTCGCGCAGTTCCCCGCGCCCCTTACGGGGCTCAGGCCTTCTCCAGGACGAATTCCGTGCGGTCGGTGACGCCGGCGACCTTCACCTCGACGCGGTAGGTCCCCGGCGCCGCGGCCATGGCGCCGGAGGGCGTGGCGCACTGCGGGGCGCTGCGCTTGCGGTCCCATTCCACGGTGCGCTTGGTCTCGCCGGAGCCCGGCACCTCGAAGAGCACCGCGCCGGTGCCCCGGGGGCAGTCGCCGGAGTTCCAGACGTGCGCCTCACCCTTGTCGTCGGTGATGACGAACATGGCGGCGGTCGCCCCGAAGTTCACCTTGCAGGCGCTGCCGCCGGAGTTCTTCACGACGAGTTCGAACTTGGGCTTCTCGTCCGGGCGGTAGGAGTCCTTGACGCTGCGCACGCTCAGCCGCACCGCGCCCGGTGTGCAGTCGGGCAGGCTCGACGCGGCCGTCACCGGCTTGCTGTCGCCGGTCACCGCCAGCCCGGGGCCGCCGCCGAAACCGCCGGCCGCACCGCCCGCGCCACCGGCCGCCCCCGATCCGCCGCTCCCGGCACGGTCGCCGGAACCGCCGCCACCGCCACTGGATCCGCCGCCACCCGAATCGCCACGCCCGCCCGGTCGTTGACCGCTGTGCGGCCCCGAAGGTGTCGGTCCGGGAGTGATCGTGGCGTCCGCTGTCGGCGCCTGGCCGTTCTTGGCGCCCTCGCTCTGGTCGCCCTCGGAACCGCCGCCGTCACCGCCCATGGCGAGGAACCAGATGACGACCAGCACCATAAGTCCGAGCGCGCCAAGCGCAACTGCCCTCCGCCGCCAGTAGATGGAGGAAGGAAGCGGCCCGATCGGATTGCGCAGAGATCCCACGCGAAAACTCTACGAGAGATCGGCCGGGGGACCAGCCAGTACCCGCCGTAGGAGTGCCTACTTTTCCCATCATCTGCCCGGAACCGGGACCGTTGGCGCCGGCCGGACCGGTCACCGGCGCGGTCCACGAGCGTTCGTACGGCTGCGGATGAATCGTCAGAACATCATGCCCGCCAGCGAATTCCGCCCGAATTCAGGGTGATTTCAGGATGAAACGGACTGCTCCCACTCGGTCTTGTGCCCGAAGCCCCGGCCGTTGTCGACCAGCCGCAGCCAGTCCGGGCGCAGTTCCCACAGCCCGGTGCGTTCCATCGCCTGCCGCAGCCGGTCGGTCCGTTCCACGTAGGGGAAGCGCGCGCTGTACGCGTGCCAGGCGGCCTCACGGTCGGCGCCCTCCAGGAGGCGGCAGGTGCCACGGCCCTGGACGCCGGTGAGCGAGGTCCAGTCCTGTCCGTCGCGCTGGGCGGTGAAGGCGACACGGCCGTCGCCGGCGAGCAGGGCGCGGCCATGACGGGTGGTGCCGGAGGTGACGAAGAGGAGCGACGGAACAGATGTGCCGGCGGCCGTGTCCACCGCGTAAAGCACGGCGCACGCCTGCGGACCGTCCTCGTCCGCGTAGGCCAGGGTCAGGGTCGTGTGGGCGTCCAGGGCGGCCCTGATCTCGGCGGGCGGCGCGGCCACGGGGTCGGTCGTGGGGTCTGCCATGGGATCGGTCATGCGATCAGCCTAGGAGGCCGGTCGGCGGTGGTGGCGCTCACCCGATCGGGGCGGCCGGGGGCGCGGGTGGCCGACGCGGGCCCCAGCCGTTTCGCCACTTCGCGCGAGCGTGCCAGGATCGGAGTTGCCATGACTGCGATGCCTGCCACCACGCCCCAGACGTCCACCCTGTTGCACGCCCCGGTGATCGACTGGTTCACCGTGCACGCCCGTGATCTGCCCTGGCGCCGCCCGGAGGCCGGGCCGTGGGGGGTGATGGTCAGCGAGTTCATGCTCCAGCAGACCCCCGTGAGCCGGGTGCTGCCGGTGTACGAGCAGTGGCTGGCCCGCTGGCCGCGCCCGGCCGACCTAGCGGCGGAGCCGCCGGGCGAGGCGGTGCGCGCCTGGGGGCGGCTGGGCTATCCGCGCCGGGCGCTGCGGCTGCACGCCGCCGCCTCGGCGATCACCGAGCGGCACGGCGGCGAGGTGCCGAGCGATCACGCCAAGCTGCTGGCGCTGCCGGGCGTCGGCGAGTACACGGCCGCCGCCGTGGCGTCGTTCGCCTACGGGCAGCGGCACGCGGTCCTCGACACCAATGTCCGCCGGGTCTTCGCCCGCGCGGTGACCGGCACCCAGTACCCGCCGAACGCCACGACAGCCGCCGAGCGCCGGCTCGCCCGCGCCCTGCTGCCCGAAGAGGAGCCGGTGGCCGCCCGCTGGGCCGCCGCCACGATGGAGCTGGGCGCGCTGGTCTGCACGGCCCGTACACCCTCGTGCAACAGCTGTCCGATCGCGGCGGAGTGCGCGTGGCTGGCCGCCGGGTCGCCCGCCCACGACGGGCCGCCGCGCCGGGGCCAGACGTACGCGGGCACCGACCGGCAGGTGCGCGGCAAGCTGCTGGCGGTGCTGCGCGAGGCGATCGCGCCGGTGCCGCAGGCCGCGCTGGACGCGGTGTGGCACGAGCCGGTGCAGCGGGCGCGGGCGCTGGACGGGCTGGTGGCCGACGGGCTGGTCGAGCCGCTGGCCGACGGACGCTACCGGCTGCCGCTGACGTAGCTGACGTAGCTGACGTAAGGGCCACGCGTACGGCTGTGCGTACGGATGTGCGCACAGCCGTCGTACAGCGCTCACAAAGCCATCGTCGTGAGCCGCCCCCGCCTTGCTTCCGAAACGGACAGAGCCGGTCTTTCTTTGATCTATTCCTCCGGCTGTTACACAACCTATGGATAGCTGTGTTCCAGCCGACGGGCTCTCGCACATCGCGTCGCAACAGCTCCTCCGTAGCGTCCTACCCGTGCTGGAGGACCACCAGCGTGGCGCGGGGAACGCGAGTGGATTGGAGGCTGCGGTTATGGCGGGCAGCAGCGGCAAGGTGCTGGACTTCGAGGAGTACGTGCGCAACCGTCAGGACGCCCTCCTGCGCAGCGCCCGGCGTCTCGTCCCGGACCCCATCGACGCACAGGACCTGCTGCAGACCGCCCTCGTCCGCACCTACGGCCGCTGGGACGGGATAGCGGACAAGTCGCTGGCCGACGCCTACCTCCGCCGTGTCATGATCAACACTCGTACGGAGTGGTGGCGCGCCCGCAAGCTCGACGAGGTGCCCACCGAGCAGCTCCCCGACGCCAGCGTCGAGGACGGCACCGAGCAGCACGCCGACCGTGCGCTGCTGATGGACATCCTCGGGGTCCTCGCGCCCAAGCAGCGCAGCGTCGTCGTGCTGCGACACTGGGAGCAGATGAGCACCGAGGAGACCGCGGAGGCGCTCGGCATGTCGACCGGCACGGTCAAGAGCACGCTGCACCGCGCGCTGGCCCGGCTGCGTCAGGAGCTGGAGAGCCGGGACCTGGACTTCCACGCCCTCGAGCGCGTCGACCGGGGGCGGGAACGGTGCGCCGCCTGAAGCGCGCGGCCGGCTTCGGGCCGGCGATGATCACCGGTGGTGCGGTCACTGCGATGGCCGCTGCCGCCGGTCTTCTGCTTGCCGGCTGCGGGACGAGCAGCGACGGCGTGCGCAAGGAGGGGCCGGCGCAGAACCAGCCCGCCGCGAAGGCGGCCACGCGCTCGCCCGCGGCGACCGCCACCCCGGCCCAGAAGGTCGACGCGATCAAGCTGATCAAGTCCGACCCCAAGGTCAGCGATCAGATCAAGAAGAACCTCAAGCCCTGCGTCAAGGACCAGTACCCGGTCGACGTCACCTACGGCCAGCTGACCGGAGGCGACGACACCGATGTCGTGGTGAACGTGCTGACGTGCGGGGATTCCCTCGGCATCGGCTCGTATGTGTACCGTCCCAAGGGGGACTCGTACGAGAATGTGTTCACGGTCGAGCAGTCGCCCGTGTACGCGGACATCGACCGCCGGGATCTCACGATCACCAAGCAGGTCTACGGTCCGGGTGACGCGGTCTGCTGCCCCTCGGGCGTCGACGTCCTGACGTACCACTGGTCGGACGGCACGTTCCACGAGACCGGCCGTACCCACACCGACTACAACAAGGTCGGCAACACCGGCAAGGTGCCGAGCGAAGGATCGGAGGGCTGAGAGCCGCGTGGCCGAAACGCATGTGCTTTTCGTCGAGGACGACGACGTCATCCGCGAGGCGACGCAGCTCGCTCTGGAGCGCGACGGCTTCATGGTGACGGCGGTGCCGGACGGACTGCTGGGGCTGGAGAGCTTCCGGGCCAAGCAGCCGGACATCGCCCTGCTCGATGTGATGGTCCCGGGCCTGGACGGGGTCAGCCTGTGCCGCCGGATCCGTGACGAGTCCACCGTCCCCGTGATCATGCTGTCCGCGCGTGCCGACTCCATCGACGTCGTGCTGGGCCTGGAGGCCGGCGCCGACGACTATGTGACCAAGCCCTTCGACGGCGCCGTGCTCGTCGCCCGCATCCGGGCCGTGCTGCGCCGCTTCGGGCACGCCAGCGGGGCCGGCGGGGCGGGCGCCGCGGCCGAGGAGCCCCAGGGCATCGAGGCCGGGGTGCTGCGCTTCGGCGACCTGGAGGTCGACACGGAGGGCATGGAGGTCCGCAAGGCGGGCGCGGCCGTCGCCCTGACCCCCACCGAGATGCGGCTGCTGCTGGAGTTCTCCGCCGCGCCCGGCACGGTCCTCTCCCGCGACCGGCTGCTGGAGCGCGTCTGGGACTACGGCTGGGGCGGCGACACCCGCGTCGTGGACGTCCATGTGCAGCGGCTGCGCGGCAAGATCGGCCAGGACCGCATCGAGACGGTCCGCGGCTTCGGCTACAAGCTCCGGGGCTGACGGCCCGGTGCGGTTGGTTTCCGACGGCTCGGTCGTCCCAAAGGGCCCGGTCGTGTCAGGGTGAAGTCGTGGTGAAGCTCGCTCTGCGCAGTGGCCTGCGCTGGAAGGTCAGTCTGGCCATCGCCTGCGTCGGCGCGCTCGTCGCCGTCGCGCTCAGCCTCGTCGTCCACAACGCGGCCCGGGTCTCCATGCTCAACAGCAGCCGCGACCAGATGGACGACCGGGTCCAGATCGCGCAGCGCTACTACGAATCCACCGGCGGCAAGCGGATGCTGCGCGCCCAGGTCAACGACCCGGCTCTGCCCAAGCAGCTGCGCGAGGCCGCCGAGCTCGGGCTGCGCGCCACCTACCTCCAGGACAACGGCTCCGGGGCCCCCGAGGTGTGGGCCTCCACCCCGCTGCGCGACGGCAAGATCCTCTCGATCCACACCCGGTTCAAGGACCGCTACGACATCCTCAACGACCTCGACCGGGCCCTGATCATCGGCTCCGTCTCCGTGGTCCTCGGCGGCACGGCGCTGGGCATCCTCGTCGGCGGCCAGCTCTCCCGGCGGCTGCGCAAGGCCGCCACGGCCGCCCGCAAGGTCGCGGACGGCGAGTCCGACATCCGCGTCCGCGACGCCATCGGCGGCCGGGTGCGCGACGAGACCGACGACCTCGCCCGGGCCGTCGACGGCATGGCCGAGGCGCTCCGCGACCGGCTGGAGGCCGAGCGGCGGGTCACCGCCGACATCGCCCACGAGCTGCGCACCCCGGTCACGGGCCTGCTCACCGCCGCGGAGCTGCTGCCGCCGGGCCGGCCCACCGAGCTCGTGAGGGACCGGGCACAGGCCATGCGCACGCTGGTCGAGGACGTCCTGGAGGTCGCCCGGCTGGACGGCTTCGCCGAGCGCGCGGAGATGCAGGACATCGAGCTGGGCGAGTTCGTCGAGCGCCGGGTGCGGGCGGCGGCCCCGGAGGCCGAGGTGACCGTCCTGCGGACGGCGTACGTCTCCACCGACCCGCGCCGTCTGGAGCGCATCCTGGGCAATCTGCTGGCCAACGCCGCCAAGCACGGCAAGGGCCCGGTGGAGGTCACGGTGGAGGGCCGGGTGCTGCGCGTGCGCGACCACGGCCCCGGCTTCCCGGAGGAGCTGCTGAGGGAGGGCCCGAGCCGTTTCCGCACGGGCAGCGAGGACCGGGCGGGCAAGGGCCACGGCCTGGGCCTGACCATCGCGGCCGGTCAGGCCAGGGTCCTCGGCGCCCGGCTGACCTTCCGCAACGCGGACCCGGTGGTGGAGGGCGGCAGCGGCGCGATCGCGGTGCTGTGGCTGCCGGAGTCGTCGCCGACGAGTACGAGCAGCTTCCCGGTGATCAGCGTCTGACGCTGTGCCGGGTCTTGATCAGAGCTCGCCGCCGCGGGCGACCATGAAGTCGACCGGGTCGACGGCGGAGCCGTAGTCCGGGGTCGTACGGATCTCGAAGTGCAGGTGGGGGCCGCTGGAGTTGCCGGTGGAGCCGGACAGGCCGATGTCCTGGCCGGTCATGACCCGCTGGCCCACGGAGACCTTCACCGAGGACATGTGGGCGTACTGCGAGTACTGGCCGTCCGCGTGCTTGATCACGACGGCGTTGCCGTACGCGGGACCGTCGCCACCGCCGTTGCCGCCGGCCTTGACGACCGTACCGGCGTGGACGGCCTTCACGGGCGTACCGGAGTCCACGACCAGGTCCTGGCCGCTGTGCTTGTTGGCCCACATGCTGCCGGCCTTACCGAACGGCTGGCCGATCCGATAGCCCTCGACGGGGTGCACCCAGGCGTTGGCGCGGCTGCGCGAGGCCTCGGCCTCCTTGCGGGCGTCCTCGGCCCGCTTCCGGACCTCCTCGGCGCGCTTGGCGGCGTCCTGCTTCTCCTTCTCCGCCACCTTCAGCTGCGTCTCGCCCTGCGCGTGCAGCGCGTGGCCCAGCGGCGCGACGGCCGCGAAGCCGGGGAGGACGCCGCCGGCCGGAGCGGCCGCCTCGGCCGCGAGCGCGACCCCGGATCCGAGCGCGACCGACGCCCCGAGCCCGGCGGCCGCGAGAACGGCGGTGCGGACGCGGAAAGCGGTCTTGCTCGAGTCACGGAAAGCGGTGCGCTTCGGCTTCGGCATACGGGAAAACCTCCGGAAAAAGAACAGGTCCCGGCCGTCGGACCGGGATCGCCATTCCTTGGTAACCCGTGTGCGGGGGCGCTGACAAAGGGCGCCGCTACTAGGGCGGGCCGTAATTCGGAAATGATCTTGGAGGTGGCGCGCGGGCCTCGCCGGGGAGGATTTCCACTAACCGGCTTAGTGGCGGCGAAACAGCCTGTGGGTCTTGTCACCGCGCCGGGACCAACAACCCTATGGATTCCGGGACCAAAGTCCCGGCGGTGGCGGTACGCTCCGGGTCAGCGCACGCACACGGACCGTGCGTTGCGGATGGGGAGTGGGCGGGGGCATCGCGGTGGACTTCGACGACATCGAGCTGCCGGACGCGGTCCGGGCCATACGCGACGGCCTGACCAGCGCGGCGGCGGCCGGGGCCGGGGAGGACCTCACGTTCGACGTGGGCGAGATCGCCATGGAGTTCACGGTCGAGCTGCGGCGGGACGTGAAAGGCCGGGGCGGGGTGAAGGCCTGGGTCGTCGACGCGGGCACGGACGCGTCCCGGGGATCCACGCGGACCCACAAGGTCTCCTTCAAGCTGACGCCCAAGGACCGGCGCACGGGCGAGGGCTGGAAGGTCGGCAACGACCGGCCTGCGGGACTGTCGGGGTTCGGGCTCGCGGACGAGCAGTGAGCGCCACGGAGTGGTTTCGCTCCACCGAGAGCCGCCTGGTGGCGGTTCTCGGCGAGCAGCAGGGCAGCGGGGTGCTGCTCACGCCGGACCTGGTCCTGACGAGCGCCCACGTGGTGGGCACCGGAAGCGCCGCAGTGATAGTCGCCCTGAGCAGCAGTACTCACCGAACCGGCGACGTCGTGTGGCGCGACCCTGACCGTGACGCGGCACTGCTGCACGTCACGGAGCCACTGCTCGTGGTCGGGAGGCAGGCGTTACGTTTCGGGAGCCTGGTGGGCGGCTGGCCCGTTCCCGACTGTCAGATCCTCGGATTCCCGCAGGTCCAGCGGTACAAAGGTGCCCAGTTGGACTCCGTTCAGATCACGGGCACTGTCATGCCGTTGTCGGGCCGCGTCCAGGAGCGGTACTTCCTGCGCGACGCGCACCATCCACCGGCCCGCATGTCCGACGGTTCCCCCTGGGCAGGATTGTCCGGCGGCCCGCTGTTCACCGGACCGGTGCTGCTCGGCATCGTTACAGAGGACCCGGCGGGCTGGGATCACTCGGCCCTCAGTGCCGTGCCCATTGCGAAGATCCTCTTCGCACCGGGTTTCTCGGCCACCGCACGGGCGCTCGGCCTTCGATCTGCGCTGGAACTGATCGGCTCGGGAGGCCCTGCGGACCTCTCCTACGAGGATCAGTACGCAAAGGCGATCAAGGCTCGCTACAGCCGCATGGAGGTCTTCGGCCTCGACGACCTGGGCAGCAGCGAGAACAGCTGGGACCTGGACACGGCGTATCTGAGCCTGGAGGCGCTGGCTCCGCGTGCCATGGACCGTCCCGACAGCGCAGACCTCCGCCCGGAGCCCCAGCGGATCGAGGAATTGCTGGGCTCACGGCCGCGGGCCGTCCTGCGCGGCGAGGCCGGGGCCGGGAAGACGACGCTCGTGTGGTGGCTGGCCTCGCACGCTGCCTGCCGGACCCTGCCGGAGGAACTGAGCGACCTCAACGGCCTGATCCCCTTCGTGATCCCCATGCGCAGTCTCACCGCGCAGGGCATCACCACCCCCACCCCCGCCCAGCTGCCCACCATCGCCCGGCTGCAGGTGGACGAGGCCCCGAGCGGCTGGGCCGGCCGCGTCCTGGAGGCGGGACGGGCCCTGCTCCTCGTCGACGGCCTGGACGAACTCCCGCAGGCCGAGCGCGGCCCCGCCCGCAAATGGCTCGCCGACCTGCTGCGGATGTACCCGGACACCCGTTGCCTCGTGACCGCGCGGCCGCTCGCGGTCGAGCAGGCCTGGCTGGAGTCCGAGCGCTTCGAGGAGCTGCAGCTCCTGCCCATGAGCGACGGCGACATCCAGTCCTTCGTGGCCGCCTGGCACAAGGCCGCCCGCCTGGAGTGCGACGGCTACGCCGACAAGGCGCGGGCGGAGCAGGAACGCACCCGTCTCACCGCCCTCGAACGCGACCTCGCCCAGGAGTTCCAGCGCAACGCCGCGCTGCGCGACCTGGCCCGTACGCCGCTGCTGTGTGCGGTGATCTGTGCCCTCCACCGACGGCGTCAGGGACTCCTCCCCCGCACCCGCTGGCACCTCTACGAGGCCGCGCTCGCCATGCTGCTGGGCAATCGCGACGCCCACCGCCGCATCGGTGCCCCGGAAGGCATCGACCTGACGATCGAGGACAGCCGGCAGCTGCTCCAGCGCATCGCGGTCTGGCTGGTGCGCAACGGCCGGGCCGAGCTCTCGCGGGAACAGGCGACGCGCCAGCTCGAACACGCGATGAAGGGCCTGCGCCGCGTCCGCGAGCAGGGTACGGCGGAGCAGGCCCTGAGGCATCTCCTCAACCGGAGCGGTCTCCTTCAGGAACGCGCCGCGGACTCCCTGCAGTTCATCCACCGCACCTTCCAGGACTATCTGGCGGCCAAGGAGTTCCAGGACAGCGATTCCCTCGACGAACTGCTGGGGCATGCGGAGGAAGAACAATGGCAGGACGTGCTCCGGCTGGTCATCGGCCATTGCGGGCGCGGGGAGAGCAAGCGGGTCATCGCGGGGTTGATCGCGGCCGGTGACTCGGCGGACGGGCGGAAGGCACGGTGGTCGCTGCGCACGCTGGCGGCGGAGTGCGCGATCAGCGCGGCGTATCTGGACGACGAGCAGCACGAGAAGGTCTGGGACGGGGTCAAGGAGCTCGGGCCTCCGGACACAGAGGAGGAAGTGGACCTCCTTTCCTCCCTCGGGCCGGATGTCCTCCCGGTGCTACCGGGGCCCGAAGGGATGGCCATCGAACCGGCACAATGCGTCGTGAGCGTGCTCGGCTCGCTCGGGGACGCGGCCCTGCCGCTTCTCAAGCGCTACGGACAGCACGAATCGGAGATGGTGCGGCGCCAGGTGACGAACGCGTGGGAAGGCTTCGAGGCTCGGACTTTCGCGGAGCAGGTCCTCGCGAACATGCGGCTGGACGACATCCGGCTCGCCGTCTCCTCGGCGGAGGAACTCACTCAGATCCCGCTGCTGGGCCCGATCGACTCCCTGACCATTGCGGGCAGCCACACGGCGGACAGCATCGGCCGCTCCCTGACCGGCCGTTCCTTGAGGCTCTTGAGCATCGCCAATAATCCCGCCGTGGCCGATCTCGATTTTATCCACGATCATCCGGAGATCCGGATCCTAAGGATTTCCGACTGTCGCGGACTGCGGGACATGGAGGCCCTGGCGGGATCGAGCCTTCGACGCCTGACGCTGGACGCGACATTCCTTCCGATCGCCGCACTGAGTGTCATCGCCAAATTACCGGCACTCAGCGTCCTGGACCTATTCGGTCTGTCATCCGAGAGTGACGGAAGAATTCCTCCGTTACCCCCGGGAATCTCCACTCTCGACATTTCCTGTCGAGAGGGCCCGGTCCGGTTGAACGGCATCGCGGCTCAGAGAAACCTCACTGCCCTGTACATCGGATCGCATCTCGCTTCCCTGGCGGAGCTCGGCGAGCTGGCGGAACTGAGTCGGCTGCAGAGTCTCGACCTCCGCATCAAAACGTCCGGCCATCTCGCGGAGGTGGAACCGCTTCGTCAGGTGCGCTCACTCGGCCTTGCGCTCACCGAGGACCTCAGGGTGGACTCCGGGCTGTTCCACGCATTCCCCGAACTCGACGAGCTACGCCTCACGCCGACCGTCCCGGGCCGCGTCGAACTGGACCTTTCAGACCGGCACGCCTCACGAGGTCCGCTGGTGGTGTGGACCAGCGAGCCTCGGAACCTGAAAGTGACCGGCGCGGAGCGCCTGGGCGACCGCCTCACGATCAGAAGCATCTTCGGCGACGCACCCGCCCCTACTCCCCCACCGCCAGCTTCACCCCGAAC
>NZ_JAILXP010000184.1 GCF_020740895.1 Streptomyces sp. UNOB3_S3 | reverse complement strand
AGTTTCGCCTGGCTGGGACGGTACCGCCGCTTGTCGAAGGACTACGAGTACCTCGCTGAAAACTCGGAGAGTGCGGTCTACCTCGCCACCATCATGCTGCTGCTTCACCGGGTCGCAGTTCCCACCTAAACGGGACTTCTCAGACACCCTCTAGCGGGCAGCTCAGATGGGCTTTGGCCTGCTAGCGAGGGTGCTAGGTCTAGCGGGGCGTCCCGCTAGACCTAGCTGTGATGGGAGCTACGCGGCGGCGGAAGGTTCGTCACGTTCCGCGATGGCTTTGAGGACGTGGTCGCGTTTGATGCCGCGCCGGTTGGCGCCCTTGCCGTCCTCGGTCGTGCCCCACATCTGGGTGGTGCGGATGCCGTACGGCTTCAGTGCGGACGTCAGTTGTTCCGGGCCCCAGCCGGCGTACGCGTCCGGCCGGAGCTCCGCCAGCCGGGCGACGACCGTCTCGCTCCAGGCCTTCGACTCGGCCGCCGGGATGACGGAGGCGACGTCCCGCAGAAGATCGAACGACGGCGTCTCGGCCGCTTCCGGCTCCTCCCCCAGAGCGTGTCCCGAGAGGGTGCCGGCCGACTTCCGCAGCTTGTAGGCGCGGAGCGAGATCACGTCGGCCGTGGGAGCGTCGATGTACGTGGCGACGACGATGCGGGCGTCGGCGCCTTCACCGACGAAGTAGTGAATGCCCTTGTCGGCCCAGGCGAACATGGTCGCCCGCACCCCGCGTTTGTACGCGGACGTGCCCAGGACCATGTCGTTCTCCGTCTGCCCCATGACCTTGAGGCACCACCGGTTGGACGCGTTCGCACTGAAGCATGTCGTGGCCACCAGCCGTGTCCGTGACGTCGTGCGGTTCACCAGCACCACCCTCTGGCTCGCCCCTTGCGAGCTCAAAGACGTGCGATGCGTAGCCCATGCACAAACCACCGGCCGACGGTGCAAGAACACGGTGCTCGACCCTGATTGCCAGGAAGGCGGCTGGCAAGAGGTCGACATCCCTGCCGAGCTCGGCAGGGCCGGCCAGGCCGTGCTCTGGGAAGGTCATACCATGTGGGCCTGGATCGTCACCGCTCTCGAATTCCGCGCCATGCAGCGCTGGACCAAACAACGATGCACAGTCCATTGGGACGGAAGCACGGCACACAACGCCGTGCCTGACGAATGGATCCACTTCCACCCCATCCGTCATGACAGCTTCATCCTCCGCAAGCGCCCCGCCGACCCCGTGTACGGCGACCCGACTCAGAAATCACTGCGCGCCCTCACAGCCCTCGGTCCGAAACACACCCGCTGCGCCAATGCCGGATGCGATAACGGGAGTACCGCCCCCGTCCCTGAAGGGTGGGCGTGCAACAGATGCAAGGCCCGCACGCGCCGACGTGAAGCCATCCACCGTAAGTGGCAGAACCCTTCCTGAAGGTTCAGGCATGCGGACTTCCTGGGAGGTCGGCCTTGATTGGCTCACCATGGGCGCAGCCTCCCTCTCGCAGCCGGGCCAGCCCCGACCCGTACGGCTGGCTCCTACCGGAAAACCCACAGTTGAAGAGATGCGCTCCGCGCACGTACACGCAGGTCAACGGCGGTTTCCCTTGTTCTTGGACGAATGAGGAAACCAGGAACCTCTCGACTTCCACCCGACCTTCGAGTGAACTTCGATCATCAACCAGGTCGCGTCGACCCTCGAAGCTGCCGCCCACCGGCTCAGCTGAACGAAATCTATTTATTGGCCGAATAAACGGCCGCGCAGATATCAGGTGATCATTTTGAGGACTCTTTCACTCGCAGCCGCCGCGACGGCCGCTGCCGTCATCACGTTGGCGACACCGAACGCAAGTCAGGCAGCTGCTGCCATTACGTTCGAAAACGGCAGCAGCAAGAAATGTCTGGAGATCGCAGACTCCAGCAAGGAAAATGGCGCGCCCGCCCAGCAGTGGGACTGCAAGGGTCAGGCAGGGGCGCGTTGGGTCACCTACTCGCTCGGCGGCGGGTACTACCAGATCGTTAACAGCAACAGCAACAAGTGCCTGGAGATCGCAGACTCTCGCACCGATAACGGCGCTCCGGCCCAGCAGTGGGATTGCAAGCCTTCTCACGACACCCAAATATGGAAGTGGGAATTTGGTGACGGCTTCGGGAACCGGTTGACAAACAAGAACAGCGGAAAGGTCTTGGAGATCAAGGGAGGCGTCAGCACCAACGGTGCCCAAGCTCAGCAGTGGTCAAGTGCCAAAGTGCCCCAGCAGACCTGGCGAGTGTTGCTGAACGGCTGACCCGCCCTGGAGAACTTCTCGTAATTGCTCACCCTGACGGCGCGTTCCCGTATCGCGTCCCGATCAACTTCAAGGCGTCCTCCCACATCCTTGCGGCGCCGCACACAGCAAGGAGTGAGTCCGTGTTCCGACTCCCAGGGACTTCCCGCCCCTGCGCCCGAGCGGCCGCCGGCGCCACGCTGGCCCTCGCCGCCGCCCTGACTCTCAGCCTCCCTCCGGCCGCACAGGCCGCCACGACCTCACCCGCTCCGGCCGCATCCGCCGCTTCCACCGCCGACGTGGCGACGCCCACAGGGTTCGTGGTCACCGGCGACCTCGAGGGCATCACGCTCGACTGGACGCCGGTGGAAGGCGCCACCGAGTATCGCGTCTACCGCTCGAACCTGATGGACCGGAGTTCCCCCTTCGCCACGGTCGCCGCACCGACCTTCCGCGACACCGACGTGGAACCTGACCACTCGAAGACGTACTGGGTCTCGGCCGTCGACGCGGACGGCACGGAGTCCGCCCCTACAGAGCGGATAACGGGTACGCGCCTGTGGAACGAGCAGTCTCCGCCCTCAGCACCGTCAATAAACCTGACCCGGCTGCGCGACAGGCTCATCATCAGCTGGTTCCCGGACAACATCAACCCGTGGTCATCCACCACCCCCGTCGACCGACTGGTCGTCTACCGCTCGAAGACCAGCCCCGTCCGGCCGGAGACGGGCGCCGAGCAGATCCACGAGACCCTGGAGAGCTTCGTGGACTTCTCCATGGCCGCCGAACCCGCGGATGACGACTACTACTACGCGATTGCCGCCGTCCCCAGCAGTGAAAAGGCCCGATGGGCCTTCTCCCCCTCCTACAAACCCGAACTGCGCAAGCCGCCCGCCCCAAGGGCGCATATGACGGACCGCAAGGACGGCCGGGTCGTCGTGGCCTGGCACCAGGACGACACATTCCACTCGTCAGTCCTTCGCGGATACAACGTCTACCGCTCGGACTCGCCCACGATGACCAAGAAAACATCGCAACGCATCGGCTCCCTGGACTACAGATTCAGGGAAGGCAGTTACAGCCTCGTCGACAGCCAGCCGCTGCCCGGCCGTGCCTACTACGCAATCACCACCGAGGACGCCTTCGGCATCGAATCGGACCTGTCGAACGTGGTGACCTACACGCCGAAGCAGTAATCCTGACGAACTGAGGTTCACCGCACACCCCTTGTACGGGCAGCGCCCACGGAGGAGCTGGAGGGGAGTGGACGGGGAGTGGATCTTGGAAAGGGGAATCTCGGAGCCCGCCCTACTGAGGGCCTCGCACCAGCACATCGAGTGCGCGCACGGGTGATGTAGGACACATCACCCGTCGCACCTCCAGCGCCGCCCCCCACCCCAGTAAGCCCCTCGATCAGATCCCGACGCATCTCGGGACTGACATGGCCCTGACCTCCGCCAGTGAGCCGCACGGTCCGTAGGCACGCCCCCGCGGCGAGCAACATAGGCCGGCTTCACGCCGCGTCTCCCCGCACTCGAACAACGTCCCGGGTCAATACGTCTAGAGCGGCGTGGGGCCTGTCATGTGCTCGCTGATCCACTGGATCGGGCCCAGGCCCATGCTCGGCACATAGGTCTTGGCGTTGTGCTCTCCGTCCGGGATCTCCCGCAGCGTGGTGTGCACCCGGCCCCGGTTTCCGTAGGAGGCGATGAAATCCTTGGTGTTCTTCATCGACGTCCGCTCCTTGGTGCCGACCTGGAAGGCCAGGTAGACGTCGGGCCCCTTGCCGTCGATCAGTCGCTTCGCCAGGACCTCCGGGTTGTTCGCGGCCTTCTCGCCGGAGTGGCCGGCCCACAGCGGGGAGTCGGGGACGATGTCCGGGCCGGAGGCGATGACGGCCTTGAACTTGTCCGGGTGCTTCAGCACGGCCTTCAGGCCCGCGAAGGCACCGGAGGAGGAGCCCATGAAGGCCCAGCCGTCACGCTGCTTCAGCGTACGGAAGTTGGCCTTGATCAGGTCGGGGACGTCCTCGGTCAGCCAGGTGCCCATCTTCGGCCGGCCGGGGATGTCGCTGCCGTCGTAGTAGTTCTTGTCGTCCGGGTTGAGCACCGGCATCGCCACGATGAAGGGCAGGCTCTTGCCCTCCTTTGACCACTGGGCGATCGACGACTGGAGCTTGAGGTCCGTTCCCATCCAGTAGTTGACCGGATAGCCGTTGCCGCCGGGCAGGGCGATCAGGACAGGGAAACCGGACTTGGCGTACTTGGGGTCGTCGTACTGCTTCGGGGCCCAGACCCAGACCTTGCCCTTGAAACCGGATTTCTTGCCGTCCAGGGTGACCACACCGATCTTGGTGCCGTCCTGCACGGTGTTGGCGACGCGGAAGTCGACCTTCGGGCCGGTGGGCATGAGGGTGCCGTGGGCGCCGGTGCCTCCTCCGCCGCCGTTCTCGCCGAAAGTCATGGGGTCGCCCTTGTCGGAGAAGACGCCGGAGAACTTCAGCACCGGCCAGGCGATCAGGGCCAGGGCGGCCGCGCAGGCCGCCACCCATATTCGGCGTTTGGTCATCGCCATGTTGTTCCTGCTCACACCTGGTAGCGGTCGGGGGCGAAGAGGTGCAGGTTGTCCCTGACCCAGTCGGAGGTGCGGGCGAGGCCCTCCTCCAGGTCCACCTCAGGGCTCCAGCCGGCCCACTCGCGGGCGCGGGAGTTGTCCGAGAGCAGCCGCTCGACCTCGCTGCCCGCCGGACGCAGCCGCGTCTCGTCGACGACGACCTTGGCGTCCCGGCCCGAGGCGTGGATCAACGCGGCGGCCAGGTCCCCGATCGAGATCTCGCGGCCCGTGCCCAGGTTGACCACGTGCCCGACCGCCCGGTCGCAGTCGGCGAGGGCGAGGAAGCCCGCCGCGGTGTCGGTGACATAGGTGAAGTCCCGGGTGGGCGAGGTCGACCCCAGCCGGATCTCATCGGCCCCGGAGTGGAGCTGGGCCAGGATCGTGGGGATCACGGCTCGGGCGGACTGGCGCGGCCCGTAGGTGTTGAAGGGGCGCACGACCGTGACGGGCACGTCGAAGGAGTGCGTGTACGACAGCGCCAGCATGTCCGCGCCGATCTTCGAGGCGGAGTACGGCGACTGGGGCTGCAGCGGGTGGTCCTCACGGATCGGGACGGTCCGGGCCGTGCCGTAGACCTCGCTGGTCGAGGTGTGCAGCATGCGCCGCACACCGTGGCGGCGGCAGGCCGCGGCCACGTTCTCCGTGCCGGCTACGTTGGTCTGCACATACGCCTCGGGGGCCGCGTAGCTGTACGGGATGCCGATCAGCGCCGCCAGGTGGAAGACGGTGTCGCACCCGGCGACGGCGTCCGTGACCCGGTTCGCGTCCCGTACGTCCCCGGCCACGATCTCCACGGGGGAGTCCGGCCCGAAGTACCGGGCCAGATGTCCGCGTTCGGCGTAGGGCTTGTAGTGGGCCAGCACCCGTACCCGGGCCCCGCGCTCCACCAGCAGGTCGACCAGCGTGGAGCCGATGAACCCCTCGGCCCCGGTGACCAGGACCCTCCGGTCGTGCCAATTGGCCCGGTCGTCGTTCACGGTCATGTCGTTCACGTTCATGTCGTTCGCGTTCGTGTCACTCGCGGTCATGTCGTGCCTCTCAACTCGTCGTCAACTCGTCGTCAGGGCGGGAGCGCGGCCGGCCAGGCGCAGCACCCACGCCGCCATCAGGTCGGCGGCGGCCGCGTGGGTGGCGGGGCCGGCCGCGGTGCTCATCGCGGCCAGTCGGTGCGGTTCGGCGAGCAGCGGGCCGATCAGTTCGGCCAGCCGGTCGCCGTCCGTCTCCGCGTCCGGCAGGAGCAGACCGGCGCCTGTGTCGGACAGCACCCGGGCGTTGTGGGTCTGGTGGTCGTGCGGGGCGTGCGGGTACGGGACGAGGACGGCGGGCATCCCGAGGGACGCCAGCTCCGCCACCGTCGCCGAGCCCGCCCGGCACACCATGAGGTCGGCGGCCGCGTAGGCCAGGTCCATGCGGTCCAGGTAGCCGACGGCCGTGGCGACGCGGTCGGACCCGTCCGCGGCCAGCCGGGCCCGCACCGCCCCCAGCGCCGCCGGGCCGGTTTTGATCAGCAGATGCACGTCCGGTCTGGCGCGCCAGAGCCGCGCCAGACCGACCGCGGCCTCGGTGAGCCGGGCCGCGCCGAGGCTGCCGCCGTTGAACAGCACGAGCCGCGTCCCGTCCGGCACCCCGAAGGCGCGCCGGGCGGGACCGCGCAGCGCCTCCCGGGCGTACCGGTCGAGGTCCGCCACCGCGCTGACCAGCGGCATGCCCACGGTCCGGGCGCGTCCGGCGGTCCGGGCCGGCAGATGGCGGCGCGTGCGGTCGAAGGCCAGCGCCACATGCGGCGTGAGCGCCGCCGCGAACCGGTTGGCGCGCCCCGGCACCGCGTTGGACTCGTGCACCAGCGCCGGCCGGCCCGCCAGGCGCGCACCGAGCACGGCGGGCGCGCTCGGGTACCCGCCCATGCCGACGACGACCTGGGCGCCCTGCCTCTCGATCACCCGCCGTGCCTGGAGCCCCGAACGCGACAGGTCCGCCGGCAGCAGGAACCTGCGAGCGCCGAGCGACGGGTCGAAGGGGATCATGTCGACCGTGTGCAGCCGGTACCCGGCCTGCGGTATCAGCTCCGTCTCAAGCCCGCGGTCGGTCCCGACGAAGCTGATGACCGCGTCCGGGACGGCTCTTCGCAGCGCCTCGGCGACGGCCAGCCCCGGGTAGATGTGGCCGCCGGTGCCGCCAGCCCCGATGACCACCGAGAGGGTGTCGTGTGCTGTAGCCATGACCACAGCGTGAAGAAACGCCCTAAGAGGGATTTAAGTCGTCAGGCGTCCTGGGGTCAGCCGGTGAAGCCCGGTACCACCAGGCCGGACTCGTAGGCGATCACCACCGCGTGGGTGCGGTTCTGCGCGCCGAGTTTGGTCAGCACGTTGCCGACGTGGGTCTTCACGGTCTCCAGGCTCACCGTGAGGGATTCCGCGATCTCCGGGTTGGACAGGCCGGTGGCCATCAGCCGGAGCACCTCCTCCTCCCGGCCCGTCAGCGCCGCCTTCGGGAGCGCTTCGGCGGAGGTCAGGGGGCGGGCGGTGACCATGCGGCGCAGGGCTGCCGGGAAGAGGATCGCCTCGCCCGCCGCCACCACCCGCACCGCCTCCGCCATCTGCCGGACCGGAAGGCGCTTGAGCAGGAACCCGCTGGCTCCCGCGCCGAGCGCGGCGGTGACGTAGTCGTCGTTCTCGAAGGTGGTGATCACCACGACCTTCGGCGGTTCGGCCGGCTCGGCCGGCTCAGTCGGCTCGGTCAGCAGTTGCCGGGTGGCCTCGATCCCGTTGCGGCGCGGCATCCGCACGTCCATCAGGACCACGTCCGGCCGCAGCAGCCGCGCCTGCTCGACCGCTTCGATGCCGTCGGCGGCCTCGCCCACCACCGTGATGCCCGGCTGCGCCGCGAGCAGGGTGCGCAGGCCGCTGCGGGTCACCTCGTCGTCGTCCGCGATCAGGAGAGTGACGGGGGTGGTGACGGGGGTGGTGACAGCAGTGGTGACAGGGGTGGTGCCGGGGGTGGTGACGGCGACGACGCCGGTCGTGACAGCGGCGCTCGCGTCGGAGCCGATCATGCCGACAACTGTACGGGCAGCCGGACCGCCAGCCGCCAGTGTTCCGGACCGTCCGGGCCGGCCTCGATCTCGCCGTGCAGCAGCCGCACACGCTCGGCCAGCCCGGGCAGGCCGTGTCCGGACGTCGGGAAAGCGCGCGGGCCCGTCCCCGCCCCGGTCCGGTTGACCACGCCGAGCTCCAGCACGTCCGGCGCGGCTGCCACCCGGACCTCGATCGGGCCGCCTGTCCCGTGCCGCAGCGCGTTCGTCAGCCCCTCCTGGAGGATCCGGTACGCCGCGCGGGAGAGCGTGCCCTGCACCTGCGCCAACTCCCCCGACAGCTCCGGCTCCACGACGGCGCCCGCGTGGCGCAGTCGGTCGAGTAGCTCGGGCAGATCGGCCAGGGTGCGGGTCGGCGTCGCGTCCGCCGTCTCCGCGCGCAGCACGCCCAGTACGTAGTCCAGGTCCTCCAGCGCGGCCCGGGTCGACTCCTCGATGCTGCGCATGGCGGCCCGTGCCGCCGCCGGGTCGGCGGAGAGCACCTCGCCCGCGACCGCCGCCTGGATCGTGGCCGCCGTCAGCGTGTGCCCGATCGAATCGTGCAACTCATGGGCCAGCTTGTTGCGTTCGGCCAGCGCCATCTCCCGCTCGGCCGCCAGCGCGAGCCGCTCTGCCGAGGACGGGCCCAGCAGCTTGGGCGCAAGCCACCTCAGAGTGCCCGTCAGCACCGCGCACCCGGCCATCCCCAGGGGCACGCAGCCGAGCGCCACCGCCCGGCTTCCCCAGCCGCCGTCCGCCCGCGCCGTCCGGCCGAACAGTGAGATGCCCGCTTCGGCCTGCATTCCGTCCACCGGGACGAGCAGGATGACCAAGCCCGCGAGGATCAGCGAAACGCAGAGCAGCGCCGTCGCCCACCCCAGTGCCACGTGCAGCAGCAACCAGACAGGAGTCCGCCAGCGGTCGGAGCCGGCTGCCCGCGCGGAGGAGGTCGCTCCGCTGTCGGGTGATCTCGCGGGACGGTGTACGACCACGGGGCGGTGTACGGCTACGGGGAGATGTACGGCCACAGGGCGGTGTACGGCCACGGGGTCCGGCAGCGGCACCCTCAGCAGCCGACGGGCGCCCGCGATGAGCAGCCGCCGCGTGGGACGGGCCAGCCCGACCAGGCCGATCAGCGCTGCCCAGACCAGCAGGGTCAGCACGACCCGCGCCCCGTAGGAAGCGGACGGCCACGCCAGCGCCGGCAGCGCCGCGAAAGGCAGCAGCGGAAGGCTCGCCAGTGCGCCGCAAAAGCCGAAGAACGCGCCCGAATATGTGGAGCCGCGCAGTAGTGACCGTATTCCCCTGACCATGACCGGCCAGTATGCCGGGGTGGCCGAGCCACGACCTCCCTCGATCGGGGGAGCGTCTTTTCCCGCCTTCCCGCGATGCGCCCCCGATACCCCGCGGGCCAAGATCGGCTCGACCGGCTGTCCACTCTCCTCGGTAAGGACGAGCACCATCGTGCGAAAAAGACGAATAGCACCGCCGCTTCTTGCTGTCGGCATCGCGGCGGCGGCATCCCTTTCGGCGCCGGCGACCGCGACGGCCTTTGGCGCGTCGTCTGCCGCATCGCCGGAAAGCCCTGCCGCCAAGGGCCCCCTGCGGCAGTTCACGCAACAGCAGATCGAGTGGCAGCGCTGCGACGCGAACGGACCCGCCACCTTCCAGTGCGCGACCGTCAACGTGCCGCTGGACTACGGCGACCCCGGCGGCAAGACGATCGGCATCGCGGTATCCCGGCTGAAGGCGAGCAGTACGGCGGAGCGTCGCGGCATTCTGCTGCTCAACCCCGGCGGCCCCGGCGCGCCAGGTTTGGGACTGCCTGTTGATCCGCTGGTGAAGTTCCCCGAGGAATTGAAGCGGCAGTACGACCTCATCGGCTTCGATCTGAGAGGCGCGGGGAAAAGCTCTCCCGTCAGCTGCGGCCTGACCGTGGACGAGCAGAGCAACCACCCGTACAAGCCCGAGACCTTCACGAAGGACGTGGACCTGGCACGTACGATCGCCGAGAAGTGCCAGGCCAGGGCCGGTGACAAGCTGCCGCACCTCACCACCCGCAACGCGGCCCGCGACATGGACGTCATCCGTGCCGCGCTGGGCGAGAAGAAGATCTCCTATCTGGGGATGTCCTACGGCACCTACCTCGGTGCCGTCTACACGCAGATGTTCCCCCAGCGGGCCGACCGGTTCGTACTGGACAGCGCGACCGACCCCGCGCGAATCTACCGGGGAATGTTCCAGGACATGGCGAAGGCGGCCGAGCAGGCCTTCACGCGATGGAGCGAGTGGACCGCCGCGCGGCACACGACGTACGGGCTGGGCGATAGCCCGGCCGAGGTCCGCAGGACCTACTGGGATCTGATCGCGCAGGCGAACCGCGAACCCATTCACTTCGAGGGACAGGCCCTCACCGGTGACGACATCCGCGCCGACAACCGCACGTTCTTCCACGTCCGGAAAGCCGCCGAACTGATCGCCGGGCTGAAGAACGCGGCCGAGGGCAAGAACCCCGACCCCTCCGGCACGCCCGGCACGTCCGGTACGCACGGTCAGGCCGAGGAGCCCGACGACAACTACGCCTCCGTCGCCTGGTCCTTGATGTGTTCCGACACCCGCACCTGGTCGCGCGACCCCGAGCAATACCGCCGCGACGCGATTCGCGACAAGGCCCGGTATCCGCTGTACGGCGACTTCGCGGCCAACATCGCGCCGTGCGCCTTCTGGAAACAGCAGGGAAGCGAGCCGCAGACCAAGATTGACAACAAAGTCGGCGCACTGATCACGCAGAACGAGTGGGACTCCCAGACGCCCCTCTTCACCGCCCGGGCCATGCACCGGGCCCTGCGCGGCTCCCGGATGCTCACCGTCGCGGGCGGGGAGGGCCATGGCGTCCTCTACGCGCCCGGCGGCAACTCCTGCGCGGACAAGGTCGCCACGGCGTACCTGACCACGGGCAAGCTGCCGGACAAGGACCTGACCTGCCAGGCGTCGGCCGGGCAGGCGGAGTCGGCCGGGCAGGCGGAGAAGTCCCGCTGACTTCCAACTCACACGAGTGAGCGAGTTGTCCACAACCGCCCCGTTGTCCACAGGCTCGGCCGCTCCTCGCCGCGTTGTCGGCCCGGCGGCGCAGAATGGGGGGCATGACTGAGAGCAACGGGTCCCTGCGAGGCGGCGCGGCCGAGACGCCCACCGCCTCCATCACCGCCATGCCGGACTGGGAGAAGCGCTTCCGGGCTCCGCGCACGGGGCTGCCGAGGTGGGCGGAGGACGCCCCTGACCGGTCGCTGTTCACCTCCAGCGCCACGGGGACCTTCGAGCTGTACGCCTGGGACCGGGCCACGGGCACACAGCGCCAGGTCACGGACCGGCCCAATGGAACGACGGGCGGAGTGCTGTCCCCGGACGGGGAGTGGATCTGGTGGTTCTCCGACACCGACGGCGACGAGTTCGGCGTCTGGGTCCGCCAGCCCTTCCACGGCGGGCCCGACGAGCCCGCCGCGCCGGGCCTGGAGCCCTCGTACCCGGACGGGCTGGCGCTCGGCCGGGACGGCACGGTCGTCATCGGCCGCTCCACCGACAAGACGGGCTCGTCCGTCCACGTCATAAGGCCCGGCCAGGACCCCGCAGAAATCTACCGGCACCAGCAGTCCGCGGGCGTCGGCGATCTGTCCCACGACGGGACGCTCATCGCCATCGAGCACACCGAGCACGGTGACGCCATGCACTCCGCGGTCCGCGTCGTACGCGCCGACGGCACGACCGTCGGCGAGCTCGACGACACCCGCGGCGGCACCGAGGAGCTGGGCCTGTCCGTGATGGGCTTCGCGCCCGTCGACGGGGATGCGCGGCTACTCGTCGGCCACCAGCGGCGCGGCCGCTGGGAGCCCATGCTGTGGGACGCGGTCACGGGCGAGGAGACCCCGCTCGCCATCGACCTGCCGGGCGACCTGGACGCCGCCTGGTACCCCGACGGCTCCGCGCTGCTCGTCGTCCACGGCTACCAGGCGCGCAGCGAGCTGTGGCGGTACGACCTGGGCAGCGGTGAGCTGACCCGCCTCGAGACCCCGCCGGGCACGGTGTCCGGGGCGCTGCCGCGCCCGGACGGGACGGTCGAGTTCCTGTGGTCCTCGGCCGCCAAGCCGCCGGTCGTGCGGTCCACGGCCGGGCATGTCGTGCTGGAGCCGCCGGCGGCGGCGCACGGCGTCACCCACGCCCCCGACTCGGTGACGGTCACCGACGCCTGGGTCGAGGGGCCGGGCGGCACGATCCACGCGCTGGTGCAGCGGCCCGCGGGCGAGGGCCCGTTCCCGACGGTCTTCGACATCCACGGCGGCCCCACCTGGCACGACAGCGACGCCTTCGCGGCCGCGCCCGCCGCCTGGGTGGACCACGGGTTCGCGGTCGTCCGCGTCAACTACCGGGGCTCCACGGGATACGGGCGGGCCTGGACGGACGCCCTCAAGCACCGCGTCGGGCTGATCGAGCTGGAGGACATCGCCGCCGTCCGCGAGTGGGCCGTGGCCTCCGGGCTCGCCGATCCCGAGCGGCTGGTGCTGACCGGCGGGTCCTGGGGCGGCTATCTGACGCTGCTGGGCCTGGGCACCCAGCCCGGCTCCTGGGCGCTGGGCCTGGCCGCGGTGCCGGTCGCGGACTATGTGACGGCCTACCACGACGAGATGGAGGCGCTGAAGGCCCTGGACCGCACCCTGCTCGGCGGTACGCCCGAGGAGGTGCCGGAGCGCTACGCCGCGTCGTCACCGCTGACGTACGTCGACGAGGTGCGCGCCCCGGTCTACATCTCGGCCGGGGTGAACGATCCCCGCTGCCCGATACGTCAGGTGGAGAACTACGTCGAGCGGCTGAAGCTGCGGGGCCACCCGCACGAGGTCTACCGCTACGACGCGGGGCACGGCTCGCTGGTGACGGAGGAGCGGATCAAGCAGCTTCGGCTGGAGATCGCTTTTGCGGAGCGTCATCTGGGCCGTCCGTAGCCGGACCATCCGGGTTCGAGCCGTCCGGCTTCGGGCCATCCGGCCTCGGGCCGTTCGGCTCCTCGGGGTCGATGCCCAGTGCCAGGTCCCGGGCGGCCTCGGCCTCGCGGCGGAAGAGCCTGAACCACATGAAGGCGACGAAGCCGGCGAAGACGAACCACTCACCGGTGTAGCCGAGGTTCTGGAAGGCCTTGAGGTCCAGGCCGCTGTTCGGGGGGGCGGCCGGGGGCACGGCGGTCAGCGGGGCGGGCGCCTCGCGCAGGGTGATCCACGCGTCGTACAGGTCGTAGGGCACCAGGTTCACCAGCGAGGCGGCGCTGATCACGCCGATCTGGCCCTGGGGCAGCCCTCCGGAGGAGCGGACGCCCTTGGACGTCGGGCTCTCGGAGGACTGGAGCGCACCGGTCACGGTGACCTCGCCGGACGGCGGGGCGGGCACCTTGGCGGCATCGGCGGACGCGCCGGCGTCGCCGGGGAGCCAGCCCCGGACGACCGGCAGGGCCTTCCCGCCGTCGGTGCGCAGCAGGGTCAGGACGTAGAAGCCCTTGCGCTCGTCGAGGTCCCGGTCGGGTACGAGCAACTGGTGACCTGCGTCGTAGCGGCCGGTGGCGGTGGCCTGCCGTCCGGAGGTCTCGGTGCTCACGGGCAGCAGTTCGCGCAGGGGCGCGGAGGCGGCCGCCCGGGCGTCGTCGGCCTGGGTCTGCTGCTCACGGTGTGAGTCGACACGCGTCTCGAAACGGCTGAGCTGCCAACTGCCCATGAACAGGCACACGGGGATGGCCAGCACGGCGAAGACGTTGATCCCCCACCAGCGGGGAGTCAGCAGGAACCGATACACACCACCACGGTACGGGCACCGCCCTGGCACCGATCCGCCGGGGCCGCACCAGCCCCTGCCGTGGGCACGGGGAGGGAGGG
>NZ_JAILXP010000183.1 GCF_020740895.1 Streptomyces sp. UNOB3_S3 | reverse complement strand
CCACCGAGCACCCCCTGCCCGCCGGCGCCCTCATCGGCATGGACCCGCCCGGCCACACCCGGCTGCGCCGTCTCGCCGGCAAGGCGTTCACCGCCCGCCGGGTCGAGGAGATGCGCCCCCGGGTCCAGGAGTTCACCCACCGGCTGATCGACGAGATGACCGCCGGCGAGCCCCGCGCGGAGATCATGGAGGACCTCGCCCTGCCGCTCTCCATCTCCGTCATCTGCCAGCTGCTCGGCGTCCCCTACGAGGACCGGGACCACTTCCAGGGCTTCTCCGAAGCCATGCTCTCCTCCTCCCTCACCCCCGCCGAGGTGCAGAAGACGGTCGAGGAGTTCAGCGCCTACATGGCCGCGCTGGTCGCCGAGCGGCGCGCCGCCCCCCGCGACGACCTCCTGAGCAGCATGGTCCAGGCCCACGACGAGGGCGACCGGCTCACCGAGGACGAGCTGCTGATGCTGGGCACCGGCCTGCTGCTCAGCGGCTACGAGACCACCGCGACCCAGATCGGCAACTTCGTCTACCTCCTCCTCAAGGACCGCGAGCTGTACGCGTCCCTGGTCGCCGACCCGGAACTGGTGCCCAGCGCCGTCGAGGAGCTGCTCCGCTTCACCCCCCTGAGCGTCATGGACGGTTTCGCCCGGATCGCTCTGGAGGACGTCGAGATCAACGGGACGCTCATCCGGGCCGGCGAGGGCGTCGTCACGTCCATCGCCTCCGCCAATCAGGACTCGGCGGCCATGCCCGGCGCCGACACCATCGACCTGGCCCGGAGCAACAACCCGCACCTCGGTTTCGGCCATGGCATCCACTACTGCATGGGCGCCCCGCTGGCCCGCCTGGAAATGCAGGTCGCGCTGGGCACCCTGGCCCAGCGGCTCCCGGAGCTGCGGCTGGCCGTGCCGGCCGCCGAGGTCCGCTGGCGGGCCGGCCTCCAGCTGCGCACCCCCGAGGCGGTCCCGGTCACCTGGTGACACCGCTCGTGCCAGGGCGAAAGAGAACCCGACCGACTCGATTTGGGGTCCGAAATGAGTAGCACGAAACCCGCACCCGCCCCCTACCCCTTCAACAGTTCGGAAGGGCTGGACCTGGACGAGGCGTACGAGCGGGCGCAGAAGGCCGAGGGACTCCAGCGGGTCCGCATGCAGTACGGCGAGCCGGCCTGGCTCGTCAGCCGCTACGACGACGCGCGATTCGTGCTCGGCGACCGGCGGTTCAGCCACGCCGCGGTGGCGGAGAACGACGCGCCGCGCATGCGGGAACTGCAGACCCCCAGCGGCATCCTCGGCATGGACCCGCCCGACCACACCAGGCTGCGCGGGCTGGTGACCAAAGCGTTCACCCCGCGCCGCGTGGAGGCCAGGCGGCCGCATGTCAGGGAGCTGACCGAGTCCCTGCTCCAGGACATGATGGCGGCCGGCTCGCCCGTCGACCTCGTGGAGCACTACGCCGTCCCGATCCCCGTGGCCGTCATCTGCGGCCTGCTGGGCGTGCCCAACGAGGACCGTGCGTTCTTCCGCGGCTGGTGCGACATAGCGATGTCCACCAGCACGCTCACCCCCGAGGACCATGTGCGGCTGGCGGGTGAGCTGACGGGCTATCTGTCGGATCTGATCGAGGACCGTCGCGCCGCTCCGCAGGACGATCTCGTATCGGCACTCATCGAGGCCCGCGATGTCAACGGCCGGCTCTCGCACGAGGAGCTGGTCAACCTGATCGTCTTCCTTCTGTTCGCCGGCCACGAGACCACGGCCAGTCAGATCTCCAGCTTCGTCCTGGTCCTGCTCGAGCATCCGGACCAGCTGGCTCTCCTCCGCTCCCGCCCGGACCTGCTGGAGAACGCCGTGGAGGAGCTGACGCGATTCATCCCGCTGGGCATCGGAGCGGCCTTCCCGCGCTATGCCACCGAGGACATCGAGGTGGGCGGAACGCTGGTGCGGGCGGGCGAGCCGGTTCTGATCCAGTCCAATGCGGCCAGCAGGGACGCCCTGCGTTTCTCCTCACCCGGCGTGCTCGACATCACCCGCGAGGACGCCCGCCACCACCTCGGTTACGGACACGGTCCGCACCACTGCCTCGGCGCGTCCCTCGCGCGACTGGAACTCCAGGAGGCGCTGCGGACCCTGCTCGACGGACTGCCCGGGCTGCACATCGCCAAGGACATCGAGTGGAAGTCGGAAACGGTGGTGAGGGGGCCGCGCAGGATGTTCGTGGCCTGGTGACATCCCGGGACGGCGACGGCCGTCCACAGCCGGTTCTCCGTACACCGCGACACCTCGAAGGGTTCCCATGACAACGCAGTGGTCCACGCCGTCCGCACTCGGCCGCAGGCTCCAACGGGTCCGTGTGGGCCACTGGTTCGCGGGCAACCAGGGAGATCCGTACGCGCTGATCCTGCGCGCCCTGCGGGACGACCCCTCTCCCTACGAGGAGGAGGTCCGCGCGCGCGGACCGGTGTTCCACAGCGAGGTGCCGGACACCTGGGTGATCGCGGACGGCGCCCTCGCCCGGTCCGTCCTGACCGACGCCCGCTTCGGAGCGCCGACCCGCGCCGGCGGACGGCACCGCACGGGACTCTTCCCGCCGGCGGGAGCCGAACTCGCCCCGGACCGCGCGCGGGACGAGCACAGCGGCGTGCCCGCCGGTGCCGGTCCGGCGGTGTCCGCGCAGGACGAGGCGGCCGTGGAGGCCCTCGCCGAGCAGGCCGCGCGCACCCTCCTCGGCGGGCTCGGCGCCGGCTTCGACCTGGTCACGGACTTCGCGCGACGCCTGCCGGCGCGGGTGCTGGCGGAATTCCTGGGGGTGCCCGAGGCCGACCACGACCGGTTCGAGGAACTGCTGACCGGCTGTGCCCGCAGCCTCGACAGCCGGCTGTGCCCGCAGACCCTCGACATCACACGCGCCGGCCTGGCGGCGGCGGCCGGGCTTCAGGAACTGCTCGAGCGCCACCTCGGCGACGGCGGAGAACGGTCCGCTCGCGCGGCTCTCACTCTGGCGGTCGGCGTGGCCGAACCCTCCAGCGTGCTCATCTGCAACGCGTTCGAGACGCTGGGCAGCGCTCACGGACAGTGGGACGCCCTGTGCCGGAACCCGGAGAGCGCCGCCGCCGTCGTGGAGGAGACCTGGTGGCGGCGGCCGCCCGTGCGGGTGGAGAGCAGGATCGCGCGGGAGGACGTCGAACTGGCCGGGGTGCCGGTCCCCGCGGACGGACATGTGGCGATCCTGGTCGCCGCCGCCCAGCGCGACCCGGCGATCGCCCCGGCCCGAGCGGAGGACGGCACCGTCGGCGCCCCCCTGGGTCTCCTCGGCGACGCGCACGCCACCTCCGCCGCCCGGACGGCCGGCGCCATCTCCCGCGCCGCGCTGCGGGTGCTCGCGCGCGAGGCACCGGACCTGCGGCCGAGCGGGGCGGCGGTGCGCCTGAGGCGGGCACCGGTCACGCTCGGCCACGCCCGCTTCCCCGTCGCCCGGACGGGGACGGGCTCCGGGGCGCCCACCGACCCCGCCGCGGCATGAGCACCTGCGACGAACGCCGATCGCCGAACGAGGAAACGAGCCGATGCGTGTCCTGATCACGTCCATTGCCCACAACACGCACTACTACCACCTGGTACCGCTGGCCTGGGCCCTGAAATCCGCGGGCCACGAGGTGCGCGTGGCCAGTCAGCCCCGCATCACCGACATCATCACCGGGTCCGGACTGACGGCCGTGCCGGTCGGCGACGACAGCGACCTGCTGGAGCTGCTCACCGATATCGGCGGGGACATCGCCCCGTACCAGGAGGGACTGGACTTCGCCGAGGACCGGCCCGAGGCGCTGACCTGGGAGCATCTGCTCGGCCAGCAGACCGTCCTGACCTCGCTGTGCTTCGCGCCGCTCAACGGCGAGTCCACGATGGACGACATCGTCGCGCTGGCCCGCTCCTGGCAGCCGGACCTGGTGATCTGGGAGACCTTCACCTACGCGGGAGCGGTCGCGGCCCATGCCGTGGGCGCGGCGCACGCCCGCCTCCTGTGGGGCCCCGATGTCATCGGCCAGGCCCGGGAACGGTTCGTGGACGCCAATGCGCGACAGGCTCCCGAGCACCGGGAGGACCCGATGGCCGAGTGGCTCGGCTGGACCCTGGAGCGGCTGGGCCTCCCGGCCGCCGGAGACGGGCTGGAGGAGCTGCTGAACGGCCAGTGGGTCATCGACCCGGGTGCGGAGAGCCTGCGGCTCGACCTTCGCGGGCCGACCCTTCCCATGCGCTTCGTCCCCTACAACGGCCCCGCCGTCGTACCCGGGTGGCTGTCCGGGGAGCCCTCGGAGTCGTCGCAGTCCTCGCAGTTCTCGCAGTCCTCGCGGTCCGGGGAGCGGAAGCGGCCGCAGATCTGCCTCACCCAGGGGGTGTCACGACGCGAGACGCACGGGAAGGACATCGTCCGCTTCCAGGACCTGCTCACGGCCCTGGGCGACCTCGACGTCGAGATCGTCGCCACGCTCGACAGCACCCAGCGAGAGAACCTGACGGACGTTCCCGGCAATGTGCGGATCGTCGACTTCGTCTCGATGGACGTGCTGCTGCCGACCTGTGCCGCGATCATCCACCACGGCGGCGCCGGAACGTCGGCGACAGCCCTCCTGCACGGCGTTCCGCAGATCGTCATCGGCGCGCACTGGGACGCGCCGCTCATGGCCCGGCAGCTCGACGACTTCGGCGCCGGGATCTCCATCCGGCCCGAGGACCTGGACGCGGCCACTCTGCGCGCGGCGGTTCAGCGCGTGCTCACCGACCCCTCCCTCCAGCAGGGCGCGGACCGGCTGCGGGCCGAGATCCGGTCCGCCCCCACCCCGGCGGAGCTCGTCCCCACGCTGGAACGGCTCGCCCGGAGCCACCGGCGGTCCCGCTCGGAGAGCCCGAGCGATACACACACGACGGGCGCGCTGATGACGATTGGACATGAAGGATGACATCCACAGCCCCCGCCCCGGCCGGTCCGGTCGCGACCTGCGCCCGCCCCGGTGCCGACCTCGCGGCAGCGGCCGACGCGGTGCGTCACCACCTGACCGCCAACGGCCACGCGGGAGTCGACGAGGCCGAGACGGTCGCCCACCAGCTGGTACGGCTGGCCGAGCACTACGGGAACCGCCCCTTCACCCCCCTTGAGGACGCACGCCGGTCGCTGGACGTCGACCGGGCCTCCTTCAGCCGTCTCCTCGACCTCTTCGGCCGCGTCCCGGAGCTGCGTCACGCCGTGGAGAACGGGCCGGCCGGCAAGTACTGGCAGAACACCGTGCTGCCCCTGGAGCAGCGGGGAGTCTTCGACTCGGCCCTGGCGCACAAGCCGGCCTTCCCCTACAGCGTGGGCCTCTACCCGGGGCCGACCTGCATGTTCCGTTGCCACTTCTGCGTCCGTGTGACCGGCGCCCGCTACAATCCGTCGGCGCTGGACTCCGGTAACGCGATGTTCGCGTCCATCATCGACGAGATACCGGCCGGCAACCCCTACGCCATGTACTTCTCCGGTGGCCTGGAGCCCCTGACCAACCCGGGGCTGGGCGTCCTCAGCAGCCGTGCGGCCGCCCGGGGCCTGCGGCCGACCGTGTACACGAACTCGTTCGCGCTCACGGAGCGGACGCTGGCCAGGCAACCCGGTCTGTGGGACCTCCACGCCGTGCGCACGTCGCTGTACGGGCTCAACGACGAGGAGTACGAGGAGACCACGGGCAAGCGCGCCTCCTTCGGAAGGGTCCGCGCCAATCTGCTCCGCTTCCAGCAGCTGCGTTCCGAGCGGGAGGCGCCGATACGGCTTGGATTCAGCTACATCGTGCTGCCCGGGCGCGTCCACCGCCTGCTCGACCTCGTCGACTTCATCGCCGAACTCGACGAGGCGGCGCCGGACCGGCCGGTGGACTTCCTGAACGTACGCGAGGACTACAGCGGCCGGGAGAACGGCAGGCTGACCGAGGCCGAACGCGACGAGCTCCAGGAAGGGCTGCTCGCCTTCGAGGAGCGGGTGAGCCGGCGGACCCCCACGCTGAACATCGACTACGGCTACGCGCTGCACAGCCTGAAGACCGGTGCGGACGCCGAACTGCTGAGGATCAGGCCCGAGACGATGCGCCCGTCCGTGCATCCCCAGGTATCGGTCCAGGTCGACCTGCTGGGCGATGTGTATCTGTACCGGGAGGCCGGGTTCCCGGATCTCGACGGAGCGGACCGCTACATCGCGGGCCGGGTGGGGCCGGGCACCTCCCTGGCGGAGGTCGTCGAGCGGTTCGTGGAGGACCGTCGCCGGATAGCGCCGCACGGCGGTGACGAGTACTTCATGGACGGGTTCGACCAGGTGGTCACGGCACGGCTCAACCAGCTCGAGGCGGATGTCGCTGCGGGCTGGGGTGACGTACGCGGATTCCTGCGGTGAGCGAGGAACGCATGGCGCGGCGCGACAGGACCACCTTCTCCGGGACCACTTTCTCCAGGACCACCTTCTCCGTGGGTGGCGACCTTTCGGTTCACCGGATGGGGTTCGGCGCCCTGCGGCTGACCGGCCCGGGGTACTGGGGCCCGCCGGAGGACCGTGAAACGGCGATCGAAACGGCCCGGCTGGCCGTGGATCTCGGCGTGTCCTTCATCGACACCGCCGATTCCTACGGGCTGGGGAGCAGCGAGGAAGTGCTGGCCGAAGCGCTGCGCCCCTACCCCGACGACCTGCTGATCGCGACGAAGGCCGGCCAGTGCCGGCCCCGCCCCGATCAGTGGGTGCCGTTGGGGCGGCCCGAATACCTTCGCCAGCAGGCCGAATTGAGCCTGCGCCGGCTGGGGCTCGACCGCATCGACCTCTTCCAGCTGCACCGGATCGATCCGAAGGTGCCGGCGGCGGAGCAGTTCGGCGCGCTCAAGGAGTTGCAGGACGAGGGGAAGATCCGGCACATCGGGCTGTCCAAGGTCACCGTCGAGGAGCTGGAGGAGGCCCGTGAGCAGATCACCGTGGCCAGTGTCCAGAACCTGTACAACCTGACCGACCGGCACAACGACGAGATGGTCGACTACTGCGAGAAGCACGCGATCGCGTTCGTCGCGTGGCTGCCGATCGCCCGCGGTGAACTCGCCGCCGAGGGCAGTCCGGTGACCGCCGTCGCCGCAGAACTGGGCGCGACCCCCGGTCAGGTGGCGCTGGCGTGGCTGCTGCACCGCTCCCCGGTGGTGATCCCGATTCCCGGCACCGGCTCGCCCGCGCACCTCAAGGAGAACGTCGCGGCGTCGGACCTCGTGTTCTCCGACGACCAGCTGGCCCGGCTCGACGCGCTCGGATGACCGCGAGCCCCGGGGAGTGCCTCGGCACTTCCCGGGGCTCGCGGTGGTGAGCCGCCGGTTCAGGAGGCGGGCACCGCGGATTCCACCCGCTCGCCGGCCCTGCGGGTCACCTCGTGCCCCCGCTCCACGGTGAGTCGTACGATGTCGCAGATCCGGCGGATGTCCTCGCGGGAGACGGTGGGCCCGGTGGGCAGGGCGAGCACCTTCCGCGCGAGCCGCTCGGTGTGCGGCAGGGCGACCGGCCGCTCCGAGCGGTAGGGCTCCATCTCGTGGCATCCGGGGGAGAAGTACCGCTGGCACACCACGTTCTCCGACTTGAGCACGTCGCCCAGCAGGTCACGGTGGACACCGGTCACCGCGGCGTCGACTTCCACGATCAGGTAGTGGTAGTTGTTGCGCTCGTCGGGGTCGAAGTCGACGATCTTCAGCCCGGCGAGACCGGCGAGCTCCGACTGGTAGCCGTCGTAGTTGGCCTTGTTCCGGCGAACCGTTTCCTCGAAGGCGTCGAGGGAGGTCAGGCCCATCGCGGCGGCGGCTTCGGTCATCTTCCCGTTGATGCCCGCCTCCGTGGACACGCGGCCCTGCGCGAATCCGAAGTTGTGCAGCGCGCGGATCCGCGTGGCCAGTTCCTCGTCATCGGTCACCACCGCGCCGCCCTCGAAGGCGTTGACCACCTTGGTGGCGTGGAAGCTGAACACCTCGGCGTGCCCGAACCCGCCGATCGGCCGCCCTTCCGACGTGCAGCCGAGTCCGTGCGCGGCGTCGTAGAACAGCTTCAGGCCGTGGTCGGCCGCGACCTTCGCGAGCTCGTCGACCGCGCACGGACGACCCCACAGATGGACCGGGACGATCGCGCTGGTGCGGGGGGTGATCGCCGCTTCGACCAGTGCGGGATCCATGCAGCCGGTGACCGGGTCGATGTCGCAGAAGACCGGCGTCAGGCCCAGCCAGCGGAACGCGTGGGCGGTCGCCGGGAAGGTCAGCGACGGCATGATGACCTCGCCGGACAGATCCGCGGCGCGAGCGAGGAGTTGGAGGGCGATGGTCGCGTTGCAGGTCGACACGCAATAACGCACCCCGGCCAGCTCCGCCACTCGCTGCTCGAACTCTCGCGCCAGCGGTCCGCCGTTGGTCAGCCACTGATGGTCCAGCGCCCAGTTCACGCGATCGAAGAACCGGGCTCGGTCACCGACGTTGGGCCGCCCCACATAAAGCGGTTGCAGGAATGCCGAAGAACCGCCGAATATGGCGAGATCGCCGATATCGCGTTTCATATTCATATCTCCTCCGGGTGTGCGGAAATGCGCACACCCGGTATTCATTTCGCAATGTGACTGAAGCGCCGCATCGAATTCGACCGCAGCGACGGGGGCCCGGGCGGATCAGGCCGGCCCGGGCCGGGCCACGTTCGGTGCGTGGGTCAGTGCGTGCGGCGCCAGTAGACGCCGGTCACGTCCACGGTCTCGATCGGCTCGTCGATGCCGTGCCGGTCACGGTAGTCGTGGACGGCCTGCTTGCAGGCCGGGATCACGTAGTCGTCGACGATCGCGAACCCGCCGACGGAGAGCTTGGGGTACAGGTTGACCAGCGCGTCCATGGTGGACTCGTACAGGTCGCCGTCCATCCGCAGGATCGCGAGCTGGTCGATCGGCGCCGTCGGCAGGGTGTCGGCGAACATGCCGGGCAGGAACTTGACCTGGTCGTCGAGCAGGCCGTAGCGGGTGAAGTTCTCCCGCACCTGCTCCTCGGAGCAGCTCAGCACCCAGTTCAGGTTGTGGAACTCCATGCCCTGGTCGAGCGGGTGGCTGTCCTCGGATGTCACCGGGACGCCGGCGAACGAGTCGGCGAGCCACACGTTCCGGTCTTTCACGCCGTGCGCCTCGAGCAGTGCGCGCATCAGGATGCAGGCGCCACCGCGCCATACGCCGGTCTCGATGAAGTCACCGGGGACGCCGTCCCGGAGCACCTGCTCCGCGCACTCCTGGATGTTGTCCAGGCGGCGCGTTCCGATCATCGTGTGCGCGACCGACGGCACGTCAAGGCCGCCTGCCCGGTGGTCCACGTCGAACGTGCCACGCTCTTTCGCGGGGTCTTCCGCGCCCGGACGCATGCTGTCCGCTTGATCCTTGTCCAGGACGTTCATCCCGACCGGAAAGGTCGGGCGATCCTCATAAATAGTGTTCGCCAGAACCCGCTTCATGAGGTCGGTGTAGAGGTCAAGGGCCTGTGCAGTCAAAGCATCCCCCGCTTGAGAATCAAGCCAAAAAATTTATCCTCGGCGCACCCTAACAGCAACTAGATGGGGGCAGCAAGGGGATTTTGGCTCGATAGCGCCGGTAACTCGGTCGGGCGCGACGGGCCCCGAGGCCGTCGGCCGCCTGCCGGGACGGCCTTATAGCCTGGGGAAATGCTTACAGAAGTCATCGCGACTCGCTATGTCACGCCCTTGCGTGAGGGCGGCTCGCTCCCCGGCATCGTCGAGGCCGACGATCTCGGGACGTACGTCATGAAGTTCACCGGCGCCGGCCAGGGCCGCAAGACGCTGGTCGCGGAGGTCATCTGCGGGCAGCTGGGCCGCCGTCTCGGCCTGCGCGTCCCGGAGCTGGCCCGCATCCGGCTGGACCCGGTGATCGGCCGCGCCGAGCCGGACCAGGAGGTCCAGGCGCTGCTCAAGGCCAGCGGCGGGCTCAACCTCGGCATGGACTTCCTGCCCGGGGCGCTCGGCTTCGACCCGCTCGCCTTCGAGACCGACGCCGCCGAGGCCGGCCGGGTGATCTGGTTCGACGCGCTCATCAACAACGTCGACCGCTCCTGGCGCAACCCCAACCTGCTGGTGTGGCACGGCCGCCTCTGGCTGATCGACCACGGCGCCACCATGATCTGGCACCACAACTGGCCCGGCGCCGCGACCGCCGCCGGCAAGCCGTACGACGCCTCGGACCACGTCCTCGCCACCTTCTCCCCGGACATCGCCGGAGCGGCGGCCGAGCTGGCACCCCGGGTCACCGAGGAACTGCTGGCCGAGGTGGCCGCCGACGTCCCCGACGAGTGGCTCGCCGACGAGCCGGGCTTCGACAGCCCGGACGCCCTGCGCCGGGCGTACGTCGAGGTGCTCCTCGAGCGGGCGGCGACCATCGGCGAGAGGATCGGCATCGGCGAACGCACCGCGGACAAACCGTCGCAGGCGCCGGAATGGGTACGTATCAGGCTGGACGGAAAGGGCGCCGCGAAGTGACGGGCCACAAGAACGGTCGCGACGGCGCGAAGCGCGACGTCTTCGAGTACGCGCTGCTGCGCGTCGTGCCGCGCGTCGAGCGCGGGGAGCAGATCAACGCCGGGGTGGTCGTCTACTGCCAGGCGCAGTCGTATGTGACCGCGCGCGTCCATCTGGACGAGAACCGGCTGCTGGCCCTCGACCCGACGGCGGACGTGGCCGGCGTCCGGGCCGCGCTGCACGCCGTCGAGAGGGTCTGCGCCGGGGGCGACCGGGCCGGGCAGGCGGCCTGCGACGACGCCGGCCGGCGGTTCCGCTGGCTGATCGCGCCGCGCAGCACGGTGGTGCAGCCGGGGCCGGTGCACACCGGGCTGACGGTCGACGCGGAGCGCGAGTCGGAGCGCCTGCTCGATCTGCTGGTGCGTTAGCGCCGGTGCGTTAGCGCCGGTGCGATGGCACCGGTGCGGTGGCCCTGGTGCGTTGACAGCGCGTGGCGGGACTTCTAGCGTCTGATCGACCGAGCTACTGAGCGGTTGCTCACCCTGTCGCCGCTCCCCTGGCCGGAGCGCGCCGCCGGGGCGAGCCGCCTTCGAGGTGAGGAGAATCCGCATGTCCACCACCGAGCAGCGCGTGGCCCTCGTCACGGGCGCGGCCCGCGGCATCGGCGCCGCCACCGCGGTGCGCCTGGCCGCCGAGGGCCGCGCGGTCGCCGTCCTCGACCTCGACGAGGCGGCCTGCGCGGGCACCGTGGAGAAGATCACGGCGGCGGGCGGCAGGGCGCTCGCCGTGGGCTGCGACGTCTCCGACGCCGCCCAGGTGGACGCCGCGGTGGCCCGTGTCGCCGCCGAGCTGGGCGCGCCGGTCGTCCTGGTCAACAACGCGGGCGTGCTCCGGGACAACCTGCTGTTCAAGATGAGCGAGAACGACTGGGACACCGTCATGAACGTGCATCTGCGGGGCGCGTTCCTGATGTCGCGCGCCTGCCAGAAGCACATGGTGGACGCGGGCTTCGGCCGGATCGTCAACCTCTCCAGCAGCTCGGCCCTCGGCAACCGCGGCCAGGCCAACTACGCGGCCGCCAAGGCCGGCCTCCAGGGCTTCACCAAGACCCTGGCCAAGGAGCTCGGCAAGTTCGGCATCACCGCCAACGCCGTCGCCCCCGGCTTCATCGCCACCGACATGACGGCGGCCACGGCCGCCCGCGTCGGCATGAGCTTCGAGGACCTCCAGGCCGCCGCGGCCACCCAGATCCCCGTGCAGCGCGTCGGCGAGCCCGAGGACATCGCCAACGCGATCGCCTTCTTCACCGGGGACCGGGCCGGCTTCGTCTCCGGCCAGGTGCTGTACGTGGCCGGTGGCCCGCTCGACTGACCCGGCCCGATCCGGCCCGGCCAGACCCGGCCCGGCCAGACCCGCCCCGGCCCGTGGCCATCGGCCGCCCGAGGAGAGAACCGAGGAGAACGGACAGCATGCCCTCCACGCCCGCCCAGGAAAGCGAACCCTCCGGCAAGGTCGCCCTCGTCACAGGTGCCAGCCGCGGCATCGGCCACGGCATCGCCCGGGCCCTGGTGGCCCGTGGCGACCGCGTCGTCATCACCGGCCGCAACGAGGACGCCCTCAAGCAGGCCGTCGAGTCCCTCGGCCCCGACCGGGCCCTCGGCGTCCCGGGCAAGGCCCACGACGAGGCCCACCAGGCCCTCGCCGTCGAGCGCGCCATGGAGACCTTCGGCCGCGTGGACTACCTCGTCAACAACGCGGGCACCAACCCCGTCTTCGGCCCCATCGCCGACCTCGACCTGGCCGTGGCCCGCAAGGTCTTCGAGACCAACGTCGTCTCCGCGCTCGGCTTCGCCCAGCGGACCTGGCACGCCTGGCAGAAGGACAACGGCGGCGCCATCGTCAACATCGCCTCCGTCGCCGGGGTCGCGGCCTCGCCCTTCGTCGGCGCGTACGGCATGAGCAAGGCCGCCATGGTCAACCTCACCCTGCAACTCGCCCACGAATTCGCCCCGGGCGTCCGCGTCAACGCGATCGCCCCGGCGGTCGTGAAGACCAAGTTCGCCGCGGCCCTCTACGAGGGGCGCGAGGAGGAGGCCGTGGCCTCCTACCCCCTCGGCCGGCTGGGCGTCCCGGAGGACATCGGCGGTGCAGCCGCCTTCCTGCTGTCGGACGCCGCGGGCTGGATCACGGGCCAGACGCTCGTCGTGGACGGGGGCCTCTTCCTCAACGCGGGGGTCTGAGGGACCCGGCGGGCCCCGCGCCCGGGACTCCGGGGCGGGCGTTGTCAGTGGTCGGCGGTAAGTTCTCCGGCGAGAACGGAACGAACCCCGGAGGTTGTCGACGTGACCGTCACCGACGTGCTGCCCGAGTCCTGGCACGGTGTCCTCGGCGAGGAGCTGGAGAAGCCCTACTTCAAGGAGCTGACCGAGTTCGTGGAGGAGGAGCGGGCGAAGGCCCCGGTGTACCCGCCGCGCGGGGAGGTCTTCGCCGCCCTGGAGGCCACCCCGTACGAGCGGGTGAAGGTCCTCGTCCTCGGCCAGGACCCGTACCACGGCCCGGGCCAGGGCCACGGCCTGTCCTTCTCGGTGCGGCCGGGCGTCAAGACCCCGCCGTCGCTGCGCAACATCTACAAGGAGATGCGCGAGGAGCTCGGCTACGACGTCCCGGACAACGGCTACCTCCTGCCGTGGGCCGAGCAGGGCGTCCTGCTGCTCAACGCCGTGCTGACCGTCCGGGGCGGCGAGCCCAACTCTCACAAGGGCAAGGGCTGGGAGAAGTTCACCGACGCGGTCATCCGCGCCGTCGCCGCCCGCCCCGACCCGGCCGTCTTCGTGCTCTGGGGCAACTACGCGCAGAAGAAGCTGCCCCTGATCGACGAGGAGCGCCACGTCGTCGTCAAGGGCGCCCACCCCTCGCCGCTGTCGGCGAAGAAGTTCTTCGGCAGCCGCCCCTTCAGCCAGATCAACGAGGCGGTGGCGGCCCAGGGCCACGAGCCGATCGACTGGCGGATCCCGGACCTCGCGGTCTGACGGCCCGGCGGCCTGGCAGCCCGACGGCCTGACGCGGAGGGGGCGCGGCGGGGGCGGGGCTCAGCGCCCGTACACCTGGTGGCAGATCCGCGACGCGTCGCCGCCCTTCTCCCACTTCCCGTAGGAGTCGCCGAGGGCGCACAGGCCCTTGCCCTGCTGCCCCCGTGACGCGGGGGCCGGCGCGGGCGCCGGGGCCGCGTGGCGCTCCTCCGGTTCGGGCGCGGGCCGGGGGGCCGGGCGCTCGGGCTCGGGCGGCGCCGGGGCGGGCTGCTCCTGCCGCTCGGCGCGCCGCTCCGGGGAGGGGGCCCGCCAGGTGCCGCCCGGATC
>NZ_JAILXP010000182.1 GCF_020740895.1 Streptomyces sp. UNOB3_S3 | reverse complement strand
CGCGCACCCTGCGCCACATCGAGGCGACGTTCGGCGGCCGGCCGCCGAACGTCGCCTCGATGTGGCGCAGGGTGCGCGCGCCCCTGGCGACGCCCTCGGGCGATGCCTGCCAGTCCGCCAGATCGGCCGGGCGCGTCGCGTCGTCGGCGAGCGGAGGTAATGTCCCGCCGTTGCGGAAGTAGGCGCGGACCTCCTGGAGCAGGGCGTCGAGCCCGAACCAGTCGACGGCCATGTGCGAGAACGCGTAGACGGCCGCGCGGACGTCGCCGCCGGAGACGACCAGCCCGATCCGTACGGGGAGTTCGTCCGCGTAGGAGAAGGGCCGGGAGCCGAAGTCCTCGCGGAACGCGGCGGTGAGCCCGGCGATGCCCGCCTCGGCGGTACGCGCCACGGCGACGGGGACGCCGCCCTCGCGCAGCACCCGCTGGAAGACCCGTCCGTGCCGGTCGCGGGGGAAGAGCGTGCGCAGCGCCTCATGGCGCGAGACGAAGAAGGACACCGCCCGCAGGCACCGGAGTTCGTCGGCACGGACGCCGTCCGGGACGTCGATGACGCCCACCACGTTGTAGACGTGGTCCTCGGGTGCCGCCGCCTCGATGAGGGACCAGATCTCCTGCTGGCTCCAGGTGAGCCCGGCCTCGGCGCTCCGCGCGCCCGAGAAGGGCGCCTGTTTTCGTTCGGGGGTCACCGGGCGGTTTCCTCCGCCGCGGTGCAGGTGAAGCCTCGTGCCGTCGGGTGGTCGTGCAGTCGTGAGATCACGTCGTCGTTCCGCCCCCGTGTCGGCACCGCTTGTCATGAGCATCTCTGCTGGTTCAGAGGTTGATCATTATTGGGGAGCGGTCCCGACGGCACAAGACTTCCCGCGCACTTGATCGTTGAGGGGAGATCGTCCGCTCACTCCGGATAGCGCCCGGTGCGCACCCACTCCTCGATCGGCGGCCGGTCGCCCAGACCGACGTACTCGACACGCGCGCCCAGCAGATCGGGGGCGGTGATCACGGCGAACGGGGTGGCACCCGGCCCGGAGCGGAAGTACGCGTCCACACCGACGCCCTGCCGCCGCAGCTGCTCCAGCCGGGCGTCCATGTCCGGCTCCCAGACGCCGTAGTAGAGGATCTTCCCGCAGTGGGCGGCCGAGATGATGCCGTCCCCGGCGGCCTGGATGAGCTCGTAATAGGGCGCCCCCGTACGGGAGAACACGGCGGTCAGCTCCGCCGGGTGCGGGTCCGGGTCCTCCAGCCGCGGGATCCGGAAGACGTGCGGCTCGGTGAACTCGACGCCGAGCACGTCGGAGTGGAGCGCCACCGCCTTCTCCAGATCGGGCACCACCATGCCGACGTGGAACAGGGAATCCGGCACGGAGTCCGGCACGGGCACCACATTCCGGTACGTGGTGACCTTCGGGAATTCCGTCAGGCAGGCCAGCAGGCCGGGCAGGAATTCCCGGAGATGACGCGAGCCCTGGTGGGCCTCCAGCGCCGCCGCGTCGCGGTACTCCTCGATGACGAGGCGGCGCAGCGGTGATTCCTCGGTGCGGACGTAGTCGAAACGCAGACAGCCCGGCTCGCTCTCGAGAATGGCGTTGCGCAATCCGGCCATCAGGGCGTCGAGTTCCTCCTCCCGGCCCGGGACGACGTGCTGCTCGGCTATCACGGTGATCACGCGGTTTCCCCCCTGGACTCCGTTGAGAACCCGAGTGAAGCAGCGGCCCGGGGGCGCGGCAAATAAGGAGAGGTCGCGGGGGGTGCCGCCCGCTGAATATCCGCATATCCACGGCCACCCGCCGACGGTGGCCCACCACGGAACGGTCAGGCGGAGCGCGCCACACCGGTGAGCGACGCCGGCGCGGCCCAGGGCGCGTTGCGGCGGGCCAGGGAGACCAGGGCCGCCAGGGGCCGCTCGGCGGGGCCGAGCCCCGTGCGCCAGCGGGCCTCGATGCTGACCGGCTCCAGGCCCTGCCGGACGTCCAGTTCGACCAGCTCGCCCGTGTCCAGGTCCTGCCGGACGGCGAGATGGGGGAGGAGCGCGATGCCCCGGCCGTGGGCGGCGAGGCGGCGGAGGGCGGCGAGGGAGCCGGTGACCATGCCCAGACGGGCGCGCGGGGCCAGGTCGCGGCCGAAGCGGTCGACGAGCATCTGCGAGGTGCACCCCGCCTCGGCCACCAGGAACTCCTCCTCCAGCAGCGCCTCCGGGGCGAGCCCCCGGGCCCGGGCCAGCCGGTGCCCGGGACCGGCCACCGCGACGGTCCGGTCGTGGCCGACCACGGAGCACGGGCCGCCGCCCGGGACCCCGTTGTCGAACAGGAAGATCAAATCCAGCCGCCCGGCGGCCAGTTCCTCCTGGAGCACGCCCCGCCCCGCCACCTTCAGCCGCACCTCCGCCGCCCCGGTGCCCGGACCGGCCGCCCCGCGCCCGAACGCGGCCAGGATGTCCGGCAGCCACTCCACCGCGAGGGACTCCAGCGCCCCCAGCCGCAGCCGGGGCGCACGGTCGCCGACGGCGCGCCGCATCCGCTCCTCCAGCTCCAGCGCCTCCCGGGCGTACGGCAGCAGCATCCGCCCCGCCTCGGTGAGGGTGGTGCCGGTCGGCGAGCGGCGCAGCACCTCCGCGTCCAGCTCCCGCTCCAGCCGCCGCAATTGGACGCTGAGCGTGGACTGCGCATAGCCGAGCGCGGCGGCCGCGGCCGAGATCCCGCCCGCGTCCACGACCGTCACGAAGGCCCTGAGATAGCGAGAGTCCATGGCCCCAGCATGCCATCGGGAAGTCCGATGGGGCCATCGAAGAACCGGCCTGGCCGGATGTCCCCCGGGCCGCGAGCCTTGGGGCCATGTCGACAACGAATGACAGAGCCGTGCGGATCCCGGGGACGGCGACCGGGACGAAGCACGGCGCCGCGCGCCCGGGCGGACCGGGCCTGCTCTTCGCCGGGGTCGTCGCCGGCAACTTCCTGGTCCTCCTGGACACTTCGATCCTCAATGTGGCGCTGCCGGACGTACGGGACGACCTCGGCGCCCCGGCGGCGGCCCTGCCGTGGGCGGTCGACGCCTACACCGTCGTCTTCGCCGGGCTGCTGCTCGTGGCCGGCGTCGTCTCCGACCGCTTCGGGCCCCGGCGCGTCTACCGCGCGGCGCTCGTCGCCTTCGGCGCGATCTCGCTGCTCAGCGCCCTGGCCCCGAACGTGGGCTCGCTGATCGCCGGCCGGGCGCTGCTGGGCGTGGCCGCCGCCGGGCTGGTGCCCGCCTCGCTGGCGCTGCTGGCCAGGCTCTTCCCCGACCCCAAGGACCGGATGCGGGCGGTGGGTTCCTGGGCCGCGCTCAGCAGCGTCGGGCTGATCGCGGGCCCGGTGCTGGGCGGGCTGCTGGTGGACCTGGGCGGCTGGCGGCTGGTGTTCCTCGTCAACCCGCCGATCGCCTTCCTCGCCCTGCTGGCCGCCCGCCGGCTCAGCGGGGAGCGGCCCGAGTCCGCCGCCCGGGCCGACCGCGCCGGAATGCTGCTGTCGGTGCTCGCCCTGGGCTCGCTCACCTACGGCCTGATCGCGGCCAACACGGACGGCTGGGGACGGCCGCTGCCGCTCGCGGCGCTGGGCCTCGCGGCGGTCGCCCTGGTCCTGCTGGCGCTCGCGGAGCGGCGCGCCGAGGCCCCCGCCCTGCCGCCCGCGCTGACCGGCCTGCCCCGGGTCCGCGCCGACCTGGTGGCCGGCGGGATGGCCTCCTTCCTCTTCTACGGGCTGCTGTTCGCCCTCACCCAGTGGCTCGTCGACGAACGCGGGCTCTCGCCCCTGAGGACCGGGCTGGCGTTCCTGCCGATGACCCTGCCCATGTGCTTCATGCCGTACTTCACCGGCCGCATCGTCGCGCGCTGGGGCGCCCGGCCCGTGCTGTACGCGGGGCTGGGGCTGGACGCCGCCGCGGGCGCGGCGCTCGCGTTCTGCTCGCAGGACTCCCCGTTCGCCCTGATCACCGTCGCGCAGGTGCTGCTGGCCTTCGGTTCGACCCTGGCCATCCCGGGGGCCACGGCCGACATGGCGGCCGCCGCCCCCGCCCGGTACGCCGCCACCGGCCAGGGGGCGCTCAACGCCTGCCGGCAGGCGGGCGCCGCGCTGGGCGTCGCGGTGCTGGGCACCCAGGCCACCCTCCACGCCTCGGGCGTCACCCTGGCCGTCGGCGCCGTCCTGGCGCTGGCCCTGGTGGCCGCGGCCCGGCCGGCGCCCGCGTGACCATCCGCCCTCGCGTGACCACCGGCCCCCGCGCGACCGTCGGCGCCGCACGGGCCGGGCTCAGCCCCACAGCGGCGCCTTCAGCAGCAACTGGCCGTGCACCAGCTGAACGTGGGGCTGGTGCCGGCCACCCGCGCGAGTGGTGAGGTAGATGGTGTTGATCGGCGGGATCTCCGGCTCCAGCAGCGGCACCACCTCACCGCGCGCCAGCTCGTCCCCGCACAGATACGTGGGCAGGACGGAGATTCCCGCTGACGCGCGGACGGCCGCCAGGGCGCCCCGCAGATCGGGCACCACCACGGCGGGCACCGTCCCGGGCGTGGCGTCGAAGACGCTGCGCCAGTAGCGGCGCACGATGGGCAGCGACTCCGCATAGGCGATGACCGGGTACTTCTCCAGCACGGCGGGGCCCTCCTCGGCCAGCCGGTCCAGCGGGATCTCGTCGCGCAGCCCGGGCGAGGCGAGCAGGACGAACTCCTCGTCGAAGAGGGCGATCGCCGAGAACGCCCGCGACCGCGGCCGCTTGGTGGACAGCACCAGGTCGAAACGGCCGTCCGACAGCTCCTGGAGCAGCGCGTCGGCCAGCCCGAAGCCGCACCGCAGCCGCACCCCGCTGCGCACGAGCTCGCCGACGGCGGGCAGGACGCGGGTGGTGAGCAGCTCGTTGGGCCCGCCGAGGAAGACGGGCCGGTCCGGGACGGCCTTGGAACAGCTGGTGAGCCGGTCGGTGACCAGCCCCAGGGTGTCGATGGGCGACTCCACCTCGCGGATGAGGGTCTCGGCGTCCGGAGTGGGACGCGCCCCTTCCGGCATTCTCTCGAAGAGCTGTCTGCCCAGCTTCGTCTCCAGCGCCCGGATCTGCTGGGTGACCGCGGGCTGGGAGAGCCCCAGCTCCCGCGCGGCCCGGGTGAACGAACCACGCCGGTAGACGTAGACGAAGGTACGGAGCCACCCCAGCTGCATGGACTGCATCGGCCTGTCTCCCCCGTGATGACGCCGACAGTACGTTCGCTGTTCGCACTTAAAGATGCTCTGCGGCGGTGAGGCGTTGCGGCGGAAGCCGAGCTTGTGGGTACGGCATACGGAAGCACCAGCTCCCTGGGGAGCTGGTGCTTCGCGTTCGCGCGGTCCGGTCCCGGGCGGTGGCCGCGCCGTTCCTCAGGGCCGCAGGGCGGTCAGCGCGAGCCGGGCCACCTTGACGGCGGAGGCGGGGTTCTGCCCGGTCACCAGACGGCCGTCGGCGACGGCGTGCTCGGTGAAGTCCGGGGCCTTGGAGAACTTCGCGCCCCGCCGCGTCAGCGTGGTCTCCAGCGGGAACGGCACCACGTCGGTCAGCCCGACGGCCGCCTCCTCGGCGTCGGTGAACGACGAGACCTGCTTGCCCTCGACCAGGTGGGTGCCGTCGGAGAGCCTCAGGCCGACCAGCCCGGCCGGCCCGTGGCACACCGCGGCCACCACGCCGCCGCGCTCGTACACCCGCGCGCCGAGCGCGGCCAGGGCGGTGTCGTGGGGGAAGTCCCACATGGCACCGTGCCCGCCCGCGTAGTAGAGGATGTCCACCGCTTCCGCGTCCACCCGGTCCGCGGTGGGGGTCTCGCTCAGCGCGCGCCGTGTCGCGGGGTCGGCGAGGAAACCGGCGACGACGGTGTCGTCCGGTTTCACCCCGTCCCGCGGCGGGGCGCCGCCCTGCACCGAGACGAAACCGATCTCGCAGCCCGCCTCCGCGAACACCCGGGCGGGGTGGGCGACCTCCGGTACGTAGAAGCCCGTGGCGCGACCCGTGTCGCCCAGCTTCCCGTGGCTGGTGAGGGCGAACAGAACCTTGACGGTCATGACAGCGCTCTTCCTCTCGCTCGTGTTTGCGACGGCAGTGGCGGGCATCATGCCGAAAGCCCGGCCAGTTCCGGCAGATAGATACGGGACACACGCCGCCGCAGCGACTTCCCCACGTCGTCGGCGGTGTGGTAGCCCCAGTAGGCCCACAGGGCGCGGGCGCCGGTGTCCCGCACCTGGAGGGCGTTGCGCAGGTTGTCGTCGACGAACGTGGCGTGCTCGGGCCGCAGCCCGTCCTCGGCGACCAGCTCCAGCACCGCGGCGCGCTTGTCGGAGCACTCGCCCACCACCGACACCACGGTACGGCCGAGCCCGTGGTGGGCGAGGATCTCCCGCACGGACGTCTCGTCCTTCGCGGTGACGATGCTGGTGCGCCCCGCGTGCCGCTCCAGCAGGCCGCGGATCCCGGGGTACAGCCGGTGCATCCCCAGCCACTCGGCGCGGTGCCGGCGGCGCAGCTCCGCCCGGAGCGCGGTGGCCCCCGCGACCAGCCGCTCCCGCCGCTCGGCCGGGATGTCGTCGAACAGGGCGGTGAACTCCTCCGGGCCCCCGAGGCGTTCGCTGCGGGGGTCGAGGGCCACCATGAAGTGGTCCAGCAGCCGGGAGTGCCGGCGCACGGCCCGGAAGCGGTCGAGGAACGCCGGGGCGAGCCCGGCGGCCAGCTCGGCCGGGGACTTCGCGGCGGTGGCCGCGGCGCTGTCCCCGGCGTGGCGGGTGACGACCGCGCACTCCTCGAAGGCGTCGCAGACGACACCGTCGAAGTCGAGTATCAGCATGGCTGTGCTCCTTCGTGGGCGCGCGGGGACGGGCGGGGGTTCTGGGACGGAACGGCTCGCCCGTCCCCGCGCCGGCGGTGGGCCCGCACGCTCAGGGCGCCACCGGCTCGGGGGTCGCCGTACGGTTCCGTACGGTCTCGAACACGGCCTGCATAAAGCGGCCGACGTAGCCGTAGTAGGAGCAGGTGACGATGTGGCCGTCCACCACCACGTCACCGTCCACGACATGGGCGCCGGCGTTGACGACGTCGTCCCGCAGCCCGATGTAGGCGCACGCCCTGCGGCCTCTGAGCACCCCGGCGCTGACCATGATCCACGGGCCGTGGCAGAGCCCCGCGACGACCTTCCCCGCGGCGTCCATGCCCCGGACGAAGTCCAGCACCCGCGCGTCCTGGCGCACCCGGTCGGGGGCCTCGTGGCCGCCGGGGAGGATGACCGCGTCGTACGCGGCCACGTCCAGCTGGTCGAAGGAGACGAGCGGCTTGGCGGTCTTGTCCATGGGCAGCGGCACCCCGTACTTGCCGCTGACCTCGGCCCCGTCCTTGGTGGCGACGTCCGCGTGCCAGCCCTCCTCCAGGAGGCGGTAGTAGGTGTAGACGACGTCGTGGTCCTGGAATCCCGGACCGGTGACGATCACCGCGCGGTGGGTCATGGCGGGTCCTTTCTCGGTCGTGTTCATGATGTGGTGGCGAGCGCGAGGCTCAGGTAGTACTCGTCGACGGCCGGCCGCCGGACATCGCCGCGGGCCGGCGCGAGGATCCCCAGCTCCCCGGTGACCACCCCGGTCAGCCCCAGCGGGACGTGGAAGAGGTCCTCCGGGCGGGGCCGGTAGAAGATGTCCATGCCCGCCCGGATCTCGAAGCGGAAGCCGCCGCAGGGCGAGCGATCGCGCATCCGGGCCTCGGGCAGATAGGGCACCGGGCGGACGGGCAGCTCCGCGAGCTCCCGGTGCTCGGACTCGTAACCGCTGTTCTCCCGGCTGTACCCGTCGCGCAGCCGGATCAGGTCGAACTTGTTGCGCGGCGCCTCGACCTCGACCAGGAAGAGCGGGCCGGGGCCGAGCGAGCGCGTGGAGTGGAACGCCCCGCCGCCGATCCTCAGCAGGGTGCCGACGCCCACCGGGTACTCCGCCGAGAGCGTCTTCGCCACGCCCTGCCCGCCCAGGCAGAGCAGATAGGTCAGCTTGCGCGGATGGACGTGCAGCGAGGTGGCGTGCCCCTCATCGATCCGCAGGTTCCAGACGTCGAGGAAGTCGTCGACGTACACCCGGTATTCCAGTCCCCACGGCTTGGGGATGACCTCGTTCAGATGGTCGTCGGCGTCCAGCCGCTCGTTTCCCACGCGGCTTCCCTTGCGCACCACTTCGCGGAGCACCGCGAAGTCGCGCGGGCCCGGGTCTATCCGCACCACAAGGTTTTCCCCGACGGTGACGGGTATGACGTCATTGCTCGTTCCGGGCATTGTCCCCCCTGTCGCGTGCAATTTCTGCGGCCCGCCGGGAAACCGTCCCCAACCCCTTCGTCCGGCAGGCCGAGGCACTGACGCTATACCGTCCGGGAAGGCGCGCCAAATAGTTCTCCATGCACCCCCGATAAGGAATCCTTTCGTCCGGAATCCTCGATGCGGATTGCCTCATTTCCTCTTATGGGCGGCCCCGGTTCCGTTATTTGCCGGGGCGTCCGGGACGCTGATTCACTCTCCTGCGTTCACCGCGCGCATTGCCGCGCGAACGAATCCGAGGGGGAATCGCCATGACGACGGGGACGCGGGAGACGGCGGAGGAGACACGTCCGGGCACGGGCGGCGTCGTCCGCTCCATCGCGGTGCTCGGCTACGAGAAGTGCAGCGAGCAGGACACCATCACCCCGCTGGAGATCTTCAAGGGCGCCGCGATGGTGACCTCCGGCGGCATCGCGCCCTGGCAGCGCGAGGCCGCGCCCCGGGAGCTGGACGTCCGCCTGGTGGGGCTGACGCCGGGCGTGGTCACCATGCAGATGGGCACCCAGGTGGTCGCGGACTCCGTGCTCGACCCGGACGAGCTCTTCGACATCCTGTACGTGCCCGGCGGTGTCGGCTCCGGGGAGCTCACCTCCGACGAGCGGGTGCTGAAGCTGATCCGCCGGCACCACGAGGCGGGCCGGGTCGTGGCCGCCAACTGCTCCGGCGTCGGCGTCCTCGCCCGCGCCGGAGTCCTGGACGACTCGCCCGTCACCTGCGTCGCCGCCGTGGCCCGCGGGCTGCGGGCCGAGGGCTTCAACGTGCCCGTCGGCCGCCGTATGTGGATCGGCAACCCCGGCACCGGGATCTGGACGGCCACCGGCTCGTACGGGGTGCACGGCGGCGCCGTCGCCATGGTCGCGCACTACCTGGGCCGGGAGACCGGGACGATCGTCTCGATGATGTTCGACACCCTCAGCGGCCTGGGCGACGTCATCTTCGAGGAGGTCGGCCCCGAGTTCTACCACCACCCCGACCTCGAGCAGTCCTTCCAGGACTACTTCCAGGACATGCTGCTGCCCCGCGTCACCGACGAGTCCTCCGCCGGCGCCCTGCCCGGCCGCGAGGCACGCCGGTGAGCCCGCGCTCGGTCGTCACCGCCGCCGGGCCGCCCGGGACCGCCGGACGCACCGGGCCCGGCATCCGCGTCACGCCCCCGGCCCTGCGGGACCTGGACTGGATCCGGGGCGCCCTCCAGACGGCGGTGGCCCTCGAGCACGCCACCATGCCGTTGTACTCGGCCGCCATGTACTCGCTGGAGGTGCAGAACTACCCGTCCTACAACACCATCCGCAGCGTCCTGATGGAGGAGATGGTCCACATGGCCATCGCCGCCAACATGCTCGCCGCGCTGGGCGGTTCACCGGACATCAAGGGCCTCCGGCCCGGCTACCCGGCACCGGGCGGCGGGCTGCCCGGCGGGGTGATGCCCGACCTCACCCCGGTCCTCGCCCGGCTCTCCGCCCGTCAGCTGGACGACTTCCTGCGGATCGAGGCCCCCGCCCGCCTCCTGACCGAACGCGAGCGGCGCTCGGTCTACCCCACCATCGGCCACTTCTACGACGCCCTGCGCCAGGCCGTCACCGCCAACGCGGACCGGGTGCGCCGCGCCGTACGGGCCGGGGGCCCGGCCAACCAGGTCGGCGGCAATCTCGGCTACCTCACCTTCGCCCCGGAAGCCCCGGACGACCCCGCCGACCCCGTCGAGCGGTTCCTCCACGGGATCGACGTCATCACCCACCAGGGAGAGGGCGAGCACGAGCACACCATCGAGGCCGGCGGCACCTATCAGCACGAGGGCTCCCACTACGCCCGGTTCGCCGAGCTCCGCCACCGGCGCCGCTACCGCGCCCCCGACCCGGCGCGGCCGCTCACCCGGGACACCGAGGCGGACTTCTTCCGGGGCGAGGAGATCCCCTGGCCGGTCGTCATCAACACCCTCGCCGTCCCGGCCGACGGCTACGCGGCCGTGCTCGCCGAGGACCCGGACGGCCCGGCCGCGAGCAAGGAGCTGGACGCCTTCGACGCCGCGTACACCGCGATGATGGCGGCCCTGGACCGTGCCTGGAACGGGCCCGCCGAGACCTGGTGGCCCTCGCTGGGCGCCGCGGTGGAGCGGATGAACGACATGCGGGTGCTGTCCTGTTTCAACGTCATGCGGCAGCCGGTCCCGGAGGCGGTGGTGGAGCGCCTGGAGGTGCTCTACCCACGGGAGTACAAGCTGCTGGCGGACCGCACGGACCTCGGCCGGCCGGTCTTCTACGGACCCAGGTTTCAGAACAACGCCGCCCGTAACAACTCTGCCCCTTGAGACAGGAGTTGAGCGAGAATGCGGCCATGACCGACACCACCGCACCGAGCGGGCCCGAGGGCCCCGTCACGCTGATCACCGGCGGTTCGACCGGCATCGGGGCCGCCACCGTCCTCCGGCTGCTCAAGTCGGGCCACCGGGTCGCGGCCACCGGCCGGGACGTCGGCAGGCTCGCCGCGCTCGCCGGGCGGGCGGCCGCCGGGGACCGCCTGCTCACCCTGCCCGGCGATGCCACCGACCCCGGGGCCGTCGCCTCGGCCGTGGTGGCCACGACCGAACGGTTCGGCAGACTCGACCACGCCGTCGCCAACGCGGGGTTCTCCACCCATGACACCGTCGCCGACGGGGACCCGGCGGGCTGGCGGGACATGGTGCTCGCCAACGTCCTGGGACCGGCGCTGCTGGTGAACGCCGCCCTGCCGGCCCTGCGCGCGACCCGCGGCCGGATCGTCCTCATCGGCAGCGTCGCCGGGGTGAAGAACACCCCGGGCAATATGTACTCCGTCACCAAATGGGCCGTGCACGCCCTCGCGGAGAACACCCGGATGCAGGTCACCGCCGACGGCGTCGGCGTCAGCCTGATCGCCCCCGGCAGGGTCGACACGCCCTTCTGGGACAGCCGCCCCGGCGGCACCCGCCCGCCCGGCCCGGCCCTCTCCGCCGAGTCGGTCGCGGAATGCGTCGCCTGGGTGCTGTCCCAGCCCGAGGGGACGGACGTCAACGAGGTTCTGGTGAGGCCGCTGGGCCAGCCCAACTGATGTCACGCGGGCGCTCTGGCGTCACTCCTTTATCCGCCCTACCTTTTGACGGCGATGGGCGCATCCCATCGAACGGCTTGCCATCTCCTCGTCCGAGGACGACAGACAAGAGGTAAGTCCCGTGTCCCCTCGCCGCAGACACCACAGACACCGCAGTCATCTCCTCCGCACCCGTCGCTTACGGCGCCTGGGCATCGTCGCCGCGCTCCTCGGTGCCCTGGCCGTCGTGGCCCCCGGAGCCGCCCGGGCGACCCCCGACGCCACCGCCCGGCCCAGGACCCCCCTCGTCCAGCCGATCGACCCGCAGCACTGGCGCAACCCCGACGACATGACCTGGGCCGAATACCGCTCCGTCCCCGGCACCCACTGGGCCGACCCCGACGTCAAACCCACCCGGCGCACCTTCAAGGGCGCCCTCGTCCTCCTCGACTACCCCGACGAGGAGTTCGCCGTCACCAGGCCCGCCGGGTCGACCGTCTTCGGCAACCCCCAGCCCACCGCCGCAGGCATCCCGCGCGAGCAAGTTCCCCGCTTCTACCAGGACTTCCTGAACAAGCCCGGGGCGCTCAACCACGGCCACACCATCAACGAGTACTGGATGGAGGACTCCGGCGGCCGGCTGGGCGTCGACCTCACGGCCTTCGGCGTCTACCGCATGCCCGGCAAGTCCCACCAGTACGGCATCGACCCCGGCATGAACCCCGGCGCCTGCCCCACCGGCGACACCTGCGACAAGGACATCCGCGCCGACGGCAAGAGCGCCTGGGTGGCCGACGTGGGCGCCGACAGAGTGGGGGAGTTCGACTTCGTCTTCTACCTCACCGCCGGCGAGGACGAGTCCGCCACCTGGCAGGAGTTCGGCCAGATGAGGTTCGCCGGGCCCCAGGACGTACCGGCCGCCTGGGGACCGCCGTCCCCCGTCCCCGGCGGGGGCAACGCCGCCCGCACCCGCTACGTCCCCTGGACGTCCTGGCAGGCGGCCGCCCGCATGTGGCCCAACGCCGCGAACGGCTCCTCCACCCAGGCCGAGAGCTCCGGCATGGCCACCTACGCCCATGAACTCAGCCACATCCTGGGCATCGGCGACAACTACAACAACCCCTACGGCACCCCGCTGAGCCGCGCCTACACCGGCATCTGGGGCATGCTCTCCCGGGGCACCTTCAACGGCCCCGGCGGACCGCACACCCGCTGGAAGATACCCGCGACCGGCGGCGGCTCGATGGGCGCCCAGCACGTCCTGCGCGACAAGCTCAAACTCGGCATGGTCGACGAGAAGAACGTGCTGCGCCTCGACCGCGACGCCCTCAAGGACTCCGGCCCGGTCGTGGCCCGCGTCACCGCGCGCTCCGCGCCGCCCGGCGACAAGGGACTCACGGGCGTCAACATCACCATGCGCCGCGATCTGTCCCCGCCCTGCGACCGCGCCACCGACCCGCTGTGCGACGGCGGCGGCTACGACAACTACACCGTCGAGGTCGTCGACCGCATGGGCATGGACTCGTTCACCCCGGACAACGGAGTGCTGATCGGCAAGACCAAGAACGCCGACCGGGCGCCCTTCGCCTGGGTGGTCGACGCCCACCCCGAGGACATCGGCATGGTGGACTTCACCCGCCCCGACGGCACCCAGCAGAAGATCACCATGGGGGACTACCGCCAGCTCAGCGACGCCCTCTTCCACGCGGGCGCCGACTCGGGCAGCTCCTACGAGTACGTCGACCGGGCCAACCGGCTGCACTTCTACATCGTCGACGTCCGGCGCGACGCCTCCGGGGTGCTCTCCTACACCGTGGGCGTCAGGTCCCTGGACGGCGCCGGGGCGCGGGCGCGCGGCGTGGCGCTGGGCCGGGGCGCGCCGAAGGGCAGGCCGGCCGGCGGCCGGGCGATGTGCACGTTCGCCCTGGCCAACACCGGCCGTGCCACGCCCGAGGACGGTCCGTCCCGCGCCGCCGACATCTACCGGCTGTCGGCCACGGCCTCCGGACGCGGCTGGTCCGCCTGGCTCCCCAGCAGGCTCGCCGCCGCGGCCCCCGGCGTCAAGGTCCCGGTCGACGTCGCCGTGAGCGCGGCGGCGGGCGCCGACCGGAACGGCAAGGTCACCCTGACCGCGCGCTCGGAGAGCGACCCGGGCAGGACGGCGACGGCCACCTGCGCGCTCAAGAAGTAGCCGGGCCTGGTCCAGACCTATTGACGCCGGTTCCGGGCTCTCCTACCGTGCGGTCGACCCCACCGCACCAGTCTCCAGGCCCCCACAGCCCCGGAGGTGGACATGTCGCGCACGCTGTTCCGGAGAACCCGGCTGCCGGTCGTCTGCACGGCCCTGGCCCTCGCACTGCAGACGCCGGCCGCGGTCGCCGCGACCGGCTCCGCGCGCGAGGACACGTGCGCGGTCAGGCCGAGACCCGAGGGGAAGGTGCTCCAGGGGTACTGGGAGAACTGGGACGGCGCCGCCAACGGCGTTCACCCGCCCTTCGGCTGGACCCCCGTCGACGACCCCCGCC
>NZ_JAILXP010000181.1 GCF_020740895.1 Streptomyces sp. UNOB3_S3 | reverse complement strand
CCCGGCGACCTCGCGCGAGGCGGAGCCGGCAGACCCGGCAGACCCACCGGCGGCCCGGCCCTGCGCGGCTCCGTCCCCTGCGCCCTCGACGGCATCACCCGGCTGGGCCCCGACCAGCTCGCCGACTTCCTCACCGCCCCCGCCGTCACCGCGGACGGCTGTCTGCGCGGCCTGATCTGGACCTGGGACGCCCGCCTCGTCCCCGTCCTCTCCCGCGCCCACGTCCAGGCCGTCGCCCGGCGCGCCGCCGACCTCGCCCCCCGCCACACCGGGGACGACGCGAGCCACCTCCTGGAGCTCTTCACCTACCTCCACGCGGCCGTCTACCACGACTTCTCGCACGACGAGATCGACCTCACCGACCCCGCGACCGTCGACGCCATGCGCCGCGCCACCGACGCGTACGGCACCGCCGCCCATACCTTCGACCCCACCCGGCAGAACGCCGAGACCCTCCGCGAGGCCCTCACCGCCGGCAGCGCGCCCGGCCTGCGGCAGCACCAACTCGGCCTCGTCCCCAAGGTGCTGGCCACCATGGGCCCCGGCCGGACCACCGCCGGCGACGCGTCCTGGGGCGGCGCCGCCCTCGCCGCCCTCACCGTCAACTACCTCGGCGTCTACCCCGGCAACAAGGACACCGCCTTCCATCAGGCCGTCGCCGCCGACCCCGGCTACCGCGCCGCCTTCCGCGCCTTCTCCGGCCACACCCACCTCAAGGGCACGGCCAACGCCTGGACCGTCCGCGACGCCCTGAGCGAATACGGGCGCTTCGGCCAGATCGACGGCCTGCGCCCCGCGATCACCACCGACCTCGGCGCGCTGCTCAGGACCGTCGAGACCGACTTCGGCGACCTCAGCGCCCCCTGGGCCTCCCTCGCCTCCTGGCTCAACACCTATGAGGCGTGCGCGCCCTACAACGTCTGCAAGCCCCAGATCGAGGCCCGGGTCTTCCCCCGCACCTACGGCTACGACAAGGGCGGCATCGAGGTCCGCACCGCCCTCGACCAGGCCACCGTCGACCAGCTCTACTACGCGAGCAAGCAGGTCAAGGCCCAGTTCTTCCGGGTGCTCGGCACCGACGCGCCACTCGCCGGCGACCCCAACGCCACCCTCCACATCCACCTCTACGCCTCACGCGCCGACTACGAGGTGCTCCACCCCCTCCTGACCGGCATGGGCACCAACAACGGCGGCGTCTACATCGAACAGGGCGCCACCTTCTACACCTACCAGCGCCGCGTCCCCCAGGACTCCAGTCTCACCCTCGAGGAGCTCTTCCGCCACGAGTACACCCACTACCTCAACGGCCGCTGGGCCGTCCCCGGCATGTTCGGCGAAGGCCCCTGGTACCAGGGCGACCTGACCACCGCCATGGACGAGGGCACGGCCGAGTTCTTCGACGGCGCCACCCGCGACGAGGGCATCAAGGTCCGCAAGTCCCTGGTCAAGGGCATCATCGCCGACACCGCCGGCGGAAAGCCCCGGATGAGCGTCGACCGGTTCCTGCACGCCACCTACGACGGCGACGGCTTCCGCTTCTACAACTACGCGGGCACGTTCTTCGAGTTCCTGTGGCGCGAACACCCCGCACTGCTGCGGGAGATGTACGGATACGAGCGCGCCGACGACCCCAAGGGCTTCGACGCCTGGCGCACCCGCATGGGCAAGGACGCCACGATCCAGCGCGAGTACGACGCCTTCCTCGACGAGCAGATCCGCGACGTCGACCACCTCTACGTCCCCGACACCCACTACACCCCCGTGGGCTCGCTGACCCACGCCGCCGCCGACCGGGTCGGCGCGGCCTTCGCGAGCGCCACCGGCATCACCCCGTCGAACTGCGCCGGGATCGGCGACACCACCGGCAAGCCGCGCTTCACCTGCACGGGCCGGATCACCGCCAACCTCTCGGACTCCGGCAGCCCCGACCGGGTCTTCAGCGACATGTCCGGCACCGTGGACTACTTCATCCTCGGCCGCGCGGCCCCCGCCGCCAACAACCTCGCCGACATGAACTGCTCCTTCGGGACCGTCGACATCTGGTCCGACGGCAGGGCGGGCTCGGCGGACTTCACCTGCGAGGGCCCGCTGCGGCCCTGAGCACCGCTCCGGCTCCGGCCGACGCGCCCATGACCTCCGAGGTCATCGCGGACCCGGCCCCTCCTGGGGCAAGGTGAGCACAGACGGTCTCCCGGACCCGCGCACTCGGGTCCGGGAGACCGCGCGTCATACGCCGGGAGCGCCCTCGCGGAGGGCATCGGCAGTCGTCTTGACCCGACCGGCCCGCCACGAACGCCTCCGTACCGCCCGGCCGTTCGGCCCGTCCCGGCCAAGGGGCGGCAGGACGAAGCCGACCTCCGCGCCGCCGCCGTCCGCCGTGGTCGCGAAGACGGTCCCGGCGTCGGCCGTGACGATGTCGTGCACGATGGCCAGACCGAGGCCGGAGCCGGGCGTCGCCTGGGTCCGGGGGCCGCGGTAGAAGCGGTCGAAGACGGCCTGCTCCTCGCCGGGCGCGATGCCCGGCCCCCGGTCCCGCACGGCCAGCCTGCCCCCGCCGACGCGCACGGCGACCGGCGAGCCCTCGGGGCTGAACTTCACCGCGTTGCTCAGCAGGTTGTCGACGCACCGCTGGAGCGCGCGCGGCCGGGCGAGCACCGGCACCGGCGGGTCCGTCCCGTCCTCCACGACGAGGACGACGCGCCCGGTCCGCTGCCGGCAGCGCCGCGCCCCGTCCTCCGCGACGACGGCCAGGTCGACGGCCTCGGGCTCCTCCTCCGTACGGCGGTCGGTGGCCAGCTCGACGAGCTCGCGCACCAGGGCGTCGAGGGCGGCGGTCTCGGTGACCAGGGTGGTGAGGATCTGCTCCTCGTCCTCGGGCGCGAGCCTGCCGCGCCCCCGCTGGAGGAGCTCGGCGCTGCCGCGCACCGAGGTGAGCGGCGTGCGCAGCTCATGGCTGGCGTCCTGGACCAGGCGCTGCTGCTGGGCGCGGGAGCGGCGCAGCGCGGCGAGCATGTGCTCGAAGCTGCGCGTCAGCTGGCCGATCTCGTCCGAACCGGCGGGCGGCAGCGGTGTGGCGAGGTCCTGCGTGGTGGTGATGCGCTGGGTGGTGGCGGCCAGCCGGCGGACCGGCCGCAGGATCCGCCCCAGCACGAGCCAGCCGAGGAGCGCCGCGAAGCCGACGGCGGCCGCGGTGGTCCAGGAGATCCGCCACAGGAACTGGTCGTCGACGCGCGTGGCGCCCTCGTAGCTCTGGCCGACCATGACCGCCCCGCCGCCGGGCAGGGGCCTGGTCAGGGTGCCGTACTCGGTGCCGGAGACGACGACGTCCTCGCGGCCGGCCCCCTTCCCCGTCCGGGCCACGCGCAGCGCCTCCGGCGAGAGGGGCAGGGCCTCGCGGCCGGGCGCCAGCGGCCGTACCGCACCTTCGGCGGACACGACCTGCTCGATCATGTCCGGCCGGGCGGGCGGTGTCAGCCCGGCGGCGAGGAGGGCGACGACCGTGTTCGCACGGTCGTCGAGGCCCCGCTCCAGCTCGTCGGCGACCAGGGCGCTCACGCCCCGGTACGACATGAAGGCGGCGAGGCACATGGCGAGCGCGGCGGCCGCGGCGACGACGGCGGTGATCCTCGTACGGAGCATCACACGGGCCGGATCGTGTAGCCGACGTTGCGGACGGTGTGGATCAGCCGGGGCTCGCCACCCTGCTCGGTCTTCTGGCGCAGATAGCCGATGTAGACGTCGAGGGAGCGGGAGGTGGTGTCGAAGTCGAAGCCCCAGATGCGCTCGTACATCTGCGACCGGCCCAGGACCGCGCCCGCGTGGGACAGCAGCAGCTCCAGCACGTCGAACTCGGTCTTCGTCAGGTCCAGTTCCCGTTCCCCGCGGAACGCCCGCCGGGACGAGGGGTCCAGCGCGAGGTCCGCGACCGTCAGGACCCCGCTGTCCTCCGCCGGTTCGGTGCGCCGCAACAGCGCGCGGATACGGGCGAACAACTCCTCGGTGGCGAACGGCTTGGCCAGGTAGTCGTCGGCGCCCGCGTCGAGCCCCGCGACCCGGTCGCCGACCTCGTGACGGGCCGTCAGGACCAGGACGGGCAGCCGGTCGCCGCGCCTGCGCAGCATCCGGCACAGGCCGAGGCCGTCGAGGCCCGGCATGACCACGTCCACCACCGCCAGATCGGGCCGCTCCTGTTCCAGGAGGCCGAGGGCCGCCAGGCCGTCGGGGGCCAGGAGCACCCGGTAGCCCTCGAAGCGCAGCAACTGGTCCAGGGTGCTGCGCACTCCCGGGTCGTCCTCGACGACCAGCACCGTCCGGCGGTGCCCCGTTTCATCGGTCATGTGATCATCTTCATGGGCGGTGGACGCGGTCACGGCACCGGCCCGTCAGCCGTGGACCGGGGTGACGGCGATCGGCGGGAGGGCGCGCAGACAGGAGGTGTCGCCCGGCTCGCCGGTGCGGACGAAGCGCGAGGAGACCCCGGTGACGCAGCGGCCCGTCTCCAGCTCGGGCACGTGCCCCATGTTGCGGACCGAGAGGAACCGGCTGTGGCGGAACTGTTCCGCGGCCTTCTTCCCGCTCGCGTCGGGCGTGTTGGCGTCGAGGTCGCCGGAGAGCACGAGGACGGGGACGTCGGGCAGCGCGGGCTTCGTGGGCTGTGGACCGGGGGTGTTCTCGCGCGGCCAGCCGATGCACACGTCACCGGCGTCCGTGGTGCCCTCGGTGAAGCCCCTGGCGCTGAACGCCCCGTGCTCACCGGGGCGTACGGCGGCCAGCGCCGCCTCGTACTGGCGCCACCGCGCCGGCAGCGGCGCGTCCTTCGACCAGGCCTTGCGGTAGTCGTTGCAGGTGACCGCGATGTACGGCGCCTGGTCCACCGTGCTGCCCGTGCTCCCCTCCTCCTGGACCAGCTTCCGCAACGGCCCGGCGTCGCCCTTGACGAAACGGTGGAGGGCGTGGGGGAGTCGTCCGAGCAGCGAGGGCTTGTCCGGTTCGAGGCCGACCCGGCTGCTGGCCGCCTCGAACGCCAGGCTGGCGAGCTTGTCCTCGGTGAACCGCTTCTCGTACACACCGTGACCGGTGGTGACCGGCACGGTCAGGGGCTCGGTCCGCAGCCGCGCGGCCGTGGTGGCGAGGTCCTTCACGGCCTGCTCGCCGTCGCACGCGACGGGGACGCCGCGCTCGCACACCCGGCGCAGGTTCGACGGGACCGCCTGGGCGCTGGGCCGCGCCAGCGGGTCGAGCGCGAGGGGGTAGGCGCCGGACAGCACGATGTTGCGCACGCGCTCGGGGTGGCGGGAGGCGTACACCGGCATCAGATAGGTGCCGTAGGACAGCCCGTACAGGCTGAGTCGCGGTACGCCGAGACGGTCGCGGATCGCGTCGATGTCGTCGGCGGTGGCCGCCGAGGTGTAACCGGCGGCCTTCGGCCCGAGGTTCCGGGCGCACCGTTCGACGGCGGCCCGCTGCTGTGCCCGGGTCCCGAAGCGGTACTCGGCGTCGGTGACCCCGCACGGGACCGGCTGCGACCTGCCGGTGCCGCGCGGGTCGACGAGCAGCAGGTCGTGGTCCTCGAGCAGGTCCTCCAGGCCCCAGGCGAACTCCTCGGCCTTGTCGATCGCGGTCTCGCCCGGACCGCCCGGGTTGACGGCGACGGTGCCCCTGGCGGGGCCGGGCGCGCTGTGGCGGACGACCGCGTAACTCACCGCGACCGTGCCGAGCTCCGGCTTCCCCGCGACGAGCGGACGGTCCACCCCGCCGCAGTCGACCCGGTGACCGCCCACGGACGGGCACCAGCCGGGTGCCGCCACGGCGGCGCGGCCGCTCACGGGCGCGGTGGCGGTGGCGGTCGCTGCCGGCAGCACCGAGGCCAGCACCGCCGTCACGCCCACCGCCAGACCCGCGCGCCGGGCCGTGCTCTTGTACGTCATTGCCCACTCCTCTGCGTGTTGCTCAGGACGGGTACCACGTTGCCGGGCGCGTTTCGCAGGCACGGCAGAGCGACGACAAAAGCGTGTAAGAAGAAGCGGAGTTCCTAGCCGAGGTCGAAGAGGTTGCGCAGGCCCAGCCGGTGGCGGAACTCGTCCTGCCGCCGCAGCGGCTCCAGCTCCGGCGCCCGGTAGAGAGGGGTGACGGAACAGCGCTCGGCGCGGGATCCGGTCTCGTCGAGGAGGGCGTTGACGGCGGTGCGCGCGGCGGCGTTGGCGCCCTCCATGGTGGCCAGGTCGATGTCGACGGCCACATAGTCCCCGGCGAGGAAGAGATTGGGGATGGCGGTGCGGGCCTCGGGGCGGTCGTACCAGGTGCCGGTGGGGTGGATGAAGAGCTGCTCGTCGTTGCTCGCGCGGGTGCCGTCCAGCTCCACGGCCGGGTCCAGGAACCACGAGTGGAGCGTCGCGTCGCGCAGCACCGCGCGCCCGGTGTCGTTGAGCCCGGCCTTCATCTGGGCCCAGACCTCGCGGGCGACCTCCTCGCGGGTGCAGCGCTTGGCGGGCTTGCCGTAGAGGATGCCGGGCCGGTCCCATTCGGAGACGTCCACGGAGAGGCAGTCCGCGACCGTGCCGTCGCCGTAGTCGGCCCGGAAGTCCCGGCCGCGCCAGTACTGGGCCTGGCTGACGGATGTGATCGACCAGGGTGTGTCGATGTGGTTGATGTGGCCGTGGATGATCGGGGTGGGTTCGGTGAGATAGAACTGGATGCCCGTCATCCAGTCAGTCTTGAGCCGGTCGCAGCGCGCCAGCCGGGGGTCGGCCGCCCGGACCTGCTCGTTCCAGGTCCGCCGGGCGTGCTCGACCGGCATCGCGGAGACGAAGTGGTCGGCGGTCACCGACCGCTGGGCGCCGCCCGCGTCCTCGAGGACGGCCTCGGCGATCCGCCCGCCCTCCAGCCGCAGTTCCCGCACGGCCCAGCCGGTGTGGAACACGACGCCCAGCGAGCGCAGATGGGTGGTCCACGGGTCGATCCACGCCTCGTTGGTGGGCGCGTCGAGAACCCGGTCGGGCTCGCCGTCGGCGCCCCGGCCCAGCGCGTTGTAGAGGAACGCCTCGACGCAGGTCGCGACGGTCCGGGTGCTGGCGACCTCGGCCTTGGTCGCGACGATGTTGCGGGTGATGCCGATGGCCAGCAGCTGCCGGTAGTCGGCCGACATCCGCGCGGCCCCGGTGAAGTCCAGCCACGGGACGCGCTCCCAGGACTCCAGCCGGCGGCGCTCGCTGCTGGTGAACCAGACCAGCAGCCGGTTCGCGAAGTACGCGATCTCATGGGCCCGCAGCCGGGAGAACGTCTCGCAGTAGGCCGTCAGCGCCCGCAGCAGCGCGTCCGGGGTGAGGACCGGGGGAAGCGTGCCGAGGGTGGCGAACGGGATGCGGATGTCCTCACGGCCGCCCATGCGGGCCAGCATGACCTCGCTGGAGGGCACGAGATTGTCGTGGCAGCCGTTGGCGTTGCCGGGGAAGGGGATACGGCGAAGAGTGTCGGGGAGATTGCGGTAGAAACCCGGGATGAAGCGGAAGCCGTGCTCGCCGGGCAGGGCCTTGCGGCCGCCCTTCCCACTGCCGGGCACGTCCATGCTGCGCGCCTTGCCGCCGAGCGCGGACTTGCGCTCGTACACCGTCACCTCGAAGCCGCGCTCGGCCAGTTCGTGCGCGGCCGTGAGCCCGGCGACACCGCCGCCCAGGACGGCGACGCGCCGCCCGGCGCTCCCTTTGCGGACGGTTCCGGTGACCGGCCGGGGCGCGGCGTGGGCCGTCCCGGCGAGCGCCGCCGTCGCCGTGACGGCCGCCGCGCCGCCGATGAACCCTCTGCGTGTGCGATCCGTCATGCCGCCGCCCCCTGCCACCCCGGTAAACGTGTCATGTCCGGCGCAGGAGCATAAGAGGGTCCCCCTGGCCCCGGAAGGGCGCCGTCGACGCGTCCGTGCCATCCGCCGCACATTGGCGTGAAAGCGCTGCCGCCTCGTGGGACGCTGGTGGGACGACGAGAACGAAGGGATGTGCGATGGCAGTCGAACCGCTCTCGCAGAAGGACGTGGAGGAGCGCCTCCAGGAGCTCCCCGGCTGGTCCACGGACGGCGACCGGATCACTCGCCGCTACACCTTCGACGGGCACTTCCAGGCGGCGGCGATGGTCGTCCACATCGCCCAGATCCAGGAGGAGTTGAACCACCACTCCGATCTGACCCTCGGCTACAACACGGTGAGCCTCGCCGTGAACACCCACAGCGTGGGCGGCAAGGTCACCGGGCTGGACGTGGAGCTGGCCCGCAGGATCGAGGCGGTCGCCCCGGGGCACGGGGCGCGCTGACGGCCGGTCCCGCGTGGGCTCGTGCGCCCACGCGGGACCGGGTGGTGGATCAGCTCCAGTCGAACTCGTCCGGGTTGGGGCCGAGCCGGTTGCCGGCGTCGAGGCCGGCGATCGCCGCGAGGTCGTCGGCGTCCAGCTCGAAGCCGAAGACGTCGAAGTTCTCCCGGATGCGGGACGGCGTCACCGACTTCGGGATGACGACGTTGCCCACCTGGAGGTGCCAGCGCAGGACGACCTGGGCGGCCGACTTGCCGTGCTTCGCGCCGATGCGGGCGAGGACCGGCTCCTCCAGCAGGCCACGGCCCTGGCCCAGCGGGGACCAGGCCTCGGTGACGATGCCGTGGCGCGCGTGCACGGCACGCAGCTCGGTCTGCGCGAAGTCGGGGTGGAGCTCGACCTGGTTGACGGCCGGGACCAGGGAGGTCTCGGCGATCACGCGCTCGAGCTGGGGCGCGTGGAAGTTGGACACGCCGACCGCCTTGGCGCGGCCGCTCCCGGCGATCTCCGCGAAGGCGCGCCAGATCGTCACGTAGTCCTCGCGCATGGCCCGGGGCCAGTGGATGAGGTACAGGTCGACGTAGTCGAGGCCCAGCTTGGCCAGGGAGGCGTCGAATTCCCGGAGCACGTTGTCGCGCGTCCACGTCTCGTTCGCGCTGTTCCACAGCTTGGTGGTGACGAACAGCTCGTCACGGGCGATGCCCGAGGCGGCGAGCGCCTTGCCGGTCCCCGTCTCGTTCTCGTAGATGGCGGCGGTGTCGATGCTGCGGTACCCCGCTTCGAGGGCGGTCGAGACGGCGGCGGTCGCCTCGTCGTCGGCGACCTGCCACACGCCGAAGCCCAGCTGGGGCATCTCGACGCCGTTGTTCAGGGTGATGGTGGGGACCTTGCTCACAGCAGTCGATCCTTACGTTCGCGAATGCACTTGCTCCAGGGTCAACCGGAACATCGGTCACCGCATTCCCGCTTCCGCCACCATGTCCCCCGGACGGGTGCTCCGTACGGGTGCTCCGGAGGGGTGTTCCGGATGGGCGTCAGGCGGAGTAGAGCGCCTCCACCTCGTCGGCGTAGGCCTTCTCTATGGCCTTGCGCCGCAGCTTGCGGGTCGGCGTCAGCAGCCCCTGCTCCTCGGTGAAGAGGCCGGGCAGGATCCGGAAGGCGCGGATGGACTCGGCGTGCGAGACGAGGGTGTTGGCGGCCACCACGGCCCGCCGGATCTCGGCCTCCAGCTCGGGATCGTGCACCAGTTCGGCCAGGCTGGTGGGCCGGGGCAGCTCCCGCATGGCGAGCCAGTGCGTCACCCCCTCTCGGTCCAGGGTGACGAGCGCGCCGACGTACGGGCGGTCGTTGCCGACCACGACGCACTGGGCGACCAGCGGGTGGGCGCGCACCCGCTCCTCCAGGGCGAGGGGCGCGACGTTCCCGCCCCCGGAGGTCACCAGGATCTCCTTCTTCCGGCCGGTGATCGTCAGATAGCCGTGCTCGTCCAGCGCGCCCAGGTCGCCGGTGGCCAGCCAGCCGTCCCGGAGCACGGCGCCGGTGGCGCGCTCGTCCCCCAGATAGCCCGAGAACACCTGGTCGCCGCGGAGCAGCACCTCGCCGTCGTCGGCGATCCGCACGCTCGTGCCGGGCACGGGCCGGCCGACGGTGCCGAAGCGGGTCCGCTCGGGAGGGTTGGCGACGGCGGCGCCGGTGGTCTCCGTCAGCCCGTAGCCCTCCAGGACGGTCACCCCGGCCCCGGCGAAGAACAGCCCCAGGCGCCGCTCCAGCCCGGAGCCGCCCGACATCGCGTACCGCACCCGGCCGCCGAGCTCCTCGCGCAGCCTGGCGTAGACGAGCTTGTCGAAGACCTGGTGCTGGACGCGGAGCGCGGTGCCGGGGCCCGGCCCGGTGCCGAAGGCCCGGTCCTCCAGGGCCCGCGCGTAGCGCACCGCGACGTCGACGGCCTTCTCGAACGGTCTGCCCCGGCCCTCGCGCTCGGCGGCGCGCCGGGCGGTGGCGAAGAGACCCTCGAAGACATGGGGGACGGCGAGGACGAAGGTCGGGCGGAACGTCTGGAGGCCGGGCAGGAGGGCCGCGGCGGTCAGCCGGGGCTGGTGGCCCAGCCTGACCCGGCCCCGGACCGCGGCGACCTGCGCCATGCGGGCGAAGACATGGGCGAGGGGGAGGAAGAGGAGGGTGGATGCCTGCTCGCCGGGGCGGGCGCGGAAGACCCGCTCGTAGCGGCGGAGGATGTTGTCGCTCTCGGCCATGAAGTTGCCGTGGGTGAGGACGCAGCCCCGGGGGCGGCCCGTGGAGCCCGAGGTGTAGACGACCGTCGCGGGGGAGCCGGGGGTGAGCGCCGTCCGGTGGCGGTGGACGACCTCGTCACGGACACGGGCCCCGGCCTCGGTGAGCTCGTCGACCGCGCCCGCGTCCAGCTGCCAGAGACGGGTGAGCCGGGGGAGGCGGTCGATGACGGAGCCGATGGTCATCGCGTGGTCCTCGTGCTCGACGACGCAGGCGGTGACCTCCGCGTCGTACAGCATCCGCAGGACCTGGTCGGGGGAGGAGGTGGGATACACCGGGACGGGCTGGGCGCCGACGCTCCACAGCGCGAAGTCGAACAGCGTCCACTCGTAGCGGGTGCGGGACATGACGGCCACCCGGTCGCCGAACCGGACGCCCTGGGCGAGGAGGCCCTTGGCCAGCGCCAGTACCTCGTCCCGGAAGTCGGCCGCGGTCACGTCCCGCCATACGCCGCCCTCGGCCCGGCTCAGCGCCGCCCGGCCGGGGTCCTCGGCGGCATGGTCGAAGACGACGTCCGCCAGCCCTCCGGCGGGGGGTGCCGTGACCAGGGACGGCACGGTGAACTCGCGCAACCTCTCGCTCCTCGCGGACGCGGCACAGTCCTCGCGGACGTGGCACAGCGCCGTGACCGTACCCGGCCCCGTAGCGGCACGAACCCTTCCGGCCGGGCTCTTCTCGGCCTGCGGACGGGCCATGACCGGATCTGCACGGAATCTTTTGAAGAACTCTGCGAAATGAGCACGGGTGTCATGGGTGCGGTGGGTGTCCTGGGCGTCACGGGTGTCATGGGTGTCCTGGGTATGGCGGTCACCCGGCGTTCAGCCGGTCGCCCGCCGCCAGGATCGCGTCCGCGAGGGCCTCCGCGCTGTCGCGCACCGGCCCGTCCCGCCGGGCGCCCGCACCGTGCAGCAGGACGATGTCCATCCCGCCGAGATCCGGCAGCCCGGCGCCCGCCGGGAGGCGGACGAGCCCCGGCGGGATCATCCCCTGGGCGTGGGCCATCACCCCGAGCCCGGCCCGGGCGGCGGCCACCAGACCGTTGAGACTGCCGCTGGTGCAGGTCACCCGCCAGGCGCGACCGTGCCGCTCCAGCACCTCCAGGGCCCGGGCCCGGGTCACCGCCGGGGGCGGCAGGAGCACCAGCGGCAGCGGGCGGCGCGGGTCCGGGCGCGCGCCCTCGGCGCCGATCCACACGAGCCGGTCGCGCCAGACCAGCCGGCCGAGGGGCTCGTCGGCCGGGTGCCGCTTGGCCAGGACGAGATCGAGGCGCCCGGCCGCGAGCCGCTTCATCAGATGCCCGGACAGGTCCACGGTCAGCTCCAGGTCCACCTCGGGATGGTGGCGCCGGAACCCCTCCAGGAGCTCGGGCAGCCGCGTCAGCACGAAGTCCTCCGACGCCCCGAAGCGCAGCCGCCCCCGGGGCCGCGCCCCCGCGAACCAGTGCGCGGCGCGCTCATGGGCCTCCAGGATCGTCCGGGCGAAACCGAGCATCGCCTCGCCGTCCTCGGTGAGCCGCACGCTGTGGGTGTCCCGGGAGAACAACTGCCGCCCGGCCGCGTCCTCCAGCCGCCGCACCTGCTGGCTGACCGTCGACTGCCGCACGCCCAGCCGCCGTGCGGCCTGGGTGAAGCTCAGGGTCTGGGCGACGGCCAGGAAGGTGCGCAACTGCGCGGGATCGAACATGACACCTGAGGCTAACGGAGGTCATCGGAGGTTATCGGAGGTTATCGGAATTCGTGATAACAGTCAGAGTGGTGTACGGGGTTCCCGATGACCGTGGGGCGGGACAGGGTGGGACGCATGCGCCGCCTACTCTCCCGCCTCCCCGTCGACCCCTATATAGCCGCGCTGCTGGGCACGGTGCTGCTCGCGGTGTTCCTCCCGGTGCGCGGCCCGGCCGCGAACGTCGCCGAGGGCGCCTCCACGGGCGCGGTGGCGCTGCTGTTCTTCCTCTACGGCGCCAAACTCTCCACCCGGGAGGCGATGGACGGGCTGCGCCACTGGCGGCTGCACCTGACGGTCCTCGCCTGTACGTTCCTGGCCTTCCCGCTGCTGGGCCTCGCCGCCCGGGGCCTCGTCCCGCACGTCCTGCCCCCGGAGCTCTACACCGGGCTGCTCTTCCTGTGCCTGACGCCCTCCACGGTGCAGTCGTCGATCGCCTTCACCTCGCTGGCGCGCGGCAATGTGGCGGCGGCGATCTGCGCGGGCACGTTCTCCAGCCTCGCCGGCATCGTCCTCACCCCGCTGCTGGCGGCCCTGCTGCTGGGCGGCAGCGGCGCCGGGACCTCGCTGGACTCACTGCTGTCGGTGGTGCTGCGCCTGCTGGTGCCCTTCCTGGCCGGGCAACTGCTGCGCCGCTGGATCGGCGGCTTCCTGACCCGGCACCGCCAGGTGCTGGGGCTGGTCGACCGGGGCTCCATCCTCCTCGTGGTCTATGTGGCCTTCAGCGCGGGCATGGTGCGCGGCGTCTGGCAGCAGGTGTCGCCGTGGCGGCTGGTGGTGCTGGTGGGCGTCGAGGCCGTCCTGCTGGCCGTGATGCTGACCCTCACCACCTTCGGCTCCCGGGGGCTCGGCTTCGGCCGCGAGGACCGGATCGCCATCACCTTCGCCGGCTCGAAGAAGAGCCTCGCGAGCGGGCTGCCGATGGCCACCGTGCTCTTCGGTGCCCAGGCGAGCCTGGCGGTGCTGCCGCTGATGCTCTTCCACCAGCTTCAGCTGATGGTGGGCGCGGTACTGGCGAAGCGCTTCGGCCGGCAGCCGGTCGCCCACCCGGCGGAGCCGGCGATGGAACCCGTTTCCGCGGGGGGCGGAGCCTGAGTGCTCCGCGCGGAGCCAATCCGGTCACCTGCGGGCCGGTGGGGGCTGGTCGCGCAGTTCCCCGCGCCCCTTCGGGGCGCCGTCGATCCGGTCCAGCGGCAGCCAGAGCACCGCGTCCCGGCGGGCGACCGGTGCGTTGCGCCCGCGTACGGCGGCGAGTTCGCCGTCGGTCAGGGCCCGCCCGTAGACCCGAACCTCGTCCAGCTCCCCCGTCAGGAACGCGCGGGCGTCCGGCTTCTGCCCCAGGTGCACCCCGAACGTCGAGTTGCGGCTCACCGATCCCGGGACGTCCGGCACCGACACCGCCGCGCCGTCCACGGTCAGGGTCAGCCGGCCGCCGGAACGCCGCAGGGCCACATGGTGCCAGCGCCCGTCGCCGTACGCGCCGGCCGACCGCACCGTCGCCGTACGGGACGGGCCCGGGCCGGCCGCCAGCGCCGTCACCTGGCCGGTGATCCGGCCGGTGCCGGGCTCCCCGCGCAGCGCCACCTGCGGCGCGCCGCCGACCCCGCCCATCCACAGCAGGGGCTGCTCGCCCTTGACCGCCGCCGCCCGGTAGCGGAACCACAGGGCCGCCGTGAAGTCCCGGGCGCCCAGCGGCAGCGTGGGCCGGTAGGGC